>JBIOVA010000253.1:0-9423 GCA_044867485.1 Lacipirellulaceae bacterium | reverse complement strand
CGCCGACGCCACGAACGACGACGCCTCACATTCCGACGCCCACCCCACGCCGCTCCCCGAGTCCCAGCGCAAGGTCACCTCGATCCTCATCCGTTGTCCCGACGATAACATGATGGCCCCGCTCTCGATCGAGCAAGCCGTCAACCGCGGCAACGACCGCGTGGCCCAGGCCGTCGCTCCCGTCAACGTCGTCGAGCGCCTGCAGTCCAGCTTCCTCGCCCCCATGCGGCTCATTCTGCTGGTGCTCACCGTACTGATCGTCGTCGTCGCCGGCATCAGCATCCTCGTGAGCATCTACAACTCGATGAGCGAGCGCAGCCACGACATCGCCGTGATGCGCGCCCTGGGCGCCAGTCGCACGGCGGTCATGGCAATCATCCTCGTCGAGTCGATTCTGCTGTCGCTCTTGGGTGGATTGGCCGGCCTGGCACTGGGCCACGGCGTGCTCGCGGCGGCCAGCCCCATCGTCGAGTACTACACCGGCATCACCGTCCCGGCGTGGCAATTCACGTGGCAAGAGTTGCTGCTGGTCCCCGGCCTGGTGTCGTTCGCGGCCCTCGTGGGCTTCCTGCCCGCGCTCACGGCCTACCGCACCGACGTGGCCCGCACGTTGGGAGGAGCGAGATAGGTGTGTGTCACCGACTGAATGTCACCCCGAGGTCCGCGGAGGGGTCCGGCCGGAAGCTATTCAAACCGGACTCCTCGGCAGACCTCGGAGTGACAGGAATCCACCGGTGTGTCCTCCCATTGGCAATCTCGGTAAAATGAACCGGCGCACCCCCGCTCCCGCGACCCCTCCGGCCAGGACGCCACCATGAAAACTCCAACCCTCCACCGCGTCCTCCTCGCCGCTTGCGGCTTAGCGACCCTCCTCGCGCCGCGCGCAGCCGCCTGCCCTTTCTGCAGCGCCGCGATGCAAACCCTCAGCCAGGAAATCGAAAGCGCCGACGTGGCGCTCATCGCCGAGCTCGCCCAGCCGATGCCCACCTCCGGCCCCGACGACCCGGCCGGCGAACTGCCCGCCGCCAAGTTCCGCATCGTCGAAGTCCTCCGCGGCGCCGACCGCCTCGAAGGCGTCAAGGACATCGACGTCGTGTACTTCGGCGAAGAGGCGCCCGACAAGAAATTCATGATCACGGGACTTGCCGGCATCACCGGCCCGGGCCTCGACTGGACGACGCCCGTCCCGCTCGCCGAGCCCGCGGTCGCCTACGTGAGGAAGCTCCCCGCCGTTCCCGCGGAAGGCGTCGACCGCCTCGCCTTCTTCCAGGACTACCTTGAAAACGACGACCCGCTGCTGGCGCAAGACGCCTACGACGAGTTTGCCCGCACGCCCTACGCCGAGGTCGCCGCCCTCGGCCCGCGGATGAACCGGCAGCAGCTCCTCAAGTGGATCGGCGACGCCAACGTCGGCCCCTCCAGCCGCCGGCTGTTCCTCACCATGCTCGGCATCTGCGGCCAGAGCGACGATGTAGGCATGCTCGAAGAGTTGATGAACTACGACTACCAGACGATGAAGCCAGGCATCGCCGCGGCAATCGCGACCAGCGCCCTCGTGGGGCCAACGGCGGGCGTCGGCTTGCTCGACGAGGTGCTCCACGCCGAGGAGCGGCGCCGCCGCGAAAGCCTCGACGCGCTCATCGCCTGCTACCTCAAGCTGAAAGGCCCCGACGGCTTGCAGCTCGTCAACGAGCTGTTCCTCGCCAATCCCAACGTGGAGTTCAAGCATCTCCATGCCACCGTCATGGCCTTGCGGTTCCACGGCGAGGAAACGGACGTGCTGCCGCGCGAGAAGTTGCTCGATTCGATGCGGCTGGCGCTCGACCACAAGGACTTCGCCGACCAGGTGATCCCCGACCTCACCCGCTGGGAAGACTGGGAAGTGATGCCCCGGCTGGTCGCCATGTTCAAGGAATCCCCGGCGGACGACTGGATTCGCCAGCCGGTGGCGTCTTACCTGCTCGTGGCGACCGAGGCGCCCGGCGACGTGGGCGAGAAGGCCAAGGCGGCCCTCGCGGAACTGGAGGCGCTCGACAAGCCGACGATCGACCGCGCCCGCAGCCTCTCGGCGTTCGGCTTTCTGCAGCGCGCCGCGGCGACGCCGGCGGCGACAACGACTACGACTACGACGAGCACGACGACGGACGCCGCGTCACCGGCCGCCTCGACAATGCCCGCCGCGTCTGCCGATCCGCCCGTCGCCGGCGTCGCGGAACCGAAAGAAGTCGCGTCCGCGGCGCGCGCCGTCAAAGACGCCGCGGCCCCGCGAACGCCGCTTCCGATCGCCGCCCCGACGCCCCCAAGTAAGATCAAGATTATCGGCATCCCCTTGTTGGCCGCCGCGGTGCTGCTGGCGATCTTCGCGGTCCTGCTCCGCGGCGCCGACCCCCGATCCTCCGACGAGAATCCGTGACCCTGATCCGTTATTGGACAAATTGGATCAAATTCATTGAGCCGCGGAGCTTGCTCCGCGACGTCCCGCCGCAAGCGGCGGCGTTAAATGTCCAAGCGGACTCACCACCCCATTTCCTTCCCCATGTCCACCGCTGAAGTCCTGTCTGCCCCCGCTGACCTCGCCAATCGCGGCGAATTCGAATACCGCGCCCTCAACATCGGCGCCGTTGCGTCCCTCGTGTTCGGGCTGCTCTCCGCGATGGTTCTCTTCGCCGGCCGCGACACGTTCGAGAGCGCCGTGCTACTGACCCCGTTGCCGCTGATCGGCATCGTGCTCGGGGTGCGCGCCTTGCAACGCATCAAGGACAACCCCGAGCAGTATTCCGGCCGCACGCCCGCCGTTGCCGGCGTCGTGCTCTCCGCCGCGTTTCTCCTGGGCGGCCTGGCGTTTGCCGGCTACGTGCGCGCCACCGAAGTGCCCGACGGCTACGCCCGCACGTCGTTCGCCGACTTCAAGCCCGACGAGATCGACGTCCGCGGCAGCCACATCGTGCCGCCCGACGTCGCCGCGCTCGACGGCCAGAAGGTGTTCATCAAGGGCTACATCCGTCCCGATTCGACGAACAACGGCCTGCGATTCAACATTAAGAAGTTCCTGCTGGTCCGCGATAACAACCAATGTTGCTTCGGCGACATGAGCGCGGTCCAGTACTTCGACCAGATGGAAGTCCGCCTGAAGGGCGACCTCACCGTCGACTACTCGCCGGGCCTGTTCCGCATGGGCGGCACGCTGCGCGTCGACCCGCGAAACGCCGCCTACGGCTCAGGCAAAACCGTCTACCGTCTCGAAGCCGATCATGCCGAATAATCGCTGCATGAGCCGCTCGCAACTGACTCTGCCGGCAGTGCTGGCGCTCGCAGCCGTCGCGGCGGGTTGCGACGGCGCCGCCTCGGCCCGCGTCCCCGGCGATGATCGACGGGCAACCGCGGCGGTTGCCGACGCCGCGCCCCAGCCCGCGGCCAACGCCGTCGCCGCGGCGGACCTGCCGCGCCGCGATTCCACCGGCACGTTCGAGACGACGTTCGACGACCTCAAATTCCCCATGGAGAAGACGGACGACTTCGCCGAGTCGCTGCTCACCGCGCGCGTGAAGGGACTCTTCGACCAGCGGATCCGCATCCGCGGCTACATGTACCCCACGCCGCGCACGCGCGGCCTCAAGCAGTTCGTCCTCGTGCGCGACAACTTGGAGTGCTGCTTCGGCCCCGGCGCCGCGCTGTTCGACTGCATCCTCGTAACGATGGCCGGCGACGCGACCGCTGAGTATTCGATTTACCCCGTCGCGGTCGAAGGCACGTTCCGCTTCGAAGTTCTCGCAGGGCCCGACGGCCATCCCCTGGCCATCTACCAACTCGCCGGCGAAGCGGTGAAGTAGTACGCGTCACTTCTTCTTTTTCTTCTCGTCGTCGTCCTCATGCAACCCGAGAGCCGCGAGCCACCGCCGCCGCGGCTTGCTCACGTCGACCGGTTCGCCGCCGCTAGTTTGCGGCGCGGATTTTTCCAGATCGAACGTCTTTTCGCGGAGCGCCGCCTGCTCCCGGGCCAGCTTCGCCCGCTCCACGGAGAACTCCAGCTCCGCGGCCCGCAGCTTCTCCTCCCACTCGACCGTCAACGCCGCCAGCCGTTGCCGCTCGGCCGCCACCAACTCGTCGGCGTCGAGAATCTCGTCGCGCCGCTGCTGCTCCTCGGCGTCCGCCGCCGTCGCGGCCGGGCGCGACTCCAGCGCCGCCCGCAGCTCGGCAATTTCTTGATCCTTGTTGGCCACCACCCGATCGGTCGCCGCGATGGTCTTCTGCACGGTCGCCCGCTCGGCGGTTCGCTCGGCGCCCACGTCGCCTTCGCCGTCCTCCTCTTCCAGCATCGCCATCAACCGCGCCCGCTGCGCGGCCCAATCCGAGCCGCCGCCGCCGTCGTCGGCGATCCCGCCCGCGGAGCCGCCGCCGCCAGCCGCCAGCTTGTCGCGAAGCTGTGCATTCTCCTGTTTGAGCTGCCGCACATCGTCCACGGCCAACTCGAACCGGCGCTGCAAATCGTCCCGCTCTTGCTGCGAGTCGCCGTCGACCGTCGCCGCCGCTGCGGACGCCTGCTCCAACTCCGCCACGCGGAGCGCGAGCTCATCGCGTTCCGAACGCACGGCGCTCAACTCGCACGACTGGTCGTCGCCCGCCTCGGGCCGCGCCGCCAGCTCCTCGCGGAGGTTGCCGTTCTCGCGTTTGAGCTTCTGCACGTCGGCCAGCGCCAAGTCGAACTTATGCTGCAGCTCGTCGAATTCCGCCGCCGGGCGCGACGCCTCGTGCAGCGCGGCCGTCGTCGCGGTCGACTGCGCGACCGCCGCCTGCGCGTCCGCCAGCAACCGAGCCGCGTCGGCCTGGGCCTGCGAAAGCTCGGCCTGAGCGTGCGCCGCCTCGGCCTGCGCATCGCTGGTCTGCCGCTTCGCCTCGTCAACCTCGGCCTGGAGCGCGGCCACGGTCTGTTGTAAGAGTTCGAGCTGCGCGTGTTCGGACTGCCGTTGGCGCTCGACAGCGTCGAACTCCGCTCGCGGCGTCATCGTTGTCCGCAGATCGTCCAGCTCGCTCCGTGCGTCGTCGAGCGTCTTCTTCAACTCGCCGATGAGTTGCACGCGCTCGTCCGCCGCCGCGTGGGCTTGTTCCAGTTGCTTGCGCAGCGTCGCCGCGTCGGTCCCCGCGGCGGCCTGTTGCTCGGCGGCCGCCAACCGCTCTTCCGCCGCGGCCAGGGCGCCTCGCAACTCGACGACCGCCCCCTCGGCTTGCTCCACCGCCAGCGCCAGCGTGAGCCGTTCCCCCTCGGCCGCCGTCAATTGCCGTCGCAGCCGTTCGGCCTCCTCCTCGGCAACGCCCGCCCGCTCGGCCAGACCTTGCGAGTCGGCCGACGTCGCCTGCAAGTCGGCAAGCTGAGCGCCGAGCGACTCGGCCTCGCGCTGCAGCGTCTCCACCTGATCTTGCAGGACGGACGTTTGCTGCTGGAGCGCCGCCTCCGCGAATCGCGACTGCTGCAACTGGGCGTCGAGCTCCTGAGCCCGCGATTGCAGGGCGCCGGCCTCGTTGGCCGCGGCGCCGTGCTGCTCGCCGAGCGCCGAGGCCTGTTGTCGCAGCGATTCGCTCTCCGCCCGCGCCGCCGCCAGCTCCTGTTCGAGCCCTTCGGCCCGCGCCCGCGTGGCGTCGCACTCCGCATGGAGCACTTCCAGATCGTGAGCCGCCGCGGCCAATTGCTCCTCGACCGCCGATCGGGCGGTGCGTGCCGTCTCCAATTCGCCCCGCAGCTCCGCCGCCGACTCGCCGGCCGAGTGCTGCAACACGGTGATGGCCTGCCGTGCGGCCTGCAGTTGCTCGACGAACTTCTCGTGCCGTTGCCGATCCTCCTCGTGCCGCCGCGCCGCGATCTCGACCTGCTCGCGCAGCCTGCGCGTTTCCTCTTCGGCGGCAGCCAACTGCTCGGCGGCGTGTTGGCACGTGGTGCACGGTTGCGACTGGATGGCGTCGAGCTGCTTGCGGGCGGCGACGAGCTGCTCGACGAACTTGTCGTGCTTGGCCCGACCCTCGTCGAGCTGCCGCCGCAGCGCCGCGAGCTCCTCCTCCTGCGCGGGCGTCGTCGCCTGCCCCGCGGCAGCCTGAGCGGCGCCAAACTCTTCCGCCAAATGCCGTACCCGATCGCTGAGCTGCCCCTCGATCTCGCCCAGCCGGCGACGGTGATCGTCCAGCGCCTGATTGGCCCGCTCCCGCAGCGCGCGCAGCTTCTCCGCCGCTGCTTGCGATCGGTCGCCCGGGAAACCGGGCCGAGGTTTCGTCTCTTCCATGACCGCGCCCACGCTTCGTCCGCCCCCGTGAGGGCAGACCATGTCCGCCTCGTCGCGCAAGCGCAGCCTCGGCGTCGAGGCGCGTGCGCGACGAAAGAACTCTCCAACGGTATATAGGCCGCCGCAGGGGGGCAGTCAAAGCGAGCGTTCCCGTGGCGCCGACTGCGCCGAATTTGCCGACCGCCTGCAACCATTTAGCCCCCGGTCAATGACCGGGGGCCATCGGCGGTCCACGACCGGGGGCTAATCCCCCAACACGACGGGGTTCACCACGTTCTCCGGCCGCTCGCCGTGCAAGAAGGCGACGACCTGTCGCGCCACCCGCGTGCGCAGCTCCGCCGTCGCCTCGGACGAGTAAAACGCCACATGCGGCGTGACGATCACCCGCGGATCGTTCCACGGCGGCTGCGAAAGATCCGGCGGTTCGGGATCTTGCACGTCGAGCGCCGCCCCCGCGAGCCGACTCGCGGCGAGCGCCTCGGCAAGCGCCGCGTGATCCACCAATCCGCCGCGCGACGTGTTGATCAGATACGCCGATGGCTTCATGCGGGCGAGCGTCTGCCGGTTGATCATCTGCCGCGTCTCCGGCGAGAGCGGAATCTGCAGCGACACGTAATCGCTCTCGGCCAGTAGCTCGTCGAGCGACCGCCAGGCGACTCCCGGCGGCGTGCGCCGCGAACGGTTCGTTCCAATGACGCGCAAGCCCAGCGCCGCCGCCTTCGCCGCCACCAGCGCCCCGATCTGCCCCAGCCCCACCAGCCCCAGCGTCTTGCCCTCGATCCGCTCGACCGGCAATCCCGCGACCAGGCTGTACTCGCCGCGCTTGGTCGCTAGGTGGTATGCCGCCGCTTTCCGTCCCAGAGCGAACAGCAGCGCCAGCGTGTGCTCGGCCACCTCCCGCAAGCAGTAGTCCGGCACATTCGTGACGAGCATGCCGCGCTCGGTGGCCCGCGCCACGTTGATGTTGTCGAGCCCAATCCCGGTCCGCGCGATGTGCCGGCAGCGATCGGCGGCGTCGATCACCCGTGCGGTCACCGGCGCCCAGCAGGTGAGAATGGCGTCCATTCCCGGTGCCAACTCAATGAGCGTCGCCTCCTTGTTATCCGGCGACGCGACCAATTCGCACTCCGCCTCGGCAAGGATCTCCCGCTCCACCGACGCATCAGCCCATGGGTAATCCGTGTAAAGTGCGCGAAATCTTGGCATGGGGATTTTCGAACACTAATAAGCGCTAATACTCGCTAATCCGGATTAGTGGAAATTAGTGCTTATTAGTGTTCCCTCTCTTCCGGTACAACGATTCGATCTCGTCTGCAAATCGCATCTCAATCACCGTCCGGCACAAACTCAGCTTCGGCGTCACTTCGCCGTGCTCCTGCGAGAAGGCTCGATCCAAGAGTAGAAACGCCCCCACCTGCTCGAACTCGGCGAGGTCGCGTAAGCACCGGTCGATCTCCTCTCGATACAACGCGACGACTTGCGGATGCGACACCGCCCGTCGTCGCGACCAGACCCATAGCCGCCGCCGCTTGATCTCCCGCCGCAGCGCCTCGCCATGGGGCACGATCAGCGCCGCCAAACACTTGCGGCCGTCGCCCACGACGCACGCCTGCTCGATCCACGGCGACCCGGCGAGCCGTTCTTCCACCCGCGTCGGCGCCACCTTCTTGCCGGTCGCCAGGACGATCATTTCCTTCTTGCGACCAACGATCCGCAGATGGCCCGCGGGGTCCCATTGTCCCAAATCGCCGGTGAACAGCCAGCCGTCGCGAACCGCGCGAGCCGTGGCCGACTCGTCCTGCCAATAGCCGCGCATGATGTTCGGCCCGCGGGCCAGCACCTCTCCGTCGTCCGCCAGCCGCACCTCGACGCCGGCAAGCGGCGTACCCACAGTGCCCGAGCGGTAGTCGCCCGGCGTCGTCGCGGTGATGACCGGCGCCGCCTCGGTCAGGCCGTAGCCGCACAGAATCGGCAGTCCGCGCTCCGCGAAGAACCGGTCAACCTCCGGCGGCAGCGCGGCGCCGCCGCAATAACAGCGCCGCACAGCGCCGCCTAGTGCGCCGCGCAACCGATCCTCGTCCATGGCGCCGCCTGCCTCCCGCAGCCGGTCGACCACCTTCTGGTAGAAATACGGAACGGCGTTGATCGCCGTCGGCGCTGCAATCTGGCAATCGCGAAAGATCGTCTCCCGCGACTCGGCCAGCACCAGCCGCCCGCCGTGGACCAACCAGCAGTACAGGTCGCACGTGCGGGCGTAAATGTGCGACAGCGGGAGCAGGCACAATCGAATCTCGTCGGCACCGGGCGCCGCCGCCTCGGTCGTGGCCACGGCATTTGTGGCAAGATTGCGATGCGTGAGCATCACACCCAACGGTGGTCCGGTGGTTCCGGACGTGTAGAGGATCGTCGCCACATCGTCGGCGCCAGGCAGGGACGCGGGCGCGTCATTGCTTGGGTCCTGCGGCAGATCCCGGTGGACCAGGATCGGGACCCCGGCCGGCAGGTCCGGCCGCAGCCGATCCGCCAGTTGCACGTCAGCGACGACCGCCAGGGACGCCCCGCTGTGCTCGATCAGCCCCGCCGCCTGGGACGCGGCTAGCGACGCGTGGATGGGTACATGAATCGCCCCCAGCCCCATAAGGGCCAAATCGGTCAGCACCCATTCCCAGGCGTTGGGACTCACTTGAGCGACCCGGGCGCCCGCCCCCACGCCAAGCTCCGAAAAGGCCCGCTGGTAGGCGGCGACGAACCCCTGAATCTCCCGCCACGTCACCCAGATCAGGACGCCGTCATAAATCAGCCCCAATGCGTGCTGGTCCGGCCGGCTGGCCGCCGTCGCCGCAAACAGCTCGGGAATCGTTTCGGGAGCAACCGCCGGCGCCGTCATCTCAATCCCCGTCGCTACAACAGGAGCGCCCCCTGCGTATGATTCTCAGGGCCGCGCGCCGCCTCCGATGGAACGCTCCGCAGGCCGAATCATACTACGAATTGGCCTGATCCGCGCCGGCGATAAGCCGGCAAGGTAGGGTTGATTTCAGAGGGACTCTTCGGCATGCTGGCGGCCCTTCGACCAGCCGCCCGTTTCAGACTCGGATGCGAGAAATGGGTGCCACTGCTGGCTTGTCCAGCAGTGCGTAGCTGGTACACGGCGCCC
>JBIOVA010000252.1:0-41908 GCA_044867485.1 Lacipirellulaceae bacterium | reverse complement strand
GCGGGGACGCATCGCGAAGCAGCCTATGCGGCCGCTCGGCGATTTGGCGTCGAGGATGTGCAGGAAGTCGACGCCTTGCTCGCGCGGCCCGACATCGACCTGGTCTACATCGCCACGCCGCCGTTCCTGCATCACCCGCAGGCGCTGGCGGCGCTGCGGGCGGGCAAGCATGTCATTTGTGAGAAGCCGCTGGCGATGACCGTCATTCAGGCCGACGAGTTGCTGGCCACGGCCCACGAGCGCGACCTGTTGGCGGTCGCCAATCTCATGCAGCGCTACAACCCGCTGTTCGACGCCGTGCGGCGCCTCGTCGACGAGCGGCTCTTGGGCGAGCCGCTCCACGGCGCCTTCGAGAACTACGCCGTCGACGAAGGCCTGCCGCCGGAGCATTGGTTTTGGGATCGCGCCAAGAGCGGCGGCATCTTCGTCGAGCACGGCGTCCACTTCTTCGATCTCTTCGCCGGCTGGCTCGGCCCCGGCGAGGTCGTCGCCGCCCAAGTGGCCGAGCGACCCGGCGCCGGAGTCGAGGAGCAGGTCCAAGCCACGGTTCGCTACGCCGATGGCGTCCACGTGAATTTCTATCACGGCTTCCATCAGCCCGGCCGTCTCGATCGGCAGGAGCTGCGACTGGTCTTCGAGCGCGGCGACGTCGTGCTCCACGAGTGGATCCCCACCCGATACCGCATCCATGCGATCGCCGACGAAGCACAAACTCGCCGGCTCTGCGAGTTGTTCCCCGACGGTCGGCTCGACGCCACCGAAGTCTACGGCCCATCGCAGCGCGCGTGTCGCGGGCGGTTCAAGGAGTACGACGTTTACCAGATGTTCGAGCTCTACGGCGGGGCGGCCGCCCACAAGTCGCACCGCTACGGCGATCTGCTGCGGGCCATACTGGCCGACCAGATGACCTGGATCGCGGACCGGTCGCACCCGCGCCGCATTACCGAAGCCAACGGCCGCGACAGCGTCGCCGTCGCCGAACAGGCGGACCGGCTCGCCCATTCGTGATGCCGCACGCTCCAGTTGTTGGCCATCATTCGCAGCCGACTTGGCGAAAAAATAGTAGCTTTCGCATGCGGGTTGCGATAGAACGGCGGCGGTGTCGACGGCCCCGCCGACTCAATTTCTTGAGGCCCGCCTGCCGTGAACTCCATCGAAGCGCAATCGCTTGCCTCCCCAGTTCGCACAATCGCCCCCGACGCCGGCAGGGAACAGGAGCGGCTCACTGCCGGCAACGCCCTGTGCATGTCGGGCGGGGGATACCGCGCCATGGTGTTCCACGTCGGAGCGCTCTGGCGGCTCAATGACGCCGGCATCCTGCCGAAGCTCAACCGCATCTCCAGCGTCTCCGGCGGGTCGATCACCGCCGGAGTGCTGGGCCTCGCGTGGCCGCGGCTCGATTTCCACGCCGCCACGGGCGTCGCCGGCGCGTTCGTCGCTGAAGTCGTCGAGCCGATTCGCCGCCTGGCGAGCGTCACGGTCGATCGCAAGTCGGTCATCGCCGGAGCCCTGCTCCCCGGCAGCATTTCGGACAAGGTCGCCAAGGCGTACAACAGGCGCCTGTTCCACGACGCCACGCTGCAGGATCTCCCTACCGACGGCGCCGGCCCGCGGTTCGTGATCAACGCCACGAATGTGCAAACCGGCTCGCTGTGGCGATTCTCGAAGCCGTACATGGGCGACTATCAGGTGGGGCTGATTCGCGAACCCAAGCTCGCCCTGGCGACGGCGGTCGCCGCGTCAGGCGCCTTTCCGCCGGTGCTCTCGCCCGCCGTGTTGAACCTCGATCCTGACGATTTCGATCCCAACTCCCGCGGCGCCCTCTGGGGAGAGCCGTTCAACGAGCGGGCCGTGCTCTCCGACGGCGGCGTGTACGACAACCTTGGCCTGGAAACGGCCTTCAAGCGCTATTCGACGGTCCTGGTCAGCGACGCCAGTCAGCGGGTCGCGCCGGCGGCAAAGCCGGCCGCGGACTGGGGCCGCCACGGGCTGCGCGTCATCGAGCTCATCGACTCCCAGGTTCGCTCGTTGCGGAAGCGGCAGCTCATCGCCGCCTACACGCTACCCGAGGGCGACGCCAACGGCCGCACCGGCGCCTACTGGAGCGTCCGCTCGCATTTCGCGGACTTCCAGGTCTCGGATCCGCTCGGCGTCGGCGCCGTCGACACAGCCTGGCTCGCGGCGGTCAAGACGCGGCTCAAAGCGATGGACGAGACGCTGCAGGAGCAGCTCATCAACTGGGGCTACGCCATCTGCGACGCTGCGATTCGCAAACACTGCGCGAACCTGTTCGCGATCGCCGATCCGATCGCCCTGCCCTACCCGGCGTCGGGGCTCGCAGCTCGCTGACCCGCAAGTTGGCGCAGGGGCTCCATCATTCGCCCTCAGCCGGCTGCCGCTCCAGCGTCACCACTGCGTGCAAGCCGTCGTCGAGGAACGTCAGCGCCACGGTCAAATCGCGGAACTGCCCCATCAACCGGCCGAGCTCGCTCGCTTCAGCCGGCGCCGCCGTCTGGCGCGGCTCGCGGGCCGTGCCGTGGACGGTGCAGTGGACCGATCGGCCGTCGACCGCCGTTTCGTAGTGACCCTCGTCCGGGCAGAAGTGGTGCACGTCGTAGACGCGCGCTGCGTACTGGTCGAGCTCGGCCGCCGTGATCGCCTCGCCGTCCGATCGGCCCGCGGCCAGGGCTCGCGACAGCCCTTGCAGCGGACCGAGATTTCGCAGGCACGCCTCGCGGTGGTTTTCTTCCCAACCGAGCCGATACGCGTCGAGCACCTCGTCCCAATGCTGCGGGCGGAGGCGGATGAAGCCGTGGGCGACGTCGCTTTCGTCGGCAGCGCCGCCATCGTTCGCTTCAAGCTGCGCCAGGTCGTCGAGCACCTCGCGTTTACTGGCCACATACACCGCGTCGCCAATGCGGCTCCAGAAGAACCGCCACTTGAGCGGACCGAACTGGAATCCATACGCGCGCACCGACCTGCCATCCGCGTCCTTCGGCAAATGGTAAAAGTCCTGATCGACGCTGAAGAACCAGTCCTGCTCCTCATGCGTGGCCAGCTCCGCGAGATACGCGTCGAGTCGGTCCATGAATCCGTCGACGATCTCGCGATCCTTGACTGGGATCGATACGTACACGGGCCCATTCAGCGCCCCGACCAACGGAAACAGGAATAGAAAGTCGTCGTCGATTCCGCGGCCGCGGAATGTGCTCATGGCCATGCCCATGAACCGCGTCAGGCCGAGGTCGAACATCGGCTCCGAGTCGTACACGTGGAAGCCGACCTGGTTGCCGATGCCTTTGTTGATCATCTCGCCCAGTCGCAGTTGCCCAAGCAGTCGCGCGCGTTCGTCGTTGATGCTGCGCATCGGGCGAAACTGCGGCAGCGGCGTCGTCGATTCACGCCAATTGGGCGTCTCATTACCCGAGCGGGTCAGCATTCCTGCCAAGATCCCCGGATCAATGTCCGAACGCAGGAACTGCAAGCTGCCGTCCGCCATCCCAACGAGATAGGCGCCGGGAACCCGCACCTCCAAATCGCGCTTCGCATCGCGAGGTGCAATCTCCATATCCTCGGGCTGCGTCCACACGACGGCATGCTCGTCGTCCGCCTCCACCAACGTAATCGTGTTGGACGTGCCGTCGGAAATCTGTGCCAGCTTCGGCCCGCGCTCGGCTTCGGCGAACAGTGCGTCGGGCCCGCGCGAGACGACGAACTTTGTCTTTGCCGCCTTTCGCAACTTGTCGATCTGCGGTTGGTACGCCTTCGGCATCTTCTTGACGAGCGCCCGGTTGTGCTCGCTGTCCCACGGCTCGTCCAGGTGAAACTCGTCGTACAACGCCTGCTCGCCCAGATACGGCAGGATCCGCACGCGCCAACTCAAGCCATTGGCGCTCGGGGACGGGAATTGCTTGTGGGCCTGTTCGTAGTTCACCAGCGCCCACTGGATTTGCTGCATTGACGAGGCCGCTCGCTCGGTGGCGGCCAGCGCTTGCAGTTCTTCCCACTGCGGGTCGTCGGACGGGATGAACCGCTCCAGCCCCATGTCATGAAGCAGCCGAGCCTTATTTAGCCGCACCGCGAAACTGAAGATGTTGCGCTTCGGCACGGGCAGCGCATCGAGCGGCTCCGGCTCGCCGCCAAGCGCCATCGCCAGGCCCGAGTAGATCGAATTGTCGATCAGCGGCAGCACGATCGTCTCGGCCCGGTAGCGCTCCGGCGTGATCTGCAGCCGGATCGCAATGGGGTCAAAGAATTGCCGCCAGTACTGGTTGTATTCCTGGACGAACTGCCGGTACGCCGCCGCTTCCATTTCGGTCACATGCGTCGTTTCGATCTCGCTGCACGGCGTGAGGTAGCTCGCGTAGCCATGGTGCGAGCAGACGCCCGTCAGCCCGTCGGCGCTCAGCGTGTACTCGCCATGCTCGGGGCACGCGAACTTGCCGTGGCCGAACTCGCCCGACGCGCAGTCCGCCTTCGTCAGATCGGCAAGCGACGGCGCCGCCTGCCCCGTCTGCGTGCGGTACATCAGCCCCGCGTGGCCGATCATCCGGAGGTTGTTGTAGCATGCCTGCCGCCGCCGCTGCGTGAGCCGCAGCTGGGGGCTCATCAGCCGCCGCACGAACGGATCGGACAGATAGATGAAGCCGTCCTCCTCCGGCGCCCCCGGCGGCATGAGCGTCCGCACGTAACGGAACTCGTCCGTTTCGCCGAGCCGCTCGACCGCGTCGTCCCCCTTGCCCTTGCCGACAATCGCCTCGATCACGCGCTCCAGCCCTGCACGCGAGTTGCTCCGCACATGCACGTCCAGCGACGGGTAGGCGGAGTACACGAACACCCGCCGATCGGGCGTCGCCACATGAGCGTAGTCGATCCCCAAGTACTGCCCCTCCACGCGCTTCGCGTCTTCGCGACGACTGGCCGCGTTCGTCAGCAATTGCTCCATCTTCGCGCGAAACACGATCGGCTGCTTCGCGTGAAACAGCATCGTCACGTCGCTCCCCTCGCGGAGGAACAAGTCGCTGCCGACGATGGCGACTTCATCGATGACGGCGTCGTAGAACTGCCGCAGCTCGGGGTTCACCTCGACGGCAAGTTGTTCCTGCAGCCGATCGCCCACGAGCTGCGTCTGCGCCTCGCGGCTCGACTGGTTCATCACATGGGCGCCCCACAGCGTCGCCAAGTCCGTCGCGTCGAGCAGCTTGTTCAGCGACCGGAAGCTCACGAAGTAAAAGTCCGCCGGCACGCTCATCGCGAGCCCCTTCACCTCCGGCGATTTCCCCGCCAGCATCTCCTTCCACGGATGGCTCTTGATCGTCGGGCCTTCCAGCTCCGACACGGCGACCGCGTCTCCAGGCGCCGCCGTCGCTGGCCGTCCACTGGCCGCAAGAATCGGCTGCGGGCCCACGCGTCCCTGCGGGGCCGCACCGCCTTGATTTGCATTGGGATCATCCGGCGCCAGCGCGTCGAGCTGCAGACTCTCCTGCACGGCAAGCTGGCCGGTGAAGATGCTGAACAAATCAATTTGCCCGCGGCGCGCGTTCCACTGGTTTCGCCGCGGATTGCGCCGCTCGATCTCCGCCGCCACCTCGGGCAGCTTCCCTTCGCGACGCGCAAGCTGCAGGGCGACGTATTGCACATAAACGTCGCGCGGAAATAGCCGCAGGTGGGCCCGCGCCTCGTCGAGGGTCCACGCGCTGGGCGACTGCGCGTTGGCCGCCTCCCTCGCTGTCTGCCCTTGAACGGCACTCAACCACGCACCGCCGACGCCCGTCACGATGAGCGCTGCCGCGAACGCTCGTCTCACGCTTCTGGCCAACATCGCAGCGCCCTCCTTGTCGATTAGAACTGTTAGGAATTGCGTGACGCGACGCGCCGTCTTGGTCCGCGCGCGCCGCGCAGCCTGGACAGCGAGCCCTTCGTTCCATCGCAGCCGTTACTGCTCGGCCGGCATGTCCGCCAGCACCGTGAGCGACACGGGATCGGCCTCTTGCACTTTCCGCGCCATTTCCCGCGTCCTGGCCGCGGGGCTGAACAGCTCAACTAAGTCATCCGTGACGTCAACAACCTCCGCGTCCGCGCCCACGTAGTCGCACTGCATCGCGATGATTGCTAACTGATGGTCGGCCGCGACTTGGGCCACTCCGTCCTTGACCGGCTCAAGCAAGTCGCCTACCGGCACGCGGCCAAACCCCTGGAAGTGAAGCATTCGCTGATAGCTCTTGCCCCACGACTCCAGCTCCGCCATCTTCCCTTTGTCGCCAGCTTGCTTCGCGGCATCGTATTCCTTCATCTTTTCGCCGACGGGGCTGAAGGACGATGCCGCGTAGGCGACGGCAATCGCGCGACTGTCGTACGTGCCAACGCGCACCCTGCCTGACGCGAGCGCCGGGTCGCCTGGCGGCGCGGCGGCGATGACTCCGAGTCCACCGATCACCAATACCGCGGCTAACGTAAATGCTGAAAGTCTCATCGTTCTCACTCCCTTAAATGCTCAGTCGCTTGAACCGCTAATTTCTATCGCCAATTCAGAATCCGAAACACGCCTTCCCGCCTCGCAATCTGGTCCGGCAGCGCCAGCAGCCGCTCGCGGTAGATGCTGAGCGCGATCCCCAGCCCGAATACTGCCGCCCCGCCGACCGCCAGGTACACGCCAATCGCCACCTGCGGGTGATACGCCAGCGAGCACACCAGCACGACCAGGTAGAGCACCAGCGCGGCGCCGCCCCACATGGTCGTGGACTTGATCTGCCACGCCACGCCGGTGACCGTCATCACGATCGTGACCGTTAAGAGCGCGATCTCGTCGATGACTGACGGCATCCCCACCGACCAGCGGTGATACAGCACGGAGATCACCAACGGCGCCACGGCCAGCACGCTTCCCAGTACCAGGCCAAAACTCACCGGATCTTCGCGTCGGCCTTCCTCCTCGCGGAACCGGGCGAAGTGGCTGGCCACGAGCATCACGACGCCCGCCGCTACGCAGAAGATTTCCAGCTTCTGCCAACCGCTCAGGTCGATCAGCATGTTGAGCCGCAGGAACGTCACCCCAGCGAGCGCCGTGGCGGCCACCATGTAGAACCGCCGCCAATGGGCTGCTGGCACGACCAGCGCCGCGAACACGGCGGCCGCGATCGTCGCCGCCAGCGAGATGATCCCCATCCAACCTTCGCCCTGCCGCGCGAGCCCCGCCAGGCCCTGCATGAACGCCGCCAACAGCGCGATGCACAAAATGCCGTTGCCGCATTGAAACGCCGGCAGACCCCGGCCTCGTATCGCCGTGCTTTTCGCGTCCTGGTCCATGAATCGGGCGCCTGAGCCGCGGTACACATCAACGTGCTCCAACCCCATCGCGCGGCCCAGCACCAGGCACGCCACGCCGAGCGCCGCGTAGAGCATCGTGTAATACGTCGGATCGATCCCGCGGTAGCCCATGAACTGCCACAGCGCCCCGCACGCCGCCGCTGCGGCCAGGTGCACGTTGATGCTGCGACGGTGGAACATCGCCGCCAGCAGGTAAAACGCCGCCGCTTCGGCAAACACCAGTCCCAGCATCAACGTGTCACGCACGCCCTCCGCGGGTGCGAACGAGCGGAGATCCTGCATCGTCGCCCCGAACACATGCAGCAGGATGATCGCCGTGGCGGCCTGCGCCACCCAGTACAGCGGCCACTCCGCCGTGTGCCCCCGCCATAGCCGCGACGCCACGAGGTACGCGATCGGGATGAGCATCATCCACGGCGCCTGCTGGGCCCAGCTCGTGTAACCGAGCATCCGCAAGAGCCCCGCCACCGCGATCAACAGCGCCACCGCGCTCAGCACGAAGTACACAATCGACGTCCGCCGATCGCGATACCGCAACAGCCACGCCGAGACCCGATTCGCCGCCGCGACGACTAGCATCACCGCCACGAACACGCGATCGGTCGGATAGCTCCACCCCACACTCTGCACCGCGCCGCTCGTAGCCCGCAGATGCAACAGCACGCCCCACCCCACCGGAATCAGCGCCAGCACCGCCGCCAACGGCGGCACGAACCGGCCAAGCTGCTTGTAATCCCCGCCCCACTGCGCGTGGGCCACATTGATCGCCACGCTGGTCACCGCCATCGCCGCGATGATCCACTCGGCCCGCACGTCGAAGCCCAACAGCAACGTCGCCTCGGCCATCACCAGCGAGAACCCCGCCAGCGCCAGGTACACGCCCACCCGCCGCACGACCACGTCGGAGTACACATACGCATACACGCCGGCGAGCCACACCGCCGCAGCCAACATGTGGTGTGTCGTCAGCAAATTGTCCTGCCACTGGATGCCGAACAGCGCCCGCGCGGGCTCCGCGAGCCATCCCAGCAGTTGCGAACCTAGCAGCATCACCAGCGACGCGGCGATCTGCACATGCCCCGACCAGAACAACGGCATCCCATACCGCCGCCGCGGGAACTGCGCGTCCTCCGTCGGCGAGAACGCCCGCTCGGCGTGGATCGAAATCAGCCCTAACGCCATGAGGAACAAGCTCAACCAGGCCACGTCGGTGATCTTGCCCAAGTCCGCCAGCAAGAGCAGCGCCGTGAGCGTCACGCCCGCCTCGAAGGCGTAAATGAACAACGGATCGCGCAGCACCCACACTGTCGCCGCGTAGAGCAAGCAACACACCACGCCGCCAACCCACAGGTGCCCCTGCACGGTCACCAGGTCCTGCGCGTGATAGAACCACAAATTGAGCGGCGCCACGACGCACCCCAGGAAGGTGAGCGCCTGGCCGGCGAGCCGGAACCGCGTCCGCAGCGCCGTAAACCAACCGGCGCCAAGAATCGCCAGCGTCCCCACGCCCAACAGCCCGGCCAGCATCACCTTGTTGGCGAACACCCCCTTGCTGACCAGCCACACGACAATGCCCAGCACGCACAACCCGCCGCCGATCATCAGCATCCACTGAATGGCCCGCGGATCGAGCAGCGCCTCAAACATCCGCCGCAACACCGGCGACTCCGCAACAGCCGCAGCCCCCGCGCCACCCTCCGCCGCATGTCGAAGATCCGCCTTGGCGGACGGCTGAGCGCTCCCCATCGGCGGATCAAAATACTCATACACCGGCGTCGGCTCCGCCCGATTCGGCGCCGCAGCCGTCGCCGACACGCTCTCCGGCGTCGTCGTCGGGATTTCGACGATCCGCCCGCAACTCGGGCATTCCGCCCGGCTGCCGCCAAAGTCGTCCCGTGCCTTCAGCACCCGCCCGCAAGAGCACTGCACAATGATCGCCATGGGGGTACGGACTCCCAAATTGGTCGCGCCAGGGCGGCGTTCAGAAACCGCCTACCCAATCAGAGCCCAAGACCACGCCATCCTTGCGCGCGACGGAGAAAAATTGCGAATGCGCTAGTCCCAAGGGATAGAACTCGGATGACGCGGACCCGCGAGAATCCGCAAGATCCGCGTCATCCGCGTCCTACTCCCCGCTCGCCAGCCGCCGCAGCCGCCGACCGAGCAGCGCCAAACTCGCCCCCCAGCAAATCCCAAACGCGAGCGGCGCCACCAGCAGCCACTGCGTCATGGCCACCGCCAGCAGCAAGAATAATCCCCCGATCAGGTAGCAATAACCCCAGTAACTGCTCCCCAGCACGACAAACGCCAGGCTCGCGAGCACCGCCATCGGCGGGTAGGCCCCCAGCCCATAGTAAGGCACGCCGGGCGGCGATTGCAGAAAGTCGATCATCACCAGCACGATCGTCCCGCCGAGATAGCCAAGCCAAATCGCCCACAACTGCCGCGCGGGCGCCCCGCGCGGCGGATACCAGTCCGCTCGCCGGGCCCAGAACACGACCACCATCGCCGACACCCCCGCCGTACGGATCGCCCCTAGCCACAGCGTCGGATGCTCCGCCCGCAGCGACGCCACGACGAACACTCCCGCATGCGCCGCCAGCGCGATCCACGCCACGTGCATCAGCATCCGCGACCAGGCGTGAATCTCCCGATCGAACTGGCTCCGCTCCAAATTCCGCACGAGCCGGTCGAGCAGATTCGGACTGCTGATGCTCAGCGACTCGCCCTGCAGGAACCGCTCCAAGTCCGCGGCGACCGCCTGCGCCGACGGGTACCGATCCGCCGGGTTTTTTTCCAAGCACTTGAGCGCGATCATCTCCAACGGCCGCGACACGTGCGGGTTGATCCGCCGCGGCGCGACGGGCGTCGACTCCAGCGCGGCCAACAGCGTCTCGACCTGGCTCTCGCCGCGAAACGGCGGCTGCCCTGTGAGCAGCGCGTACAAGAGCGCCCCCAGCCCGTACACGTCGCACGCCGTACCAATGGCGCCGGCCGACGACGAAATCTGCTCCGGCGCCATGTACGACGGCGTCCCTAACAATTGGCCCGTCATCGTCAGCTTGTCGTCCGCGTCGATCTGCTTGGCGAGCCCAAAATCCATCACCCGCACGCGGCCCGATTCGTCGACCAGCACGTTCGACGGCTTGATGTCGCGATGCAGCACGCCGTGCTCGTGGGCGAACTGCACGGCCCGCGCGACTTCCGTCACGTAGTGCGCCGCTTGCTTCGCCGTGGGGAGCTGCCGCCGCGCGATCCGCGCGAGACTCTCCCCGGCGACGTATTCCATCGAGAAAAATGGCTGCCCCGCGTGCTCGCCGACTTCGTGGATCACCACGATGCCCGGATGCTTGAGCTTCGCCGCCGCCTCGGCCTCGGCCGCGAATCGCCGCCGGTCGTCCGCGCTGGCCAGCGCGCCGTGCAGGATCAGCTTCACGGCCACCGGCCGATTCAGCCCCCGCTGCCGCGCTTCGTAGACGACGCCCATCCCCCCGCGAGCAATCTCCCGACGGATTTCGTATCCCGGCAATTCCGGCAGCGCCGCTTGATACGGCGAGGCCGCTTCAGCGACCGGCCGCGTCACATCCGGCCGCCACGACGCCGTCTTTTCCTCCCCCGCCGCCGACCGCCACCACGAACCAAGCTCCGCGAGCCGATCATGCTCCGTCAAAAACACCGCCATCTCAGGATTCGCCGAAAGCAATCCGTCCCGATCCGGCCGTTCCCCCGCTGCCACGGCATCAAGGTACGCCGCCAGCGCCACCTCATGCGACGCATCCTCGACCTCATCGTTGTTCTCAATGGATCGCGACATGACGTGACCAGCGGTCCTAATTCCTATTCCTCGGTTTTTCTCTGTGAACTCTGTGCTCTCTGTGGTGAATCTTCCCGTACTCAACTCGCAGCCAGGCGTTCGTTCAGCCGTTTGACGCCCCGGTAGATCAACCCTGCCACGGCCGCTCCGCTCCGCTCCATCTCGGCGCCGATTTCCTTCACCGTCGCCCCGCGCCAGTAATACGCCAACACCGCGGACCGCTGCTCTTCAGGCAATTCCTGCATCGCGTCGGCCACCCGCAGCAGCTCCTCGGCCCGCTGTGCCACTTGGCTCGGCGACGTCTGATCGGCCACGCACAGCGCCTCAAGCTGCACCGACGACTGGTCAGCCAATCGCACGAAGTGCTGCTCGCGCGCCACGTTCCGCTTCGCTCGCCCGAAGTCGCGCACGGCGTGCAGCAGGGTGCGGATGAGAATCTGCCGCAGCCACGCGAGCCGCTCCCCCTCGCTGGAGCCCCGCAAATCGCCCCACGCCCGAAACGCCTGCAACATCGTTTCCTGAACGACGTCGGACGGATCAATCTTCGCCCGCAACCGCCGATCCAGCCGCGACTCCGCCAGCAGCCGCAGATACCCGCGGTACCGCTCCAGCACGCTCTCGCAACTGCTCGCAACCGGCGCGCTCATGGCATGGCAACCCTTGGATGCCCAACGCCCCTTCCAGGGCGCACGTCGACATTATGCATCGCCAGATGCGAGACTCAAAGATTCATCCGCGCAATTACTCTCGCGATCCAGGAGAGTCCGCAGATGTCGCGGATTTTCGCTGATGAGAAGAGAGGATGAATCGCTTGTACTCAAGTCGCGAACTGCCGAAATTGACGAGCAGTCCACGTTCGCAAGATGTGGCCTTGAGGGAGTTGATCAACAATGCACGCCCCGAGATCGCATAGGTCTGCGGATCACCCTCCTCTGCATCCTGATCTGCGATCATCTGCGCCATCTGCGGACTCTCCGGCTCAAGCCATGCTCCGCCACGGCCCCGTCACCGCAATCGTCAGCCCCCGATGCTGGATGTTCACCAGCAGCGTCGTGCCGTCGGGCGTAAACGTCACGCCGGCGAACTCGCTCTTGGCGTGATGCCCGGCAAGCGTGTAGAGCTGGCCGCGGGGCGTCACGCCCACCAGCCGCACGAGGTCCGCCGCACGGTCCTCGCACAAAACAAGATCACCCCACGGCGACATCGTGATGTTGTCGCAGTTCTCCAGCAGTTGCGAATCGCGCGACTCGATGAACAGCTCGAGCGTCCCCGAGTCGTCCGCCCCGCCCTGCCCTTCGCGCTCGGCGGGAACGTACTTCCAAATCTGTCCTTTTTGCTTTTGCCCGCCGTTGGTGCAGGCGATGTAAAACTGCCCGTCGTCGTACCAGATGCCCTCGCCGCGGGCCAACCGCGCAGCGCCGGCCTTGAACCCGCGCTGCCGCAGGTCGTCCTCCGGCGATTCGACGTTGTCCATGTCGATCCACCGTACGCGCAGCTTCTGCCCCATGTCTACCGGCGCGTCCGGACCCCAGTTGCGCAGGTCCTTCGAGTCGGCGCCCACGATGGCCAGCGCCTGCAGCCGTCCGCCCGCCTTGAGCTCGCCCGGTGCGTTCGGCAGAAACCGGTAGAACAGTCCGTCCTCGCGGTCTTCCGTTTCGTACACCACGCCCGTGCGCGGATCGACCGCGATCGCCTCGTGATTGAACCGGCCCATCGCGGTCAGCGGAATCGGTGCGTTCAGAAACGGCTCCGCGGTCGCCGGCACGTCGAAGCAGTAGCCGTGATCCTTGTCGCTTTCGAACTCGCCGTCCTTGTCGTGGCCGGCGCGAACCACGGTTTCCTCGCACGTGACCCAACTGTTCCACGGCGTCGGCCCTCCGGCACAGTTGCGGGCCGTGCCGGCAAGGCTCATGAACTGCCGCACGACTTCTTGCTTCTTCGTATCGTACACGAGCGTGCTCGTCCCCCCGCGGTGGGGCGACTTCCCGCGACCCGCGTCGTACAGCTTCGCCGCGTCGAACCCAGCCGGCAGCGAGCTCGACTCGCCGAACGGGCTCGGCCCCTCGTACGGCAGCAGCTCGTGATTGCGAACGAGGATGGCCAGTCCGCCGGGGCCAGCGAACGTCGCCATGCCATCGGCCTTGCCCGGCACGAACAGCCCGTCGTCCATCGGCTCGCCGGCCGTCGAGACGATCTTATACGAAAACCCCTGGGGCAGATCGAGCAGCTCCGCCGGGTCGGGCACGAGCGGTCCGTAGCCGACGTTCTCGCCGACCGGCACACTGTCCGCCGCGGCGGCCGACTGGACGCACTCGCGCAGCGCCCAGAACCCCAACGAGTAAGCGGATGACTGCCTCAGAAATTGACGGCGGGACGTGGGCACGATCGAAGCCTCCGGAGCGGGCGTTGCGAGGGGAGTTGGAGCGAGCCAAGGGCATCATCCCTGCCCCGCGGAGCCCCGTCAAGGATCGCCGCCGCATCCGCGCTTTCGCGCAGCGCACCGTGCGCGCAACTTAACAAATGATTCGTAATCCCGCCGATCAAGCGTCAGTGGCAGGGTGCCACTGCTGGCTTGTCCAGCAGTGGGCGCCGGGTACCCGCTTCGCACTGCTGGACAAGCCAGCAGTGACACCCGTTCAGCCAATAGCATGAATCTCAATCGCCGGCGCCGGGGCGCGACATATCAGTCGCAAACTTCCGTCCCGCTCGAAGCCGTCAATTCCCGAAACAAACCGCACAGCCGCGCGTAAATCGGACACCCGGATCCCACCCCAATTCGCCGCCCATCAACCTCGACGATCGGAACCAGCTCGCCCATCGTTCCCGTGCAGAACGCCTCCTCCGCCCGATACAGCTCCGCGAGGCTAACGTCGCGCACCGCATGAGCGATCGCATGTGCCTGGCACAGCTCCAGCACCACGGCGCGCGTAATCCCCTCGGGACACGCCCCCGTATGCGAGGTGGTCACGACGCCGTCCGCCACAAGGAACACATGCGTCGCATTGGTCTCGGCCACGAATCCGCGACCATCGAGCATCAACGCATCGTCGACCCCGGCGGCATTCGCCTGAATCTTCGCCAGGATCGAATTGATAAGGTTGTTGTGGTGAATCTTCGGGTCGAGCACGTCCGGCCCAGGCCGGCGGTAGGTCGACGTGATCAGTCGCACGCCGCCCTTGTCGTACACCGGCGGCTTGAACTCGGCGAGCACGATGAGCGTCGGCCCGGACTGGTTAAGCCGCGGGTCCATCCCGCTCGTCACCTTCACGCCGCGCGTGAGCGTGAGCCGAATATGCACGCCGTCCCGCATCGAGTTGGCCGCCAGCGTGCGCTTGATCTCAGCGACAATCGCCTCACGAGACGGAATCTCCGCAAACGCCAAGGCCTGCGCCGAGTGCTCCAGCCGCGCCAAATGCTCGTCCAGCCGGAAGATCCGCCTCTCATACAGCCGCAGCCCTTCCCACACGGCGTCGCCTCCTTGAACCACGGAATCAAACGGGCTGACTCCCGCCTCGTTCCGATGCACGAGCCGGCCATTGATATTCACCATCAGGTCGCGATTGCGTTCGTCGTATTTTTGCAGCATGGCTTTGGAGGGATGGGAACCACGAAAAGGACGAAAGGCACGAAAGGGAAGACAACCAAGGCAACCCCTATCGGCCAGCACTTCTCAATCGCACTGCTTTCTCATGGCCTTGCCCAAAAAATCGCCAATCTCCGGGCAGCTGTCCGTGGGAGTAAGGGGATGGGGGAGATCGTGGGAATAGGGAGATAGTCGGAATTTATCAACACTCGCGTCGATTTCGCCGGAAAAGCGAGATTTAACCATTCCTGGTTCTCATCTCCCGATCTCCTCCTATCTCCCCGATCCCCTCTTCTTCGTGTCCGCGCCGACGGGTGCGAATTCTTGGGCATAGCCCCGAATTGGGAATTGGCCCACGTCGTGTCCGTCGTGCCGTCGTGGTGAAAATGACTTGGCGCCGGGGTTTCAATGATTCGTTTTCCTCTACTCCTCTTTTCGAAATTTTCGTGCCTTTCGTGGTTCGTCTCCGGCCGCAGCAGTCAACGCAAACGAAAGGCCGCCAGCTCGCGGTATAGCAGCTCGCACTCGCGCGCGAGCGGCTCCAGCTGCTCCGGCAAATCCGTGGCCGTCGGCCGATCTGCGCCAAACGTCGTCGTCTCGTACACCTTCGCGTACCAAAAGGGTCCCCAAGCGCCGTCGGTGTCGCGCGGGCCGGGATCCCAGCGGAGCATCGCCTCGTCAAAGGGAACGCCGACGGAATCGCACAGCAGCCCCAACACGCGCCGCGGATTCTCCACCACGTCGCGGCCGTCGATGACCGGGGCCGGTCCCCCCGCCTGCTCCCAGAGATGACGAAACAGCGCGACCTGCTGCGGCAACCCCGTGTCGGCCAGCGTCGGGTCCGGCAGAAACTCCACCAAAGACGCCAGCATCTCCCGCGGCTGCCGGATCAGGAAACAGTTCGTGAGCTCGTCGATCCAATCCACGCCGACGTCCGGCAGTTGATGGTGCGCCATGTGCTTTTGATACCACACCCGCGCACCCGAGGGCGCGGGGCCGGTCAGCCACGCGACGACCTTGCGCCAGTCGGTCTCGTGGGCCGCCAGCGTTTCGCGATGGCCGGGATGGCGCGTCGCGTCAATCTTCGTGAGATAGTGCGCATACAGCGGTTCGTCGCAAACGACCGTGTCGGCCCGGCTGCCCCACGAGCGCATCATCGCCGTGGAGATGTTCCGCGGCCCGGACCACATCGCCAGTCGGACGCAGGGAGTCTCCATCGGCAGGGATCGCTTCGTTCGGTTGAGGATTCGCGGCGGCCCTTCCCGTGGCCGCCGTCCGATTATGAATCCCCGCCGCCCGCCGGGGAATGCCTCCCGCAGTCTGGAGGCGGCGTCGGCCGCGGTCAGAAATCGCCGGTTGGCGACATTACCTAGTGCGAGAAAACATCGCACGCCGCTGCAAGGATTTTTCGGCGCGCAACCGCTCCTAATGCTTATCAGTGCCGGGGGAGTTACACTGGCGCCTCGTAGGCGATTGACGACTTGGGTGGCTGTGGCGCGCGAATCCATGCCTTTGCGACTGACGATGTCTCGCTGCGGCACGCCGTGGCGAAGTGCGACGGCGCTGACTGTCGTCGTCATGGTCGTTGGGGGGTTCGCGACGACGGCGCCGGCCGGAGACGCGATCCGTGCCGAACTCCGCACGTCGCTGGAGCCCGCAGTCGACCTCGCCCAGGGCTGGCGCGAACCGCCCATCGAGTCGCGCACGCGCTGCTGGTGGTGGTGGCTCAACGGCAACGTCACCAAGGCGGCCATCACCCGCGACCTGGAGGCGATGCACGACCAGGGCCTCGGCGGGGCCAACATCGTCGACGCCGGCGGCGACGACCAATGGGGCAACCGCCGCGTCCCCCATGGGCCCGACTTCGCTTCGCCCGAGTGGCGCGAACTGCTGCTCCACGCCCTTCGCGAGGCCGACCGACTTGGGCTGGAGCTGGGCCTCAACATCCAAAGCGGCTGGAATCTCGGCGGCCCGACCGTCGAGCCTCGCGACGCTGCCAAGAAGTTGACGTTCGCCACGACCGACGTGGACGGCGGCCAGCTCATCGACCAGGAACTTCGCCGCCCGCGATCGATTCGCGGCTTCTATCGGGACGTCGCGCTGCTCGCGATCCCACTGCCCGCGGACGAGGGCCAGCGATTGGCGCGCATCGAGAATTGGCGAGCCAAGGCCTATTACGACTATCCCGGCGGCTTCGTCGCCACCGACGCCAGTCACCTGCTCGACGCGTCGCCGGTCGAAGATGGCGACGTCCCGATCGACACCGACGCCGTCATCGACCTCACCTCGTCGCTCAATGCCGACAGCCGGCTCCAATGGCAGGCGCCCCCTGGCAAGTGGCGGCTGCTGCGAATCGGCGACACACTCACGGGCGCACGCGTGTCGACGCACAGCGAAGGCTGGGACGGCCTGGCCATCGATTATCTCGACCCGCGGGCCTTCGACGCCTACTGGCGACAGAACGTCGACCCGCTGCTCGACGAGGCAGGGCCGCTGGTCGGGCGCTCGTTGAAGTTTCTGCACACCGATAGTTGGGAACTGGGCCCGGTGAATTGGACCCCCGCCCTGCCAGGCAAGTTCCGCGACCTCCGCGGATACGACCTCCGCCCGTACTTGCCCGTCTTGGCCGGCTACGTGGTGTCCGATTCCGAAACCTCCACGCGATTTCTCAACGACTTCCGCCGCACGCTTGCCGACCTGATCGCCGACGGCAAGTACGCCACGTTCGCCGAGTATGCTCACGAGCGCGGTCTGGGCATCCACCCCGAGTCGGGCGGACCGCACGCCGCCCCCGTCGACGCCCTGCAAAGTTTGGGACGCAGCGATATTCCGATGGGCGAATTCTGGGCGCGCTCCCCACGGCACCGCGTGCGGGATTTCGAGCGGTTCTTTACCAAGCAGCCCGCGTCCGCCGCCCACGTCTACGGCCGGCGCCTCGTGCTCGCCGAGTCGTTCACGTCAATTGGCCCCCAATGGGAAGAGGATCCGCAATCGCTCAAGCCGGAATTCGACCGTGCGGCGTGCGAGGGCCTCAACCTCGTGATGCTGCACACCTTCGACTGCTCGCCCAACGAGTTGGGCGTCCCCGGCCAGAGCTACTTCGCCGGCACGCACATCAACCCGCATCTCACGTGGTGGCGCCACGCGCGCGGCTTCTTCGCGTACCTCAACCGCTGCCAGTTCCTGCTGCAGCAAGGCGTACCGGCGGCCGACGTGCTGTATTTTTACGGCGAAAACGTGCCGAGCTTCGTTCGTCTCAAACGCGACGACCCCGCGGGCGCGCTGCCCGACTACGATTACGACGTGATCAACCTCGAAGCGCTCATCGAGCGAACCCGCGTAGAGGACGGCCGCATCGTGCTGCCGGATGGCGTCCGCTACGAGGCGCTGGCCCTGCCTCCGGCGAACCAGTACGGCCTCCGCGCCCTGGAGCAGATCGCCCGGTTGGTCGACGCCGGCGCTCGCGTCGTCGGCCCCAAGCCAACGCGCCCGATTGGCTTGAGCCGCGACGCGACGGAGGAGCGCCGCTTTTGCGAATTGGCCGACCGTCTGTGGAACGCGACGCCTGGAAAGGATCGCGGCCCCATTGCCGACGTGCCGATGAGCGCCGCCTTGATGCGCGCCGGGGTGGGACCCGATTTTCAGTACGACGCCGCTTCCGGCAACGCCGAACTGGATTTCATCCATCGCCGCACCAATGCGGCCGACATCTATTTCGTCGCCAACCGTCGCGACGCTTGGACGCACGTCGACGGCTCGTTCCGCATCACGGGCCGTCAACCGGAACTGTGGGATCCCGTGACCGGAGCCACGACCGATGCCGGCGCGTTCGAGCAAGCCGACGGCCGAACAATCGTCCCGCTCTCGCTGCCGCCGGGCGGCTCGGTGTTCGTCGTGTTCCGGCGCAACATCCCGCCGGAAGCGCGGGGCGCGAGCTTTGACAATCAACTTCGCCTGTCACCGTCGGCGGCCGTGCCCGGCCCGTGGCAGGTCGCGTTCGATCCCCGCTGGGGCGGCCCCGAAGCCGCGACCTTCGAAGAGCTGACCGACTGGACCGAACGCTCCGAAGACGGCATCAAATACTACTCGGGCACGGCCACGTATCGGACGTCGTTCGAGTTGCCGGCCGACATCAAATCCCCGACGGCGCTGTCGCGATATTTTCTCGACCTGGGCCGCGTCGAAAACATCGCCTCGGTTACGCTCAATGGCCAATCGCTCGGCGTGGTGTGGACCGACCCGTTTCGCGTCGAGATCACCGCCGCGGCGAAACCCGGCCGCAACGAGTTGGTCATCGAAGTGACCAATCTCTGGCCCAACCGCCTGATCGGCGACCAACGCCGACCGCGCCGCGAGCGGCTCACCTGGACCAATATCACCAAGTTCAAGGCCGACAGCCCGCTGCGTCCCTCGGGCCTGTTGGGGCCCGTCGAGGTCTTGCAAACGAGCCCCAGCCAGGTCGCCGCCGCTGCGGAGCATCGGCAGGGAAACTAGCGTTGCATCACGCTTGTTTTTTCGGGCGCCGCGTCGTGCCGTTCGCACGGCTGGGCAGAGCCGGCCGTGGCATCCGGCGCGATGGATCGGCTTGCTGCGGGAGTCGTTGTGTCGCGAATTGCATTTTTGGCGACATAATTCCCTCGTTCGGGGGGTGTGGGGCGGCGAATGCCGCGAGGTCGGAGGCCAGGGGTCAGAGGTCAGGGGCGTACGGGGGCAGTCCCGGGGAGTTTCCGGTGACGATCCCCGAGGGGGACGGGAATCCGGCGGCGCAGCAGAGTCACCGGTCGACGCCAAGGGCGTCGCCGGGCCGCTCGGGAGCTAGGTGACGCCTGTATACTACAGGCTATGGGGCTTGGCGTCAAGGGAGTTTTTGGGCCACCTCCTATTTTCGGGCGAGACGGGCGGGGGGCCAATTCGCACTGCTTGGCAAAGCCAGCAGTGGCGCCCGGCGCCAAGGTCATGACCGCTCGACAAGCTTCCGCTTGATACGCTCGATCGCAGAGGAGGGCCGATTCTTGATTTCGCCTTCGCTAAATCTCAACACCGACCATCCTTGTCTGCGAAGTTTGCGGGATACCTGCCGATCGCGTTCCATGTTTCGCTCGATCTTCTCGCGCCAGAACGGGGTCATGCGGGCGGCGAGCCGCTTGTAATTGCGACCATGCCAGAAATCGCTGTCGATGAAGACGGCGAGCTTGAACTTGGCGAAAACGATGTCGGGGGTACCGAAGACGTTGCGGCAATGTTTCCGATAACGATAGCCGAGTGGGTACAGCTCGGCGCTCACCAGACGCAGGAACGCCAGCTCTAACCCTGTGTTGCGGCCGCGAACAAGCGCCATATGGCGGCTGCGCTGCGCCTTTGACATTATGTCCGGCATGGTTAAATTGGCTAAATTATGTCGATTTGGTCAAAAATTGTCCTACCCCCATACCACTGAATCATGCAGACAAACGGTTCTCGATTGTCGGAAACGCTCGACGCCTTGGGCCTGAAAGGTGCCGAACGCGCGGCTACGAAGTGCAACGCAACCAACCTCGTGGCCGCGATCATCGCGGCGATTGGGACGCGTGCGGATGGCTCGCTTGACACCAGTCGCATTCCGACCTCGCCGATTACCGGCTTGGTGTATGGACGGATTCAAAGCGGCAAAACGCGGGCGATGATCGCCAGCACTGCAATGGCGTTCGACAATCAGTTCCGAATTTCAGTCGTGATGACGAGCAACATCAACGACCTTGTCGCGCAAACTCACTTGGATTTCACGAGCGGCCTACCAGGACTAAAAATCCTGACCAAGGACGACGCACTCGACCGGGAAGTTGACGACGTAAAACTCTATCTGAAGAAAACCGACGGCTGCCTTCTGATCGTTTGCTCCAAGGGCAGCAAAAGTCTCAACAATGTGACGAGGTTCCTCACTGCCATCGGGGGAGCCAGCTATCCTACAATAATTTTCGACGACGAAGGCGACCAAGCCTCGCTGGATACGAACACGCGCAAACGCTCGAAGTCGGCGGTGGCGGTCGGCCCGAGCCCAATCAACGACATCATCCAGAGCAAGTTGAGACCAGCGGTGGCGAGGCATGTGTATGTGAGTGTTACGGGAACGCCTCAGGCAGTGCTGCTTCAAAGCGCCGATTCGAGCCACAGGCCGTCATTTATCAGGATGCTTCCGCCCGGAGCCTCGTACGTGGGCGGAGAGCAGTTTTTCAGTGAAGACGAGCCCCAAGACAATCAGCGGCTGATATCGCTGGTGGATAGCAACGAGAAGTCGCAATTCCTGAATCCTCACGCTCAAATTCCAACGGGCTTGCGGGATTCCATTTTGTTCTTTCTGGTAGCCGCTTCCGCCGCCATCAAGAATATCGGATTGCGTCAGCACGGCTATTCATATCTGTGCCATCCGAGCCTAAAAAATGACGAACAATCAATTGCCGAAACGCGCATCGGTAAATTCTTGACGAAAGTGCTCGACGCCATTCTTGATGACCGCGAAGGCGACATCATGAAAGGCCTAACGGCGGCTCACGTTCAGCTTGCGACGACGCTCGGCGGCAAGACTCCATCCTTCGACGATGTCAAAGACGTGCTGAAGAAGTATCTGCCGCTAAAAAAGATACTCGTCATCAATGCGATCGTGAAGCGTCATGGGATCGCCTACGGCAAGGGGTTGAACTTCTTGATCGGCGGCAACACGCTCGGTCGCGGCATCGCTATCAAGGATCTGCTAGTGACGTATTACATCCGTGAGGCAAAGGTGTCGCAGATCGATACCATGCACCAGCACGCGCGGATGTATGGCTATCGGAGCGTGACCATCGAGTACACGCGCTTGTTCATTCCGCGGCAACTCTACTATCGGTTTCGAGATATCTATCGGTCGGACGAAGACCTACGGGCTTACATCGAGAAATATCAATCTGCGCCCGCCACGTTCCCGGTTGAGTACACCTACGGTCTTCGCCCGACGCGGCCCGGTGTCCTCGACGTAAAGAAAATCGACGCGCTCATTCCAGGTAAGCAGCTTTTCCCTAACCACATAGTCCTGCCGCAACCCGCCGGCTGCTACCACCAGGTTCTCAAGCTGACGCGAGAGATTTTAGGAATTTCCGCCGATACTGAGCCTGAGCGAATGCAGGATCGGGGCAAGCGTGGCGCCATGATCGACGTCGCTCGCGCCGTAGCACTCGTGAAGCCGATCAAAACGAGATCACGCAACATATGGCGAGACAGCACGATTGCCAATGTCATCGAAAAAGTGTCAGATAAATTCGACGGCCAGGTGATGCTCCGCATGCGTACTGCGGAACGCACAATTGGAGCGGATGGCTTCATCTCGACCGGCATGTTGTTCGGCGGCGAAGTGGCCGCCGCGCGACGAGCGAATGTCCCCACCCTTTGGATTATCGCGGCAACGACGACGGCCACGAGCGAGGGCGGCGCGGGGCAGCTATTCGTCTATCCGACCTTCATCATTCCTGACAGCTATCCGACTCTCTTCATGTTTAATCGGGGCAAGTAACTATGGCGGCGAGAAAAAAGACGATTCGCCGCGAGCGCGCGCCGTCGCGCAAGAATCGCGTCAAGATCGTGGATTTATATTGCGGGATAGGCGGCCTGTCCCACGGCCTGGTGCTCGAAGGCTTCAATGTCGTTGCGGGCGTCGACAACGACAAGACCTGCAAGTACGGGTTCGAGAAGAATAACGGCGGCAAATTCATTCACAAGGACATCGCGCGGTTCACCGTGAAAGAGCTTCGTGAGCTCTTTCGCGGAGCATCAATCCGAGTGCTGGTCGGCTGCGCGCCATGTCAGCCGTACTCGTCCTTGAATCGCCGCAAGTTGCCCACGAAAGAGGCACAGCGCCGTTGGTATCCCATGTACCGCTTCATGACCCTAGTGAAGCAGGTCAAGCCCGAGATTGTTTCGATGGAGAACGTCCCGGATTTGTCCAACACGCGAAAATATCCGGTATTCGAGGAGTTCGTGAGGACCTTGGAGGAGCTCAATTACAACGTGTCCTTTAAGAAAGTCGATGTGTCAAAGTACGGCGTGCCGCAGAAGCGGCACCGGCTTGTGCTGTTGGCTTCGCGCCTTGGCGCGATCTCGTTGATTGCCGAGACCCACGCGGATGAAGACGTGCCCACGGTGAAAGAAGTCATTGGAAAACTGCCGAGATTGGCGGACGGCAAGGTGCATTCTTCCGACGCGCTGCATCGTTCAAGCAAGTTGAGCGAAACCAATAAGCGACGTATTGCCGCCACCCCGAAGAACGGCGGCAGCGCGACGAGTTGGCCTAGCCACTTGAAACCCAAGTGCTATCGGAGGCGATCCGGGCGGTCATATATGGTGACGGTGTATGGACGCATGCGGTGGAACGATCCCGCGCCAACGATTACGACGCAATTCATGACGTTGGGAACGGGACGCTTCGGTCATCCAACGCAAAACCGCGCGATATCCTTGCGCGAGGCGGCGATTTTCCAAAGTTTCCCGTCGTACTATGAGTTTGCACCGGGTAATGATGTGACGGCGAAGCACACCGCAAGGCATATCGGAAACGCTGTTCCTGTATTGCTGGGTCGCGCTATCGGCAAAAGCATCAAGAACCACATCCGTCACTACATCTAATCCGGCGCGGGACGCGGGTGTCGCGTGCCGGCAGTCAGAGCAACGCTCAGATGGGAGCGGCGGGTGGCATGCCCTCGGTGGTCCGTCGACGTGGGCGTGCCGCGAGCCCCCTTAGTATGCACACGCGGACGAGTGGCAATCTGGGAATCCGGACGGCACGCCCAAGGTTTTTCGCAGGGCGTCGTTTGATGCGACGAACGTTGCCGCCTCGACCACGCCCTGCGCGGACTTAGGCGCGCCACCCCATCCGGGGTGCGTGCTCACGCGGACGACCTCCGTTGGCTTGGCGCCCGGCTTCCATCCTTAGCTTGACCCATCCGGCTCCCTCCCCTCGGCGGGAGCAACGAGCACGGTCGCCCGCGGCGATCGAGCGCAGGCGGTAGCCCGTGCGAAGCACCGGCTGGGGAGGGGGGATGCGGCGGAGTGGGGACTGCCAACTCAAGCGCCTGTCGAATTGTCTCCACGACGAATCGCACATCCTCGTCCACTTCGTGATTCCGGAAGCGAATCACCCGATAGCCGCGGGCGTGGAGCCATGCGGTCCGTCGCTCGTCATGCGCGGCAGCCGCCTCTTCGAGATGCTGAGGGCCGTCGAGTTCCACGATGAGTCGCTTCGGAAAGCAGATGAAGTCGACGACGTAGGGACCGAGTGCAGCTTGTCGGCGGAACTTGTGCCCGTCGAGCTGCGCAGCGCGCAGGAAGAACCACAAGTGCTTCTCAGCGCCCGTGGGCACGCTGCGGAGCCGGCGGGCAAAGTCTCGCTGCTGGTTGTCACGGTACATTGTGCGACGTTGTAACTCAGAGAGTTGGCGGGGCATGTACCCGGGGCAGCCCCCCTCCCCAACCGGGTGCTTCGCACGGGCTACCGCCTGCGCTCGATCGCCGCGGGCGACCGTGCTCGTTGCTCCCTCCAGGGGGAGGGAGCCGGAGAGAATTGAATGAAGGGCCCGCGGCGACGACGCCGTGGCGCCGACGCGCTGCCTAGGACGCCAACACGGTCCGCTCGCTCACGCCCCTTGCTTGGGCGCCCTCCGACGCGGTCGGATCGCGGTCGCGGAGCCGGATTATTTGGGCAAAGTCCCTCGGCCCGGGCCTGTCATGCGGCGCCGTCTTGCAGCACCTCGCCCGTGCCGCCCGAAGACACCGGCGAACTGCTTACTTTTGGCGATCTATGGCAAATTCCGCCGGAAAACAGGCCTTTACCTGTGACACGACTTTAGACCATCTATGGGGGCCTCAGCCACAAAATGCTCCCCAGGGCGGGGTGGCCGCCGCCCACGCCTGCTTTCCCTGTAAGGCCCCCCGCGCCGGCGACATTATCTCCAAGGACCCTCGTGCGCACACGAACTCGCCCGAATCATGTCCGACGAAACCCGCGATCCCCTGGCATTCAGCGAGCTGCTCCGTGAAGGACGGAGCCGGGTGTTCGGCTACCTGCTCGCGCTGGTTCAGAACCTGGCCGACGCCGAGGACCTCTACCAACAAACCGCCCTGCTGCTCTGGGAGAAGTTCGACCAGTACAAGCCGGGAACCGATTTCGGCAGTTGGGCGACGACCGTTGCCCACTACACGGCGCTCAACTTCCTCCGACGGCAGTCGCGCCGTCGCGTGCTGTTCAGCGAAGCCGCGCTGCAGCGACTCTCAGCGGCTCAGGCCGAGCTGAAAACGTCCGACTGCACGGTTCGCTCCGACGCGCTGGCGCTCTGCCTGGAAACCTTGCCGACGGGCGAGCGGCGATTGGTGCGGCTCCGCTACGAGGGCGACCGCTCCGTTCAGGACATTGCCGACCAGGAACAGCGCACGGTCGGCGCGGTGTACACCGCGCTGTCGCGCATTCGCAAAGCGTTGCTCGCTTGCGTCGAGCGGCGCGTGGCCAAGGAGGCCGTATGAGCTCGCCGCGCCGGCTGCAGAAGGAGATTCGCGAACTCTCGCTCAAGGCCGCCGACGGCCAGTTGAGCGACGAGGAGCGCACCCGCCTTAACTCGCTCGTCGAGACCGACGCGGAAGCCTCACGGGTGTTGCTCCAGTACTCGATGCTCGACGCCGACCTGGTGTTTCACGCCCGCGCCGCCGCGGCGGAGAACCGGGCGCTCGACGTTGTGGCGGATCGTCAGGCCACAATTCGCTTGCATCATCGCAACGTCCGTCTGAGAACATGGGGGCTCGGCCTGGCCGCGGCCGCCGCGCTGTCCGCGGTCGCCATCCCGCTCCTCCGGCCGACGGCGTCCGACAAATCGGTCGAGTCGACCGAGCCGCATCCGCTGTTGGCCGAACGGCAGCCGCAACCCGTCGCCAGCCTCACGCTGGCGCCGGGGGCGGTCTTCGACGGCCCCGCGCTCGCCGCCAACGACGTGTTCCTCGAAGGCGATGAGCTCAAGCTGTCGGCCGGCGAAGCCCACGTCAGCATGGCCAGCGGCGCCGACTGTGTCCTCAAAGGCCCCGGCTCGCTGCGATTCGTCTCGGCCAAGCATGTGCGGCTGGGCGGCGGCGTGTTGACGGCGCATGTGGCCACGTGGGGCGCCGGCTTCACCGTCGACACCGACCGCATGCGAGTCATCGACCTGGGGACGCGGTTCGCCGTCGCTGCGTCGACCGAAGACGATGAGACCCACGTGCTGCAGGGCCAGGTGCGGGTGCAGCCCTTGGAAGCGGCGGTCGACGGGCGTCGAAGCGTGTTGCTCTCCGAAGGCGAAGCGCTTCGCGTCGACCGCGGCAAGGCGCAACCCGCGCGGATCGATGCCGAGCAGGACCGCTTCCCCGCCTCTGCCGACGACTTCCGTCCGTTCAAGCCGATCACGATGTTCAACACGGGCGTCGACCTGTCCGAGGGCGACGAAGACCCGCACTGGCGGATTACGCAGGGCGAAGTGGGCGCCGCTTATCACGGCCCGCAATTTGGCGTGGTCTGCATCCCCGACGAACGCTACGCCCCCAACGAGCCCGACCGGTCGCAGTGGATTTCCGTCGCCAAGGACTTGCGTCCCGGTCCGCTCCCCAACGCGCTGTTCACCTACGAAACGTCGTTCGACCTGACGGGCTTCGACCTGTCGTCCGTGACCGTCGCCGCCCAAGTGCTGGCCGACAACGGCGTGCGCGCCATCCGTATCAACGGCGAGCCCGTGGCGATCGAGCCGTGGGACGACAACGAATTCGGCCAGGAATTCACGCGAAACCGCTTCCGCATGATCAGCGTCCGGAGCGGCTTCGTGCCCGGCGAGAACAAACTCGAGATCGACGTGTGGAACGGCGTCTACCAGTGGCAGGGCATGGAGGCGGAGCCGAACCCAATGTCGTTGCGGGTGGAGTTTCAGGCGTTCGGCCGGTTGCTCGACCGCGGGGCAGCGGCGGCGGCGGTTCCCCGCGAACCGTCGCCGCTCGCGGTCGCTCAGGGAAATCCGTAACGACAAAAAAACGCGGGAGACTGACTGCTTTCGAAAACCTCTCATCTTTGGTTGGCGTAGGGCCAGGCGCAGGGCGGCGACTGACCGATTGATGCATGGAACGCCGGCTCCGGCAAGGCGCGTGCAAAAAGCGCGCAGCGCTCGGCGGCCGGTCGCTCATCAATGTTCTGGAGGACTCTCACTCATGACGAAAACTCTTGGAAAATTTGGCGTCGGCGGACTCGTCCTCGCGGCGCTCCTGGCGTCCGGCGTCGCGCGAGGCGCTGTTTCGGGGCCGTACGCCGTCGACGCCAATACGCTCCAGCTTTGGCACCTGGATGACGGGGCCGCTGCGACCTCCGCGAGCAACGCCGTCGCCGGCGGCCTCACGATGCAAGGTCTGCTCAACGGCGCCACGCTCGGCAATGGCTCGTTCGCGGCGTTTGGCACGTCGCTCGACGTCTCGGCCGGCAGCGATTCGCTCGTGTCCAACGACAATCCGCGGGTCATCATGCCGCCCCACCGCGCCGTGCTCACGGGAGCCCCGGCGATTTCGTCGCTGGAGGACCTTTCGGACGTCGCGATTGACGATGTGACGCTCACTTACGCGGAACCCACGACCGGCGCCTTCACGTTCGAGATGATCGTCAAGTTCAACGCCGCCTACGACCCGCTCCAGCCGTTCCGCAATGTGGGGCCCACGCCCGAGTTCGACAACTCGGGCTCCTATTCCATGGAGCTGCTCACAGGCGAAGGCGACCAAGGCGTGGACGGCCGGCCCTTCCAGTTTCGCATCAATCAAGTCGGCATCACCTCGGCCGGCGATAACATCAGTCCCAAGCTGGAGTTCCACAACATCACGCTCCAAACCGGCGCGCCGTTTTTCGCCGTCATTCCCACGACCGGCGATCACGCCATCAACAACACCGACTGGTTCCACGTCGCCGTCGCCTACAACGGCAACGACTTCGAAGCCGACAACCTTAAGTTCTATTGGACCAAGCTCGACCCCAGCGTGGCGCAGGCCAATCAAATTCCTACGATTGACGGCACTGGAGCCGAGCCACTGACCTGGCTCACCGATCTCGCCGCGATTCCGCACGATTTCGCCATCGGCGGCGAGACCCGCAACAACGGCACCGGCTTCGGCGAAGGCGAAAACTTCTACGGCCAGATCGACGAGGTGCGCATCAGCAGCGTCGCCCGCGGCGCCGACCAGTTCCTCTTCACAGCCGCCGTGGCTGAGGACGCCGACTTCGACGCCGACGGCGACGTCGACGGCAACAACTTCCTCCGCTGGCAGCGCGGCTTGGGCGCCACCGGCGCCGCCGCCACGCTGGGCAACGGCAACGCCAACGGCGACGGCGTCGTCGACGCGGCCGACCTCGCGGTTTGGAAACTCCAGTACGCCGGCGCGGGCGGCAGCGGCGTCGCCGCGGCCATTCCCGAACCGGCGACGGCGCTGCTCGCCCTGGTGGGAGTCTTGACGGCGTGGCATGGGCAAAGACAGCGGCGGACGTGAATTGGGGCTTGGGTGGAGCGCCGAGGCGCCCACGAAGCTCGGCAGCAACGACATGTTCAGCAACTCGGAGTAGCTCCATGAGGACGGCGAACGCAAGGCGATTGGCAGCCGTGGCGAGCGTATGCTTGCCCGCGCTGCTGCTCGTGCAGCAGGCCTGCGCCGCCATTCGGCCGCCCTATGCCGCCGACGCCGATACGCTCCACCTTTGGCACATGGACGCCCCGGCCGTCCCCGTGCCCGACGTCGGTTCGGGCTCGCCGCTCGTGGACCTCGCTGTGCTCAACGGCGCGGCCACGCTCGGCAACGCCTCCTTCACGGGATTCGGCGACGCCCTCAGCACCGCAAGCGGCGACGGCAACGGACCGTCGCTCTCGCCGCTGCCGCTGGCCGCGGACGGAACGGACAACGTCGCGATGCAGTATTTCGGCGCCGGCGGCGCATTCACCTATGAAGCGCTGATCAACGTGGGATTCGACCCCGCCGCCGGCGTCGCCTTCCAGCAGGAAATCGTCTCCGGCGACGGCGACGACAACGCCTCGCGGTTGTTCCAGTTTCGCATCAACGCCTTCGCGGCTGGCGCCAATCCGCAGTTGAATTTCACGAACCTCAACCAGGGCGCCAACATCCAGGTCGTGCTCGCGAACATTCCGATGGGCGCCGATCCCGACGCCATCGCCCAGAGCGGTTGGTATCACGTCGCCGCCGCCTACAACGGCGCTGAGGGAACTGCCGACAACATCACGCTGTTCTGGACCAAGCTCGACGCCGCCCGCACCGCGGCGCGCAGCATCGGCTCGTTCACGTTCAATGCGGACCTGCCGAACATCACGGCCGATTTTGTCATCGGCAACGAGGGCCGCGCCACCGGCGGCAGCACCGAAGGTTTTAACGGCCTCGTCGACGAAGTGCGGATCAGCGGCGTCGCCCGCAACGCGACGCAGATGATTTTCGGCTCCGGCCTGCCCGAAGGCGATGTCAACGGCGACTTTCAGGTGAACATCGCCGACTTCAACCTCATCACCGCCAACCTGCTGAAGACCGGCGCCGTGCGCGGCGACGGCGATCTGGACGGCAACGCCGTCGTCGACTTCGCCGACTTCCGCATTTGGAAGCTGAACAAGACCAGCCCGCCGGGCAATGCGGCGATTCCTGAGCCTGCCTCGGCCGCGCTTCTCGCGCTTGGCCTGGCGGCGATCAATGTTCGCTGGCGCCGCCCTGGCCGCCGCCCGAGCGGTTGGCGAACCGGGAACATGGCTCTTGGGCATCATCGCGTTGTTGAGCGGGCGCTGCGTGCGGAGAACCCCAGACGCGAGACAGTCAACCGACGTCAACCGCAGGGCGGACGATGCTCGGGCACACGCGTTAATCAAGACAGGTTCGAGAGAGGTCCTTGGGGCGTTGAATAAGCGTTTCCTTTTCTTTCTTTGGAGGTATTGCTAATGACTACCGCGAGATTGACAACTTTGGCATGGGCGGCGACGTGGCTGGCTGCGTCGGCGCTGGGCGGATCGGGTGCGATGGCCGGTCCGATTGGGCTGGTCGACGACTTTTCTGGAAACCTATCCGCTTGGACGGCCACGCGCATCCTGGATGCTAATGGCGGAGGCAGCAACGCCTACGCGTGGCAGATCACCGGCGGCTCCGTCGAAATCGCGACGACCGCGTTCGACGGCATTGAACAGACGGCCCTGACCCGCACGGATTTTACCCTCGGCATTGGCGAGGAGTTGCGGGCCGACTACAGCCACGCCAACCTCGGTTCGCAAGATATCGGTCTCTATGTGGGGGCGGGGCACCCGACGATGGATGTGCGCCGAGACTATGTCAACATCTACGTGCGTAATAATGGCGCATTGTTCAGCCGCGGGTTCAACGGCACGTCGGAATTGGGGCTCGCTGGCGGAAGCTCTCCCAACGTCAACACGCTGTTCATCGCCCGTACGGCCGCGGACGCGTATGACCTTGGCTGGTACGACGCCGGCGTGCGTAACGTCTTGGTCTCGCGCACGGGAGTGAGCGGCGTGACGGGCGGAGCCGTCGGGCTCTACTCGGACGTCCGCGCCGTGGGCGTGCGCGGCAACCTCGACAATGTTCGGATCGTGCCGGAGCCGGCCTCGACGTCGTTGGTCGCCGCGGCGCTGGGCGCGTTGGCGGCGGTGCGCCGCAGGAAGAGCGACGATCGATTGAGCTGATCGCATGAAGGGCCATCTCGCCGCCGGCGTTTGTCGACGCGCCGGCGGCGTGGGCCGAGCAGAGTGGTTTGCCTGGAAATCCCCGCCGTTGGGGGCAAACGGCGGCATTTCCGCGGTCTGAAAGCATCAAACTCGCGCCGGAATCGAGATGAGAAGCATGAACCACGGCCTGTCGCTCAGGCACGCGACCGCGGCGCTCGTAGCTGCGGCCTCGCTACTGATTGCCGAACCTGTTCGCGCGGAGCTGGCGCCGTTCGTCACGCTCTCCACCGTCAGCGACGGCGACCCCGGCACGAGCGAGCTGGGCTACGCGGGCGTCGAGATCAACGCCACGGCATTCAAGAACCAGTCGCTCATCACCGTCGGCGACTACCAGTTCACGTCGTTCTACACCGGCGTGAACCAGGCGAATCACCAGCTCGTCATCGGCCGCCGCAACCTCGCCGCGTCGCCCAACACGTGGGACCTGCTGCGCACGGGCTTCACGTCGTTCAACGTCGGCGACGCGCACGACGTCAGTACGATCGGCATCGACGGCGACGGCTTTCTCCACCTCTCGTGGGGCATGCACAACAACGCCATGCAGTACGCGCGGTCAACCGCAGCGGTCGTCAATGACAACCCGCTGGCCATGACGGGCGTGCTGGCCAACGTACTGCCGCTGCAAAGCGGCGGCGACTTCACGTACCCCGAGTTCTATAACATCCCGGGCAGCGGCGACTTGCTCTTCACCTACCGCACCGCCGCCTCGGGCAATGGCGAGTACCAGCTCGCCCGCTGGGACAACGCCGCCAACGTGTGGAATGCCGTCCACGCCGCCCGCAACTCCACCGACGCCTCCGCGGTGCAGCCCTGGATCGACAACGACTTCAGCGGCGATTCCAACGTCGACGCCAACGCGTATCACAACGGCCTGCAGTACGATTCGACCGGCCGGCTGCACGTCACCTGGACGTGGCGCTCCGGCACGAATCCGTCCGGATTCAACGACTACCAGTCGAATCACAACATCATGTACGCCTACTCCGACAACGACGGCGTCGACTGGCGGCTGCAGAACGGGACGCTCCTGCAGCGCGATCCCACGGGCGCGCCGACGATCACCCACGACATCGACGAAGCCAACGCCACGCCCGTCATCAACCTGCCCTTTGGCAGCAGTCTCATCAACCAGGCCAGCTCGGCCATCGGCCCCGACGACCATCTCTACACAGCCACCTGGTATGCGCCAAACGCCGCCGCCGGCAACCACACCCGCCAGTACATGTTACTGGAGTTCGACGGCACGACGTGGGAGCAGCATCAGGTGGCGGCGCGCGCCTCCGAAAACAGCAACAACCGCGTCGCCGAATCGTCGCTCGGCACGTTCCGCATGTCGCGGCCGATCGTGCTCACCGACGACGACAACCGCGTGTTCGTCGTCTATAGCGACTACCAGCGCGACCCTACCGCGGTCCCCACGGCGCAGAAGAAGAATTTCGTGACCATCGCCTACAGCGAAAGCCCCGCTCGCGACGATTGGCAGACGATCGACCTCGCAACCAACGACGACATGAACCTGTGGGAGCCCAAATACGACCTCACGCGCTGGAAGGAAGACGGCGTCCTGAGCATGTTGTACCAGCCCGCGGGCGGCTTCACGCCCATGCCCGTGTCGATTCTCGAATGGAATGCCCGGGCATTCTTTAACGGCGGACTGGAGCTGCAAGTCAATCGCTCGACCGGCGCCGTGACGATCGTCAACAGCGCCGATCACGCCGTCGATATGGAGGGCTACACGATCGCCTCGGCCGGCGGCCAGCTCGGCCCCAGCTTGTGGAAGAGCCTCGCCGATCAAGGCGCCGCGGGCTGGTCGGAAACGCAAGCCGCGGCGACAGGGCTGGCCGAGTCCAGCGACGCGCCGCTCCACGTTGACCCCGACGCCGCGCAGTCGATCGGCCGCCCCTTTCTCGGCCAGCCGACGGCGTTCCGCGTCGACGCGCCGGACGATCTTTCGTTCAGCTTCACCGTCGACGGCGAGCAGATTCAAGGAACCGTCAACTACACGGGCGTCTCGCTCAACAACCTCACGCTGCTGGTCGATCCCGAAACGGGCGAGGCGCGGCTCAAGAACACCTCGCCGTTCAGCGTGGCAATCGACGGCTACACGATCGCGTCCGACTCGGGCTCGCTTTCTCCCACGGGATGGAGCAGCCTCGACGACCAGAACGCCGCCGGCGGCGACTGGACCGAAGCCAACGCCAACGAGATGGCCCTCAGCGAGCTGAAGCCCACCGCCAACACGCTGCTGGCCGGCGGCGATTCCTACCCGCTCGGCAACCTCTACGACGCCGCCAGCGGCATCCCCGACTTGGAGCTCACCTTCCTCATCGACGGCGACTTCAACCCCACGCCCGGCGTCGTGCTGTTCACGCCGCTGACGCCGACCGCCGACTTCGACGCCGACGGCGACGTCGACGGCGCCGACTTCCTCGCCTGGCAGCGCGGACTGGGGAAGTCGATCGACGCCACGCGGGCCGACGGCGACGCCGATCACGATTTCGACGTCGACGCCGCCGACCTCGCCGTGTGGCGCAGCGACTACGCTGCAGCGCTCGCCGCCGTGGCGAGCGTTCCGGAGCCGAGCGCCGCGGCCCTGGCCTTCCTCGCCGGCGCCGCGCTGACGGCTTTGAAGCTTCGTCGCGAATAGAGTCGTTTCTCACGGTTGCCGCACACGGCATTCTGCGGTTCAATGGGCGTGGCCCCGTCGCTCCGCCCAGGAACCGCCGCACGATGCGCCGCATCCACTTCGACGAAACCGACTCGACCAATGGGCAGGCGCGCCGGTTGGCCGCCGAGCACTCCGGCGAATTGCTGCTGGTGACCGCCGCGGTCCAAACGGCCGGCCGCGGACGCCAGGGCCGCACGTGGACGAGCCCGCCTGGTGGCGCGTGGCTCAGTGTCGTCTGGCCCACGCAAAAGCCAGCCGCCGCCTGGGCCGGCGCCTCCCTGGTCGCCGCCGTCGCCGTGCGTCGCGCCTTGTGCGCCGCGGCGCCGGAGCTCGCCGCGCAGCTCCGCATCAAATGGCCGAACGACCTACTGCGGGCCGACGGTAAAGTCGCCGGAATTCTCTGCGAGCAAATCCCCGGCGACGGCGCCAAGCGCCCGGGATGTCTCATCGTGGGCGTTGGCGTCAACGTGGACTTCGACCTCGCCCTGCTTCCGCCGGAACTCCGCCACCCGCCCGCCACGCTCCGCGGCGCCCTCGAACGGCCGATCGCCGTGGAGACCATTATCGATGCCGTCGCCAGCCAGCTCGCGGCGGCGCTCGCCGACTTCGAGTCGAACGGCCTCAGCCAATCGCTGCTCGACGAGCTGCAGAGAAGCCTGGCCTGCGTGGGTACAACCCAAACCTGGCAATCGCCGCGCGGCGCCGTGACGGGACGCGTCCTGGGCGTCGACGACGCCGGCCGGCTGCTGCTGCAAGACGCCGCAGGCATCTTCGCCTGCGAAACGGGCGAGTTGACTCCCTCTCCCTCCGGGAGAGGGTTGGGGTGACGCATTGGGCGCCACTGCTGGCTCGTCGAGCAGCGGGGCGCCGGGCGCCCACTTCACACTGCTGGACGAGCCAGCAGTGGCGCCCGCGCGGCCGCACTCACTCCGATCACGAGCGCAGCAAAGATCGCCAACCCGCTCGGCTCTGGCACGCCCGCCGCGGGCGGCGTGACGACCGTCCCATACTGCGCCTGCCACACGGCTAGGTCGTTGCCGTCGACGACGCCGTCGTCGTTCGCATCACCGTCGGCCAGCGTGGCGCCGGCGGGGCCGTCGAGGTGCTGCTGCCAGACGAGCAAGTCGGCGCCATCCACCGACAGGTCGCCGTTGAAATCGGCGTTGTCCGGCTCCATCGTGCGCAACCCCACCTTCATCCACTCGGCGATTGACGGCACGCCGTTCGAGTTCACCAAGAACAGCAAGTAATACCCCGGCGGGGCATGATTGCCGCTGTCCGGCAGCGTGAGATTCACGCCTCCGGTCGTCGCGGCCACGTCGAGATAGTTAATCCGCTGCGTCCAATTCTGCGCATGCGTCACGGACCCGGGAACGACCATCAGCGCCTTGGCAATGTCGGCGCCATCCGGCGTCTCCACGAAAATCGTGTCGCCCAGCTCCACGTCGTCCGGCGCCGCCGTCACCGTGGGCCGCGGGCCCTTGAACAAGTACGGCGGCGAATAGATTTCGGCGTTCTTTTGTTCGGTGAACGGATCGTCGTGGTTGCCGCCGGCCACCAGCACGCGGCCGTCAGGCAACAACAGGCCATTCGAATGATAGCCGCGATAGATGCTGCTGGCCGACGCCATGGGAGTGACCGTCATCGTCGCCGGATCCCACAGCTCGGCTTGCGCGATGAAGCCGGTCTGGTCGTTAAAGCCCGGCTTCGACGACCCGCCAGTGATCAGCACTGTTCCGTCGGCCAGTATCGTAGCGTTATTCTGCCGTCGCGGCTGGGCCATGTGCTCCGGAGCGTAAGTCCACTGGGGATCGGGCTGATTCAAGTCGAGCAGCGAAATGTGATTGGTCGGATCGCCGCCGCCAAATTGGGCGACCTTTCCCACGTCGTACATCACCGCCGGGCCGTAATTGTAGAGATCGTCATCGAGCGTTTCCGACAAATAGGTCCAGGATCCGTTGCCCGTGAGGTCGAGGAATTCCGTATCGTCGCTCTGGTCGGCGAGCGACACGGCGCGGCCGTCCGGCATCAGAAACACTCTCGGATATTCGGGAAGCAGATCGTCGGCAGGACGCAGAGCCCCGCTGAGCGTTTCCCATGTATTCGTGGCGGCCCGATAGATCTGGGTACGGCGGTTCGTGCGCCCATAGCTTTCAATTGGTCCAACATCGCCGGACAACACCAAGACGTCGCCGTTGCCAAGCGTCGTCGCACTGGGGTACCAACGCCTGCCGCTCGTCGCCTGATCTCCGGTGGGCGTCGCGTCGTTAGGGCCCATTGTCGGAACATTGGGTACATTAGGATCACTATTAGCCCACGTATTGGTGAACGGATTGTAGATGTCGGCCCGATGCGACCCGAGGGCATTGTCAACGTGCCCGCCGGCCACCAAGAGGCGGCCGTCTGGCAGCCATGCATGGCCGGAACAGAAAACGTTGTGATTGCTTGGAGGGAGCCCGGCGGTTGGAAACCGGATATTCAGAGGGTCCGAAGCGTTGGTCAGAGGATCCCACAGCCCAACGCTCTCCCGCCACGACTGCCAGAACAACACCTTGCCCGTGGGCAAGAGCGTGGTGTGAATCGCCTCGACCGGCCACTGTTGCACGCCGGTCCATTGACCCATAAGCGACGACTGAGCCCGAACCCTGGCGCCGCCCGTCATGATCGCCACAAGAACGATCGCCGCGCGAACAGCGATGCCACTTCGCTGGACCATGTTCTCTCCCCTCAAATCCCGATGAGAACCTCAAGTTAACCGGCGGCTCGTCCGCGGTCAAATACTTGAATCACAGCCAAAATTGTTGCAATCGAACGGGAGGCCTGCGTCGCCTCGTCATGCCACATGCTGCCCCGCCGACCAGCGCGAGCGCCGCGCTCATTGGCTCTGGGACCCGAATGATGTCCCCATGCAACAGCGCCGCGCCCCCCTGTCCTACGGTATGCACCGCGACGTAAAGTCCGTCGTCCATCAAGTAATCGATCCAATCGTCGATCACCTTCGTCGTCAGTGGAAAAAACTGCGGCAGCAGCTCGCCGGTGAGCGGGTCGCGCGTCGCGTCGCTGGCGTCGAAGATTCCTGTGAGCGACTCGGCGCTGTAGTCCACGACCAGATCGCCGTCCTCCTCCGCCGGATTCCCGAAAATGTTGAGCACATGCGGCCCAATCTGTCCCGGCACAATCAAATGCATGTGAATGCCGAACACATCCTCCGGGTCGACTCGGTTGGCCGCGACCGCCTCTAGGTCCAGCCCCAACAGCACGATTGAATAGTGCAGCTCCTTCTTATCGGCGCTGAGCGTCAGCGAAGCCTGCCCGGCGGCGCCGGAGTGATTGTGCACGCCCGGCACGGGATGGAGCTCTGCCGTAAAGTGCGTCTGCCCCACGGCGCGCCCGCCCGACAGCGCTACTGCCGTCACCGTTAGCAGAGTCACGAGTCGAGTCATCGACATGCCTTCTGCCTCCGACGGCTCTTGGCAAGCATCGCCGTCGCCAACCAACCGACGATTGCCCCCGCGCCCGGCTCCGGCACGATCCGCGTCACGATCCGCATCGGCCGCATCATCTCGTGGTCCTCGTGCTCCAGAATGTGGCAGTGCCACACGAACGTCCCCGTGTGCTTCGAGAACTTCACCAGAAACTGCACCGCCTGCCCATTCGGCACGGCGAACGTATCCTCCCACCCCTGCTCGTAGTCCTCCAGCGGAATCTCGCCGCCGCCCACGCTCCGCTTCGAGAGCACCTGGAATGCCTCCAGGTGCAGGTGGATCGGGTGATCCCCGCCCGTGGTGTTCACGATCTCCCAAAGTTCGAGATCGCCCTGCCGCACCGTCTCGCTGATCTCGTCCGTCCATCGCTTGCCATCGAGCATCAGCCGCGCCCGGCCCGAATCATCGATCCCGCGCACGAGTTGCAGCGTCCGCGTGCGCGTCACGTCCTCCGCGCGATACCGCTCGATCGTCGACAACGTATCGGGCAACCGGCTCGCGTCGACGCCGGTGGGCGGCACGACGCGAAATTGCAGGAGCTGGTCGGTCGTACCCTCGCCCGCGTTAAGGTCGTCGTTCCACAGCCGTAGCGTGTCGCCCGGGTTGAACTGCGAGAAGTCGACGACCACGTCCGCCCGATCCGCCGGCGACAGGGTGATTGCCTCCCGCGGCACGCGCGCGGCGAGCAGGCCGCCGTCCGTTCCGATTTGGTGCATCGTCACTGGCCCTGACTGGGCCGCCCCTTCGTCGGGCACGAGCGACAAGTTGTAGGCCCGAGCGTTGGCGGCGTTGAGCATTCGGAAGCGGTACTTCCGCGGCTCGATCTCCAGGTACGGCCACACCATGCCGTTCACGAGATTGGCGTCGCCCCCAGGGTAATAGAGCTGACCGTCGTCGTAAAACGACCTGTCCTGAATCATCAACGGCACTTCATACTTCCCCGCTGGCAGGTTGAGCGCCGCTTCCTCGTCGTCGCGAATGAGATAGAACCCCGCCATCCCCGCGTACACGTTGAGCCGCGTGATCGCCATCGCGTGGTCGTGATACCACAACCCCGCGGCCCGCTGCGGATTGGCGTAAGTCGTCACGAGGCTGTTCCCCGCCGGCCCGCCCAGGCCGTTGGGCGCTGCGCCCGGGTCCGGCGTGAACCAGTGCTCCGGGTACCCGTCGCTGAACTGGTCGGTGACGCCCCCGTGTAAATGCGTCACCGTGCGGGCCTGCGGAAAATCGCTCGCTCCATGCCCAGCGTGTGGGCCTGGCGGCCCGGCGCCGTGCAGCGTCGAATCGTAGGGCAGGAAATGCTTCAGCGGCTGTCCGGCGCCGTCGACCAGATTGTTCGTCCACCGCACCTTGATCGTCTGGTCGCGCACCGCCTCGAACGTCGGCCCCGGGTAGGAGCCGTTGTAGCCCCACAATGTCGTGGGAGGCAGCTCGCTGTGCAGCTTCTGCTGGAACTGGCTGATCGACACGTCGTAGAGCGGCGCCCCATCGAGCATGCCGCTCGGCGCGATGACGTTGTCGAGCGGATTGGGCAGCGGATCGACGTACTTCGTCAACGTCCCGGCATCGAGCAAAGTCTGCGCCACCGCGCCGCGCGCAGCAACGACCGCGGTGGTCGCCACGACCAATCGGACCCAAGTTACCGCGCTACGCCGCCTCACATGTCGCTCGAAGAGTTTGACCAAATCGCCGTCGCTTCGCCCCGCGCGAAGCGAATCAAGAAGCGCCACGATGCAAATTCACGGCGAATCGAAGAAACCGGCGCGGTCAGCCGCCGCACCGTTCGCCGCGATCGTGACGGTCACTGCATGAGCAACGCTCAGGCCAGGCATGAAAAGAGGACAAGCCGGCCCCTGGGCCGTAATCCCAGTTTAGACCGCCCGCCAAACCCCCGCAACAAAGCCGATCAGTTGTAGGCGTGCCTAGAGTTTCCGGCGAAGGCCAACGACGTTTCATCGTCCGGCTCCGGGTTGGGTGGCACGCCCAAGGTCCGCCGCAGGGCGTGGCGCGCATGGCCTGATGTGTCGCGGATCGCCACGCCCCGCGCGGACTTGGGCGTGCCACGCTGAGTCACTCCGCCTCGGATTGGCGCCGCTTGAGTCCCGAGCGCGACGCTTGCGCCGCCAGCGGGTCGTCCGGCCACGCGTGCTTGGAATAGCGTCGCCGCAACTCCTTCTTGACCTCGGGATAAGTATTTTGCCAGAAGCTCGCCAGATCCGCCGTCACTTGCTGCGGCCGGTAGTTCGGCCCCAGCAAGTGGAGCAGCACCGGCACGCGCCCACCGCCGACGCGCGGCGTCTCGCGCAGCCCAAACAACTCCTGAATCCGAATCGCCAGCACCGGCGCCTTGCCGGCCTCGTAGACGATCGCGTGCCGATTGCCGCTGGGGGCCGCGAACTCCGCCGGCGCCAATCGCTCAATCTCCGCGACTCGTTCGTAGCCGATCGTCCGCTGCAGCAGCGACCACCAATCCGCTCCGCGCAGCTCCTCCAGCGAACGCAGGCCCAGACACAGCTCCGGCAGCAGCGATTCAAGCGCCAAGCGATCGAGCGCCGGCAAGCCCAGCTCCGGCATCGCCCCGGCGAGCCACTGCACGCGAGCCAGCAACCGACCGGCCGTCGAGTCCACCGCGGGCAGCAGGCGATCGAGTTGTGCCCGCGCCTCGCGGGCCAGCAACTCCGCCGCCGCGGCCAGGTCGCTGATCGCCACCGGCGTCTCCTCGATCAGCAAATCGTCCCAATAGGTTCGCAACCGCGCCTCGACCTGCCCGCGCGTCGGGTTGAAAAACAGCTCCTCGCGCGTGCGGAGCACGTCCGGCGACAACCACGATCGCTCGACCGCCGACGCCATCCGCGCCCGCGCCTCGCCGCTGGCGTCGTTCACCTCGACGGCGAGGAAGAGCGGCTCCCCGCGCACCCGTGAGCTGCGATCGATCCGCACCCCGCGGCCGCCCACCAGCAGCGCACGGTCTTGCGTCCCCGCGCGGAGCTTGGCGAGGCGATCGGGGAAGGCGTCCAGCAGCGCCTGCCGCAGCGCCTCCGCCGTTCCGCCAGCGGCATGTGATTTTTCGGCCTCGGCGACCTTCGCGCGCTCGACGACCTCGGCGAACCTGGCGAGGTCGAACAACTGGTCGGCTGCGCGCAAAACCTGCCGGGCGCCGCCGGGGTGGAGCTCCAAATCCGCGTCGGTCGACGGGGTTCCGGCGTCAAAGGCCTGCAGGGCCGCCACGCGGTCGGCCAGGTCGGAGCGGCTCCGCACGGCGCCGTAGTCCCGGGGGCCGCGGTTGCCGTGCTCCGCGGCTCGGAACGGGTCCCGCTCCGACAGCAAGGCCGCGGCAATCGCCGTCTCGCGGAGCACGCCGCGCTCGGCCCCCGCCAACAGCAGCCGTCCCAGCCGGGGGTGAGCCGGCAAGCGCGCCAGCTCCCGGCCCAACGGCGTCGCCCGGCCCGCTTCGTCGACGGCCCCCAACATCTGCAACAACCGCCGCGCGTTCTGAACCGCCTCAGCCGGCGGCGCATCGAGCCAAGGAAACTCGCCCGCCTTCACCGTCTTGCCGCCCTCTCCCGACCAACCCGCCTCGCCCAGAACTACGAGCATCAGCAGCGGCTCGGCCAAATCGCCGCGCAGCACCTCGGGCGTCTCCGCCGGCGGCCGCCCGCGGTGCGAACTCTCCTCCCACAGCCGCCAACACACGCCCGGCGCCGTCCGCCCCGCGCGGCCGGCCCGCTGGTCGGCCGAAGCCTGCGACACGGGCACAAGCTCGAGCCGCGGCAGCCCCGTGGCCGACGCCACGCGCATCTGCCGGGCCTGGCCCGAGTCGATCACCGCGGTCACGCCGTCGATCGTGAGCGACGTCTCGGCGACGTTGGTCGACAGGATGATCTTCCGCCGCCCGACGTCGGCCAGCACGCGGTCCTGCTGCTCGGGCGGCAAATCGCCGAACAGCGGCAACAGCGCGTGCCCCTGCCGCTCGGCCAACGGGAGCAGCGCCTCCTGGCAGCGCATGATCTCGCCCACGCCCGGCAAGAACACGAGCACGTGCCCCGTCGTCTCGCGCAGCGCCTCGGGCACATACGCGGCCACCTGGTCGACCAGCGAGCGCTGCTCGCCGCGCCGGAGGTAGCGCATCTGCACGGGGAACACGCGCCCCGCGGCGCTCACCACGGGCGCGTCGCCCAGCAGCCGCGCGACCGGCTCCGCCGCCAGCGTGGCGCTCATCACAACCACGCGCAGCTCCGGCCGCACCGTTTGCCGCAATCGCACGAGCATGCCCAGCACGAGATCCATCTCGACGGTGCGTTCGTGGAACTCGTCGAGCACCACGGCGCCGACGCCCTCGAGCGCCACATCGTCCAGCAGCCGGCGGACCAGCACGCCGGTCGTCGCCACGACCAACCGCGTCGCCCGGCTGACGCACGAGTCGAACCGCACCTGGTAGCCGACCTCGTCCCCGACGCGGCCGCCGCGCAACTGGGCGATCCACCGGGCAACGGCCCGGGCCGCCAACCGCCGCGGCTGGAGGAGCACGACCTTCTGGTCCCGCGGCAGATCGTCGAGGACCGCGGCGGGCACGAGCATCGTCTTGCCGGACCCCGGCGGCGCGGTGACGACGACGGCCCCGCCGCGCGACGCGGCAACGGCGTCGGCGAGGACGGCGGCGACGGGGAGGGAGGGAGGGGGGAGCATGGGGCGCGAGGCGCGAGGCGCGAGTTGCGAGAGTCGGAGGGGGCTAGGGGCGAGGGGCGGGCGTTGGTTCTCCGTTCGGACCTCCGGCCGCTGCTCTCTGACCTCCGGACTCTGGCCTCCCTGCCATATCCACCTGTACACTACACGATTGCGCGGCCATTTTCTAGTCCGGAAAACCGAAGATTTTACCGCGGAGAACGCGGAGGGGCGGGGCTGGATGCTGGAAACTCGATGCTGGGCGCAGGTGGCCCAGGCTGCCGTCGGCGGCTACCTGGGCCGCAAAGCCGCAAGAGGTTTTCAGTCGCCCGAGACAACCTCCTGTCGCTAGCGCGATGTGCGGTAGGCGATCGCCGCCAACCGGGGCCGCCATTGACATCCGAAGTAGCGCTCCGCTTTCATGAGAACTGGGCCATCGCAGGTCTCGATGACTTCCGCGTCTGTTAATGGTTCGTGGCAATGATCACTGACGACCCCACGGCGACATATCGGGGCTATCGACGGCAGGCGCTTTACGCCCTCTTTCGACTGTTTGATGATGCCCTGCCCAACGGGACTGTCATCCAACCTGAGGGTCACGAA
>JBIOVA010000251.1:0-4317 GCA_044867485.1 Lacipirellulaceae bacterium | reverse complement strand
GCCAGCTGTGGCACACAGCCCCCATCGCGTTGGCGCGCCATCGTCCCGCTGCCGCGCGCCTGTTAAGCTGAATTCATGGACGAAAAACTCCTCCTCGGCGTCGACGGCGGCGGCACGAAAACCGAAGTCTGGCTCGCCCGCACCGCCGGCGACGGCGAGCCAACGGTCATCGGCCGCGGCAAATCGGCGTCGTCCAATCCCCGCGCCGTCGGCCTCTCGACCGCCCTGGCTAATCTCGCCCAGGCCATCGAGGCCGCGTGGCAGGACGCAGCCCTTCCCCCCAAGAGCGCCGACTGCGCCGTCCTCGCCATGAGCGGCGCCGGCCATGCGGCTGTGCGCGATCAAATCCGCAGTTGGGCCGAGCGCCGCAACCTCGCCCGCCGCATCGAGCAAGTGCACGACGCCGATCCCGTGCTCGCCGCCGGTACGCCCGAAGGGTGGGGCGTCGCGCTGATCGTCGGCACCGGCTCCGCCGCGGTCGGCGTCGACCGCGCCGGCCGCCGCGAAGTCGTCGGCGGCTGGGGTTACTGGTTCGGCGACGAGGGGAGCGCCTACTGGCTCGGCCGCTCCGCGTTGGAGTTCGTCGCCCAAGCGGCCGACGGCCGGCGCCCGCCCACGCAGCTCACGGACGCCGTCCTCGGCAAACTCCAAATCAGCGATCCGCGAGCGATCCTTTCCGCCCTCGAAGCGACCGGCAACGTCCGCGGCGCAATCGCTGATCTCGCTCCGGCTGTTTCTACGGCGGCGGCGGCCGGCGACGTCACGGCTCAGCTCATCCTCAACCTGGCCACCAAGGCACTCGGCCAAGCGGTCGCGAGCCTTGCGGAGCGACTGTTCCTCGGCGTCGACTTCCCACTGGCCCTCACCGGCGGCGTCGTTTGCGGCAGCGACATCTTTCGGGAGTTTCTCGAGCGGATGCTAAAAGGCCGCGGCATGGCGCCGGCCTCAATCACGCTCGTCACCCACCCCGCCGCCGGCTGCCTCCGCTTCGCCCAGCGGGCTCTCGCCGCCGCTCCCTAGCCGGTATGCATTGGTGGCATGGCCTCGGAGGTCTTCCGACGTGGCCATGTTCCGTGCTGATCCAATATGCCCACGCGGACGAGGGCATGCCACGCGGCCGCACTACAGCGCCTTCGCATAGAACAGCGATCCCCCCGCCGACTCGCTATACACGACCTGCGCGAACCCCGCGGCCTCGTACACGCCGCGCGCCCGCACGTTGTTCTCCTGCACCTCGAGCGTCACCTTCGCACAGCCGCGCTCGCGAGCCTTTCGCTCCACGGCCTCCAGCAGCGCCGGCCCGATCCCCTTGCCCCGATGCTCTGGCACAACTGCCAGGTCGTGAATGTTCACCAGCGGGCGACCGGCAAACGTCGAGAACCCCCCAAAACACGTCGCAATCCCCGCCGCCTCGTCGTTCACGTATGCGAGAAAAATGAGCGTCGTCGGATGCGCCCGCAACCCGGGGACGAGCCGCGCGAGCGTCTCGTCCGCCAACGGCCCGCCGTTGCCCATCTCGTCCAGAGCATACGCCGCGGTCATCGCCATCACGTCGCGCTGATGCTCCGGCAGCGACAAATCCGCCTCGACGATTTCTACCAATCGCGCCATTTCCTCAACACCTCCAACGCTAGCCGGATCGCCACGCGGTCCGAGCGAAGTCGTCGTTTCGGAAACCAGCGAGCAGCCGCCGGTCATCCCCAGAAAATCACCGGTAACCCGTGCCGACAACTCAACTCGGCGACCTTCCGCAACTGCAGGAATGCTGCCTTGACGCCAACGAGGGGGTCATCGGCCGGATAGGCATAGTCCTCCGGCACAGCGAGCGACTCTTGCACCGCATCCAGCTCGCGCAGCAAGCGCACCGACGATCCCACGCGCCGCGCCGTCATCACATCTGCATAGGCGACAAATGGCTCGACGTCCAACGGCTCCGCAAAATCGCATGGCAGATAGTATCCGCAATGGCAATCGTGCGTCACTAGGTGCGGGCATGAAAGTCGCGCAATCGCGACCGTCCAAAACGGATAGCTATGGTCGCGAGTCACTCGGAACTCTGGAAACTGATCGCGGCAGTCGAGCCATTTCGCATAACCGCGCAGCGATTCAAACCCTCGCGACTGCTCGCCATAAACGACGTCGCCTTCGTCATTCCATCGAATGCGGCTTCCGTTGGCCTTCTCGACCGATCGGCAAATCGCTTTCACGTCGCGTTGCGCCTTCCAGCGATCACGCCATCCAAACTTCGCAGGCCGCTGGACCACGACGCCGTTGACGCCGAAAATCTTCGGCCGAATCCCGATGGCCTTTTCGATCGGCGAGTGAAAGTCGCCGACTTTGAAACGCCACAGCGGCATAACATACACATCCAACGCCATAAAGGAGTCCTGTGTCTTTGGGCGGCATGGCCTCGGAGGTCTGCCGATGTGGCTATGTTCCGTGCCGATCAGACATGTCCCCGCCGATCGTGCGCGATACAGCGATAACCGCCCCCGCCAGGAACATCATCTGCGATTCCCAGCTATCGGCCGTCAGCGGCCAACCGTGACTGAATATCACCGGCTGTCTCGCTCCCCAGTTCTTGTAGTAAATCTGCGTCCCGTCGGGCGTGGAAATGAAACTCATGGGGCGCCTCGATGTTCCGTGCAACGATGGGAAAACGGCGATGAAGAGTGTCAGGGTCCACAAGAGAGTGGCAGAAACCTCTTTCCTGTATTCTTAGACGAGGTCGGGAACTGCAGCGGCAGGTTCAAACTGCAAGAGTCGGCGTGACTCGTCGATCGCAATCCAACGCGTAACATTCTCCGCGGGCAGCAGCATAGACCAATCGATCTCGTCGCGCGATCGCAGCGGCGTCGGCAAAAACAGCGTGAACTTCCAAGGCATCATATTTCGATCGCCGTCGCCGATCCAAGCTTCGCCCTCAATGCGCGGCGGATCGTCGGCGACCAGGTAGACGGCAGGCATGAAACCATCACACCAGAGCCCACGACGACGCCCGTCGCGCAAACCTGCGAATTCGCGGCAAACGCGGAACTCCAGCGCCGACCAAAACGTTGATTCGTCCATGCGAGCGCCTCCCGGCATTTTGCCCAAATCATACAGCGCATGATATGAATTAGCCAAACTGCTGGAAACCACGAAGCAAGGACGCGCGCAAGAATTCGGGCCGCCCGCTCCGACCCGGAGGCAGGCCTCTCGCCGTGCGCCGTCCCCATCACACCATCGGCTCCGGCTGCGCATCGTCTTTGCGCGACCGTTGCGACGCCCGCAGGATGCGGAACCCTACGTCGCTGCGGATGAACGCGTACAGCGACAGCAGAATGAATCCCAACACGCCGATGACCAGCGGCTTCGAGTAGTCGATGCCCGTGAACACGCCGCCCGTGCCGATCGTCGGCTGCGTCGTCGGCTCCAGCGGCAGCGTGTAGCGATCCGCCAGCGCGTTGATGTGCACGACATGGATCACCGGCACGCCCGCGTTGATGAACCGCGGCATCACGCCGTCGATGTCGCGGATGTGCCGCGGCGGCCGCTTGTTGAAGCCCGGCTTGAACATCAGCTTGCCCACGTTGCGGCCCACCGACACCGTCCCGCCGCCCACGTTGATGTACGCCCGGATCGGCTTGCCCTGGGCCGCGTCCTCGTACCGGATCATCCGCTCGTTGATGTTCTCAACAAAATCCTGCTGCATGTTGGCCAGCGCATCGTCGACGTTGGCGATCACCGGCTTGTCCGCGCGGAAGGGCCGCAGGCCGTTGCTTTCGATCGAGCCCATGACCAGGCGGAGCCCCTCTTCCGAGAGCCCCAGCCCGCGGTCCTGGTACCCGCCGATCGAGCAGGCGATCGACGTGATGTTGAAAATCCCCTTCTGCCGCAGCAGTCGCTCCATGTCGGGCCACAACAAGCCGGGGATGTTGGCGCCCCACTGCGAGGCGCTGGCGCTGGAGATCACCAACGGCTCGACCTTGAGCGTCTCGCACGCGGCGTATGTGCAGATGTTGAGCGCCGGGAACGACCCCGAGCAGCCCACCGCCACCACGTCGCCCTCCTGGACGCCGGCTTCCTTGAGCATCTCGACGATCACCGCCGCGAAGTTGGGGTTTGCGGAAGTCTGCTTGGCCGACACCTCGCCGGAGACCGTCGTCACCGGCGACATCGGCACGCCGACGAGCCCCGACATCGATGGGTCGATCGTCGGATCGATGGGCGGACCCAGCGACTCGCGTTCGGCCTTCACGGTCTCAAACGCCCGCTCGGCGAGCACCGCCGCCGCCCGCTTCTCGTCGAAGTAAGGCTGCGGATTCTCGACCTTCC
>JBIOVA010000250.1:0-34538 GCA_044867485.1 Lacipirellulaceae bacterium | reverse complement strand
CGAAGTCCGCCAACACCCGCTCCCGTAGGTCGCATGAATACGCGCGCATGCGTCAGCCCTCCTTTCAGAGAGCCAAACTACTCCAATCCCCAAAGCTAGCAGAATAGCAACCGGTAAGTTGCTCTAGGGTGTTAGCCGCGATGCGAAGGTCCGCCGAAGCGGAGCGCGTGGGGGCGCAACGCACAGCCACGCTTATCTCGCTGCCACGCGCTCTGCTGCCGCGTCGCGGCTAACACTACCGCGGAAATGGAGCCCCGCTCAGAGCGCCCAATCGCGGAGCATGCGCTCCGTCTCTTCCTTGTGTCCGGTTTCGTCGCGGACGATGTCCTCGATCTGCACGACGGCGCCCTTGTCGCCGTGTTTCGTAGCGTCTTCCGCGCCCCACGACATGTGCATGGTACGCGGTGAACGCGGTAAAGTAACCTGTATCTGTGCCAAACTGTGCCACATCGAACTCACGAAGCTGAGGTCCGATTCGTAACGCGGGCGACTTAGCTGCCGGGAAAAGTAATTTGCCACACTGGTTGATCGGCCAGGGTCCCGAATTTAGAATCGGATCGTCATATCGCCAAGGAAGCAATTCGCGCCGTCGGATAGCTGGCGACGACGTGCGGCTTTCCTGCCGGTTGCCTAACTTCACTGCGTTGTCCGCTGACGACGACAGCCAAACGGCCCTCATCGACTCGAATCTCCAATTGCTCGGAGGATATGATGATTGACCTCCAATTCCGTTTTGCGTTCTTCGGATTTTTCCTCGCGGTTTACCCCGACTTAACACTAGGACAAGAAACTTCAGCCACACGATCCGAAGATCAAACTACGCAGTCCACGTCTACGGACGTGCCATTCCAGGCCTACGACGGCGTCGACATGTTCGGGCGGATCGTCTTGCCAAAAAGCGGCAAGCCCCGTGCGATTGTGGTTTACGTCCAAACTGCCGAAGGCCAAACGATCGACGTAAAGCGGCCGTTGGGTGGCGGCAAGACGTTCAACTACTTCGACCTGTATCGAGTTCAGTTATTGAAAACGGGCATCGGCTTCTTCAGTTATGAGGGGCGGGGCATACGCATGGGCGACGCTCCGCCACGGTACGAAAAAATCGACCGGAACATCTTCAACACCGGCACACTGGATAACAAAGTCAAGGATGCGGTCAGCGCTGTCGAAACGATTCGGAAGCAACCCGGCCTCCGTGAAACGCCCGTTTTCCTGATGGGCGCCAGCGAGGGAACGCTCGTCGCCGCGGAGGCAGCAAGCCGGAATCCAACCGCTGTTCAAGGTCTCATCTTATACGGCATGCTCGCCTCGAATATGAAGGAGAACTTTGCTTTCATCTGCAGCGACGGAGATTTTATGCGCGCCCGGCCGCTAGACAAGGATAACAATGGTTCAGTTACCAAAGAGGAATGGGAGAGCGTCATCAAGGATGTGAATGTGGGAATCGACAAGGTTGACATGAACGGCGATGGATCGTTCACGGTGGATGATGTCCGAATCACGAACAAAAAGCTCCTGGACGCGGTCGAAAACAACGATTTCGCCACGCTCAACGACTGGGGGAACACATTCGCAGGCGTTGCGTTACCGGATCATTGGTTTGAGGACCACTTTGCGCACGCCGAAATATGGAGCTTCCTCAAGGGACTGGAGATGCCCGTCGGCATCTTCCACGGGGACCGGGACAACATGGCGTCGATGGCAGCCGTGAAAAAACTGGAGAGGCAGGTCAAGGACGCCGGCGTGACCAGCATCGAATTTCACTACTTCGAAGGACTCGACCACTCGCTAAACATCCCCCAATACTTTGTCAGCGGCGCCATGCCCCCAGGACATCAGGCGATCTTCCGCTTCATCGACCGCATCGCCCCGAAGGAGTAGAGGCATCGCCCGGCTGCTATCCGAAACACGGCCCACAACACGCACATCCAGCCAGCTCGGTTCTGCGCATTTGCCGCCGAGCCGACTGGATTCGAGCCAGCAACCTTTTGACGCCCAGTCAATGACCGGGGAGTAAGTAACGCCCCTCGTCTCCATCACAACGGCCAGTCGCGAAGAATCCGCTCCGTCTCTTCCTTGTGTCCGGTTTCGTCGCGGACGATGTCCTCGAGCTGCACGACGGCGCCTTTGTCGCCGAATTCCTCGGCGTCCTTGGCCCGCTGCGTGTAGTCGACGACAGCTCGCTGCTCGGCCTTGAGCACTGCTTCGAGCATTTCGCGGTTGGTTTTGACAGAGGCCACTTCGCGCGCAGTCGTTGTCGGCTGGCCGCCGAGCGCGACGATCTTGTTGGCCAGGTATTGAGCGTGCGTTTGCTCGTCGGCCACTTCGGCGAGGAAGAACTCCGCCAATTGCGGTCGATACGGCCCAGAAACCTTGGCCGCATAGGTGATGTACTGGATGATCGCGCCAAGTTCGCCGGCGAGATCCTCGTTGAGCTTGCGGATTAGCGTTTCCTTGTCCATGTCATCCTCCGAAACGCGGGCGAGTGATTTGTTCTTCTACGCAGCGACCGCGGGCGTTGGCACAACTTCGGCGGGTTGGTTGTTGCACTCGAGCTTCGATCCGGGTTCGTTGTGACCGCGTCTTAGCATGGCCAGGGCGAGCCAGGCTTCGAGTCGCGGCGACCATGTGACCGAGGAGAGGGCTCCCACAACTTGTCCGCCGGCGGTCAACTCGGCCCCAACCGGCGCCTCTTCCGCCAACCGCACAGTGGCAAGTCGCTTGTTGACGTGTCCAAGGGCGTCGATCCGGGCGATTGTTTCCTGTCCCAAGTAGCACCCTTTGCGGAAATTGATGGCCCGAGCGTCGCGGCCCACCTCCTGCGGGAGATGAGAACTGTCGAAATCGACGCCGAACAACGGCCAGCCGGATTCAATGCGAAGCGCGTGCCAAACGGGCTCGGTACACCCATCCGCGTCGAGCGCATCAAAGTCAACGTCGTTCGTAGTGCCGATCCACGCCCCGCGGAGCCAAACAAACGTGCAAGGTGCTACGGTGATTTCAGGCCCCAGGCGGTGGAAAGGCTGACCGATTGACGGCTCGTCGACCGGCTCCTCCCACCCGAAGTAGATCGCCCAATTCCTGTTCCGTGAGTCGTCCGTCAGCCGCACGTCCTCGCGGATAATGTACCGATTCAGGTGGGCAATCAGATTGTCCGCCTGTTCGGGGACCGTGATGAGCGTCAGTTGGTCCGGCTCCGCCAGGACCACGACGTGCCCGACGATCTTCCCTTTCACATCGGTCAGAAACGCCTCGCACTGGCCGCCCACGGGCAGATTGCGAATGTCGTTGGTGCACATGTTGTGCAGGAACGAAGCGCGATCGACGCCGACGAGGCGCAGCGTCGTCCAGCCGTCCAGCCGCACGACGCCGAGCGCAGTCGTTGCCGCCGTATATTGTGCCGCGAGTGCGTCACTCCATGCCATTGGAGCCACCTGTTAGCCGCGGCTTCACGCGTTGGGCCTCTTCGATGACGATGCAGTGTCGACGGCCGGCGGCGAGGCGGGACAATTCGGCGTCGCTTTCGATCGGCGTCATGCCCAACGACTCGACGACGTCGGCCGGCAGCCGGCTGCGCAGGTACACGGACCCGCGCTGCAGCGCTTGGGCGAGAATCATCGCGGGGCGGGCGTCGGCCGCGTGGTCGCGTCGCAGCCGTTGGGCGACAGCGCCAAAATCGACGGCATCTTGGAGTCGCTCAAACGAACCGCTCGGCGACTGGTCGAGCGCGCTGCACACGGCAATCGCCCCCTCGGGTCCCAACATCCGCTCGGCGGCGGAGAGCGCTCGTGCGAGGTTGCTCCAGGTCTGTTCCTCCGCATCACCTGCCAGGGCGGCGATGACCAAATCGCCTTGGCTGGCGGCCGGGCGCTCCCAAATCTCCTCGAACTGCTCCGCCGCGGCCGCTGCGACTTGCGCGGGATCGCCGGCCAACACCGCCGCCACGCCGCCCCCCGCGGCGGGCACCACATTGACCGACAGGCCCACGCCCAACAGCCAACCGGCCTCGTTTGCCTCGGCAATGCGCTCGGCGCGGCGCTCCGCCGGCGTCGACTTCCCACGGGCGTAAAACCGATCCGCCGTCTCGCGACCGGAGAACTGCGGGAACAAGCCCGCGTACTTCGCCGTCGCGCCGTCGCCGGCCAGCGCGGATCGGGCCGCGGCGATTGGAAGTACAAACTCCGCCTCGGCCAGCGCCCGGTTGAACCGCAACGGCAGGCCCGAGGCGGTGATCGCAACCATCGCCAGACTGGCGTCGTCGCACGGGTTGTGGACTGCGACTTTCACGCCCGCCGCAGCCAGCTCCTCGGCGACGCGCCCGGCGCCATCGAGCGGCTCCGCCGTCAGCACCGTGATGTCCGCCGGCTCAATCCCTGCCTCGACAAGCGCCGCGATGGCGCCGCGCAGCAGGCTCGCCAATTGTGGCAGCGCCTTGCCGACCGCGATGGCGACGTGATCGCCCGGGACGACCGCCGCCGCCAAAGGCGGATACCCGCGCGGCGCCGCCAGCGCCGCCCGCATCGCTCCCGCCGGATCGGCAAGTGCGGGATGGTTCACCGCAACCGGCGCCAACAGGGTGTGGTCCCCCAGTGCGAGCTCGCACGAATCGGCCGCGCCGAAGGTGATCGTTGTCGTCATCAAAGGAACTGCCGAGAATGGCCGTTTGGATTCGGGCCAATCATCTGTTAAGTTGCGGCGCGTCGCCGCTCCCGCGCGCCTATCGCCAATTATTGCCGCGACGGACCCCCGCGGGGAGGGGCCGCGGCACTTCCGCCGAGGAACCACGATGCCGGGCGCACGCCGTTCTTGCCGACGCTTCGTAGCCCTCGCGGCGATTGTCCTCGCCGGATGCGGTCAAACTTCCTCCACGAACTCGACGAAGTCGGCGACGCCCTCGCCGTCCGACGCCGCCGCGTCGCGCGACCGGGCGATCAAGATCACCGAACAAATGCTCGCCGTATATCGGCAGGCCGAATCGTACGCCGACCGCGCCACGTACATCGAGGAGTCGGTCTACCGTGGCGAAGGCGTCACCCACGAGCTGCCTTACTACCAAATGACAGTCGCGCTGGTGCGCCCCAATCGCCTGCGGCTGACGTTTAGCGAAGCGGTGGCCGACGCCGCCGGTCGTCGCCAGGGGTTCGACGTGGCGAGCGACGGCGAATATCTGCGCGCCGCCGTGGCGGAGATTCCCGATCAGTTAGTCGAAAAACCGGCGCCCGCGGCGTTCACGTCGGCCAATGTGCTGCCCGATCCCCTCATTCGCGAGCGGCTGCTCAATCGCCCGCTCGCCGAAGTCTTCCCGCAACTTGCGATGCTGGTGAACACCAGCGACGAGGACGACGCGGCCGTGTTCCCCGATGATTCGTATCCGCGGCTACTGGCGGACGAAGAGCTCAATGGCCGCACGTGCCACCGCGTGGCCACGAGCCATCCCGAGGGGACGCGCGTGTTGTGGATCGACCGCGATACGTCGGCGCTCCACCGCGTCGAGCTGCCGGTCGAAGCCCATCGTCGCCGCATCGACCCCGACGGCAACTTCCTGCGGTTCGCCGTGCGGATCGATTTCGAGGACGTGACGTTCAACGCCGAGTTCGCGGAGGAAATGTTCACGCTCGCGCCGACCCCCGGCGCCCACCGCGTCCGCCGCTTTGTGCTGCCGGAGGAGGAATTAACCGCCAAGGACGCCAAGAACGCCAAGGAAGAGAATGAGGAAGTGAAGGAAATGGAAAGTGAAGAAGCGGGAGTGCAGCAATGAACGAGCCAGATGCGGAAGTGGACGATCTGGCACACGCCGTCATTGGCGCAGCGATAGAAGTTCATACGATTTTGGGGGCGGGATTCCTCGAATCGACCTACGAACAAGCCTTGGCCGTTGAATTGACGTTGCGCGGGATGCCCTTTCGACGTCAGCATCCCATCGCATTGAAATACAAGGGGCAGCCAGTCGGCGAGGCCCGCCTGGATTTCCATGTCGGCAATCGACTCGTCGTCGAACTTAAGGCAGTCGAGAGCATTCACCCTATCCATCAAGCGCAAGTGCTCAATTATCTCAAAGTAACTGGTCTCGAATTGGGCCTGCTGATCAACTTCAATGTCGAGGTTCTTCGCCACGGAATTACTCGCATCGTGCTAACAACTTAATTTCCATCCCCCTTGGCGCTCTTGGCGTCCTTGGCGGTTATTCCTCGGGAGCAGACAATGCCCGTTTCCCCAGCCGATATGGAACAGCTAATCACTGCCTCGCTCGCCGGCCGCGCGGCCGCGCCTGAGCTGGAGCTGGTCGACTACCTGGCCGCCATCCCGCGGCTCGAAGCGCTGGCCGACTTTTCCGCGGGCACGTCGGTGCTCGTCCGCGGCGACGTCGACTGCAAGCCCGGAAAAACCGTGGGCGAGGGCGATGTCCGGCTGCGGTCGATGGTTGAAACACTCGAATTCGGCATCCGCCGTGGCTGGAAGCAGGTGATCTTTGGTCACATCGGCCGCGAGCCAGAGAAGTCATTGAGCAAAGTCGCCGCACGGCTCGGCGAGATTCTCGGCAAAGATGTCCCGCTGGTAACTGACTGGCTCGATGAGTCGTCGCTCACGATTGCCGATGCGGTGACGAAGCAAATCGCCGCCGCGGAGAATGGCGCCGTGCTGATGCTGGAGAACACGCGCAAGTACGCCATCGAGCGCATCTTGTGGAGGGCCAAGCCGGCCGATGCCGCGAAGCTCAGCGGCGACTTGGCGAAGTTCGCCAATCAGTGCGCTGAGAAGATTGCCAAGGTCTATGTCAACGAAGCCCTGTCGGCCGGCAGTCTCGACGCGTCGTCGACGATCGTGCCACTGGCAATGGATCGCGTGGCCCTTGGCAAGTACGTCGCGGGCGAGTTCGACGGCCCGATGCGGCAGTGCCTCAAGACCAAGCTGGTCGTGTTTAGCGGGCTGAAGATCGATAAGCTCGACGACCTGGAAGCAATGATCGGCCGCGGCACGATCCGCCACGTGTTTGCCGCCGGCTCGCTCGCCATGGCGCTCAAGAAAGGCATCGGCGAGCTCGACGGGCAGGACGTTTGTCTAGGCGTCGCCGAAGATCCCAGCCACGCCGACAAGCCGTACTACATTCCCCGCGAGCGGGTCGCCCAGGCGAAGAAGATGGTCAAGGACGGCCGCCAGAAGGGCATCGAGTTCGTCGTGCCGATCGACTCGGTGATCGAGGACGGTTCGGTGGTCGACGAGCTCAAGCCCGGCCAGCAACAGTTCGACGTGGGCCCGCAGACGTCGGAACTTTTCGCGCAAAAGATCGGCAAGTTCCTGAGCGACAAGCCGAAGGGCGCCGTCGCGTTTCACAACGGCGTATTCGGCATGTTCGAGGACCCGCGGTTCGAGGCGGGCACGAAGAACTTCATGCCGCAGCTCAAGCGGATGAAAGACGCCGGAGTCGAAGTCTACATTGGCGGCGGCGAAGGCGGCACGGCGCTGGAAAAATACGGTCAGCCCGACTGGGTGACGCACGTGTTCACGGCAGGCGGCACGGTGCTCAACGCTCTGGGACGCGAGCCGGTGCCGTACTTGGTGGCGCTTCGCGCGGCAGCGCATGACTAGCGAATTGCTCCGCCTGATGGCCGCCCGCCGGGGCCACTTCTCCTTGGAGTCCGGCCACCACGGTGAACTGTGGCTCGACGTCGACCGCCTGTTCGTTCGTCCGGAACGCCTTCGACCGCATGTCGAAGCGCTCGGCGATCGGCTGGCGTCCTACGGCGTCGATGCCGTGTGCGGCCCGCTCACCGGCGGAGCATTCTTGGCCCAGATGGTCGCCGATCGCCTCGGCGTCGATTTCGTCTACGCCGCCCGCGTTGAAAACGACTCGGCGAAAGGTCTGTATCCCGTCGAATACCCCATCCCTGCCGAGCTCGCCGAATTCGTGCGTGGGCGCCGCGTCGCCGTCGTCAACGACGTCATCAACGCCGGTTCGGCCGTTCGCGGCGCGTTCGCCTCGCTGCGAGGTCTGCAAAGCCACCCCATCGTATTGGCATCCCTCCTGGTCTTAGGCTCCGCCGCGTCGCAACTCGCTGCGCGAGAGGCGGTTCCGTTCGTTGCCCTCGCCGAGGTGGAGAACCGCATCTGGACGCCGGACGACTGCCCTTATTGTGGGGCCAACGTCCCACTAACGACCCCCGTGTCGTGAGATTGTGAAGAACTCCTAACAATTGCTTCACGATTTCTTCGCAGCACACCTTCACAATTCGCTCATCTTTGGGGCGAGCGTTCTCCGGCAAGACGCCGGCGCGGCCGCTCCAAGGGCCACTTAAACAAGGTCGAGGAGTTTCATGGGATCACTGCAGGGCGGGCGGATTGCAAGGGGGGCGAGTCCAACAGAAAGAGTTCAACGACAAGGATTTACGTTGGTTGAGTTGCTGGTGGTGATTGCCATCATCGGAGTGCTCGTCGCACTGCTACTGCCGGCGGTGCAAGCGGCGCGCGAGGCGGCCCGGCGCTCGCAATGCACCAACAACATGAAGCAGTTGGGACTCGGCGTCCTCAACTTCGAGTCGGGGCAGAAGAAGCTGCCCCCCAGCGGCCAGTGCGATTCCACCGGCGGCGCCTCGACCACCTACATGATTCACTCCACAGCGACCTTTATCCTGCCACACATCGAACAGAACGTCGTCTATAGCATGTTCGATCACAGCTCGGACCCGAAGGTCGTCTACTCCGCCACGCCGAATGGCGACGCGTTCCAGACGCCCACGGGATGCCTCATTCATCGGGACGCGAAAGGCCGGAACTACGACGACCCAGCGCATCCCAACGGCCAGCGCGCCGCCAAGGCGCAAATCGCCACGTTCATCTGCCCGTCGAGCTCCAACCCCGCCGAGGCGCGCGACCCCGTTCACGGCTACGGCGGCATCGACTACATGATCGTCGCCCTCTCCGACGTCGACGCCCGCGTCGGCTCGCCCACCTACGGCATGCGTACGCCCAACAGCGGCTCCGCCGATTGGCTCAGCCAGGTCGTGGCGCCCATGCTCAACTGCGACGGCGGCGGCATCGAGCGCGTCGTTGACGGCACCAGCAACACGATCCTGTGGATCGAGGACGCCGGCCGTTCGCATCCCGACGTACCCGACTACGGATCCTATTCGCACCGGTTCACGCCCGTCTCGAACGCCGCGGATCCCATCAATATGGCCAGCGGGGCCAACGGCCGCCGCGTCTTCGCCTGGGCCGACGCCGACGCCGTCGGCAACGGCTACTCCGGCCCCAGCAATGCGATCGCCCCCGCGTCGCGCGTGGCCCAACTCCGTAATTTCGCCACGCCCGAGGGCGGCCCTGCCGAATGCCGTTGGACGGTCAACAATTGCGGTCCCAACGACGAGCCGTTCTCGTTCCACGTCGGCGGCGTCTTCGCCACGATGGGCGACGGCTCAGTCAGGTTCCTGTCGGATGCCACCGACGGCGTCGTCGTGAAGTGGATAATCGGCGCCGACGACGGCCAAACCGTTGCGACGACTCTTTGAACGGCGCCTCGGAGACTTGATAGCGCGCTCTGTGTGGCATTCCCGCGTCTGCGCAGGGCGCGGCAAATTGCCGGAGAGCGATCGCGCGACGCCCCGCCCTGCGGCGGGCCTCGGGCGCCGCACCCGGCCCTACGGACGATCTCTAAACTCTCGGAGCATGAAGATGAATAAGTATGCAGTTCTCGTGACGGCTGTCTTGCTCAACGCGTGCGGCTGCTCTCAAGCTCCGGCGCTGAAGCAGCCGCCGATTGTTGTCTCGGGAAAAGTCTCCCAAGGCGGACAGCCGGTAGGCAACATCGTGGTGTCATTCCACCCGCTCGACCAAGGCCATGTCGGCGCCTTCCCTGTCAAGCCCGATGGATCGTTCCAGGGGGAACTCATCCCAGGAAGTTACTCCTATTACGTCGGCAAATCCGCGATTCCGAACGCGGAGGCGGCGCTTCGCAAAGTCGACCCCAAGTATTACGAGCCAAATCTTGAGCGCACGATTGCCGTCAATCCCAACGAAGAGTTGATCCTAGCGCTCGACTAGCTCAGGATCTGGCCAACCTGAGAAAGATTGGATCCGGCAGACCCGCAGGCGTCCCGTGTGCCGCTTGGCCGCAGGCGGCGTGACCGCGTATGGTCCAGCGCAACTTGTCCGCGCCTTGAGGGCTGGCGTCGAGATTTTAGGTAGAAATTGGGCCACGACCTGTGCTAGGGTCGAGTATGCCCGTGCAAGACGCTGCCTTGCCGGGCGTTCTTTGAAAATTCGATCGAGAAAAAGGCGCCGCGCCGCCACTCTTCAAGGAGGGGCAACGGGCAGCGCCCCGCGAATCAATCATGCAGAACGCAAGATCACCAAAAAACGCACGAACGCAGGGACGAAAGCGGCCAGAATTCAGCCGAATTCTGTCCCCCCGCGCGCCTCGGCGAACGCCGGGTTTCCTGGCCTCCGCCCAGCGGCAGGCCGGACAGAATCCCCGAATACTGTCCGCGCAAACGTGTTTTTTCGCGCGCCCTCGGCGGCATGGACAATAGGCCACCAGAATGCAATTGCCTCCTTTTGTTTGCCCACCCTTCGTCGCCCATGTTCACACATAGCCTCGCCTTCGACCGGCCCGCATACCTCGCGCTCCTGGCGCAGGTCCCCGCCCTATGGTGGCTCGGCGACCGCAGTCGCGCTGCCGGCAAAGAGCGCGTACGTCAAGTCCGAAGTTACCGTCAAAACCGCCACGAAGTGCGCCCGTGGCGACGCTTCGCCCAAGTGGGCATTAAGCCACTGGCCATTTGTTTGACGGGGGCTAGGACCGTGCCTATATTCGGTGGATGGTTTGGCCGGCGGCGAAGTCTTCGCATCCCTCCCGTGCGTCACGTTATGCCCCGTGCAGCGCAACTTGTGAAGTCTGGCCTTGAAGGAAACGGGCCGGCTTTCTCGGCAACCTGCTCGCACGGACGCGCTTTCAGGATGCCGTAGTTCCTTACGGCAACTGGGTTAAGCGCCGATGTCGCCGCAGCAGCCTCTCGCCGAGTCAAGCGACCGTGGTCGCCTTCTCGACGTTCGTCGGCTGCTGACGATCCGGCGACTCGTGGTGATCGCGGCGCTCCTGCCCGCGTTCGCCGTCTTCATGTACGGCGCCAACAAAGTCCTCAACAAGGCGCGCCTGCGGATGGAGAGTTCGCGGAAGTCCGTGGAGTGGGCGGCGATCGTAAAGGACCAGCTTCACGAGGCGACGCATGTCAGCGAAGCAGGTTCGGAAGCCGATGACGATGATGCGTCGGCAGCATCCGCCACGATGAATCGCTTGCTGCCGGATGCGCCGTTTGTCGACGTCGCTGGTCACGAGGGTTCCCTGAGAGAATATCGAGGTCGCGTCGTGGTCGTCTCGATGACGTCCATCGGTTGCCCGATTTCGAAGAAACTTGTCCCGGCGCTCGTCCGCCTGGCGGAGAAGTTCGGCGACGGCAATGTTCAATTCCTGGCTCTGAACGCCGACGGAGATGCAAGTCAGAGCGAACTCGAGGAGCATGCCAAGCTGCTTCCGGGCTGGCGATACGTGCACGACGACGCCCTGACGCGAACGCTCGGCGCTCGAACCACGTGCGAGACATTTGTCATTGACCAGGCCCAGACGCTGCGCTATCGAGGCGCCGTGGACGATCGGTTCGACGTCGGCGTGAGTCGGCAAGCCGCGGCCACGGAGAGCTTGTCGGACGCCGTTGTTGCGGTGGTTAAGAATGAACCGGTGGACGTGCGGCTGACCGAGGCGCCCGGATGCGTGTTGCGGCTGGACCCGAGCGACCAGCCGTCGCGGCCGCCGACCTGGCACGACCAGATTTCACGGTTCGTGCAGTACAACTGCGTCGAGTGCCATCGTCCTGGCCAGTCGGGGCCGTTTTCGCTCGAGACTTACGAGCAAGTGGTCGCCAAGAGCGCCATGATCGAGTACGTGCTGGACGAAGGGATCATGCCGCCGTGGTTTGCGGATCCGCGCTACGGCCACTGGCGAAACGACCGCCATGTTTCCCGCGCGGATCGAGAGTCGTTTCGCCAATGGGCCGCTGCGGATTGTCCCGAGGGCGATCCGGCCGACGCGCCCGCGCCGCTCGTGCGCGCATCGGGATGGTCGATTCGCGATCCCGACCTGGTGCTCGAGGCGACGCCGCAGGAGATTCCGGCCGAAGGGGTGCTCGATTGGCGTTACGTGCCCGTTGAGATTGACCTGAAAGAAGACCTGTGGGTGTCGGAGGCTGAGATTCGTCCCTCGGAGCCCGAGATTGTGCATCACGCAATGCTCTTCGTCGAGTACGCACAGGACGACCCGCGACGAGTGAATCAGACCGTGGGCGAAGCGGGCCGGACGGGCGGCGCCACCGGGTTTTGGCTTTCCTATTTTCCCGGGCGCAAGTCCATCGTCCTGCCTCCCGGTCGCGGCAAGCTCTTGCCGAAGAATGGAAAGCTCTACATTCAGTTTCACTACACGCCCAACGGCGCGGCCAAGATCGACAAGACCAAGATTGGCCTCAAGCTGCTCCCGGCGCCTCCTGAAAGAGCCGTGGTGACGGGAGCCGTCCTCAACACAGGCATTCGCATTCCGGCCAATTCTCAGGCGGAGTACCTCTGGGGCGAAACGTTCGACGAGGATGTTCGGCTGTTGGGCCTCATGCCGCACATGCACTATCGGGGCGCGGAGGCTCAGGTGTTCCTGCGGCATCCGGACGGACGCATCGATACTTTGCTGAGCGTCCCCAAGTACGATTTCCAGTGGCAGGTGTCGTACGATTTTCTCAAGCCAGTGCTGGCGACGCGCGGCAGCCAACTCATCATCCGGCACGTCTTCGACAATCGAGCGGAAAATCCGAGGAACCCGGACCCGACGAAAACGCTGGTGTTTGGCAATCTCACGACGGACGAGATGATGATTGGATTCTTCGACTGGGAGCCCGCCAGCGCCGGGCCGCCGCCCGAACGAAGGACTCGTCCGTTTCAATGATCACTGTCTTACGGCGGAGCGCGATTCCGCTCGGAGAGGGATCGCTTGACGACGACGATCACACAGACACATTTTGCGCCCACCAGTAGAGCAATACTTTAAGTCAGGATTAGGCAAAGCCATGCAAGTCTGCGACGCCCTTCCTGAATCGCGGCGGCCATTGTCGCTCCCGCCGCTGCGGGCCGACTTGCTGCTGCTCCACGCGCCGGCTTTTTTCGACTTTCGCAGCCGCCGCGACGTGTACTTTCCGTTTCTGGGCACGTCCGGCGACGTGCCCATCACGCCGCTCTACGAATACTTCCCCGTCGGCTTTAAGACGCTCCAGCGGTTTCTCACCGACCGCGGGCACGATGTCAAGCTGCTCAATCTCAGCACGGTGCTGCTTCGTTATCCGCGGATCGACGTCGATGCGCTCATCGAAGCGATCGACGCGCCGCTGGTCGGAATCGATCTTCACTGGATGGTTCACGTACAGGGCGCCTTGGCCGTGGCCGAGCGGATCAAGCGCATCCGGCCCGATATTTCGGTGGTTTTTGGCGGCATTTCGTCGACCTACTACGCCAACGAGTTGATCACCTACCCGTTCATCGACATGGTGATGCGGGGCTACGAAACGCTCGAGCCGATGGCGACGCTCATGACAGCGATGCGCAATGGTCGCAAGCCCGTCGGCGTCGCAAACCTGCTCTGGAAATCCGCGGACGGGACGATTCAGGACAATGGCCTCACGCACTTGCCCGACGCCTACGGCTGCGGCATTGACTGGTCGAAACAGCCGACAGGCGCTGCGGGCGAAGGTTTCCCGATTCTCGAAGTCCTCTCCACGCAGAATGCCGGCTGCAGTTTCAACTGCGGCTGGTGCGGCGGCTCGCGCGAGGCGTTTCGTCGGATTTTCGGCAAGGCGCGGGCAATGTCCCGGAAGCCGTTGCCGGAAGTCAGTTACGAATTCGAGACAATGAGCCGCATTCCCGGCGTCGAGCAGTATCATTTCTACTCGGTCGGATCATACAACGAGCCTCGCGCGCGGATGCTGCACTTTCTCGACCACGTCGAGCGAACCCCGCTCAAGTCGATCAGCTACGAGCAGTTCCACCTCACGCCCGACGACATGCTTGCGCGGATGGCCCAGGCCAATCGCCGCACAATCATCACGCTGTCGCCGGAAAGCCACGACTTGCAAATCGCCAAGCTCGCGGGGCGCGGAGTCTACACGAACGACGAAATGGAACGGTGGATCGAGCGGGCGCTCAACCTGGGCATTTACCAGATCGATATTTGGTTCTTCATCGGCATGTGCCAGCAGGATGAGCGGTCGGTGATGGAGAGCGTCGAGTACTGCGGCCGTCTGCTCCAGTTGTTCAAAGGGCAGAATGTCAACCCGATGGTTTGCCCGATGATTCCCTTTCTCGATCCGGCCTCCGAGTTCTTCGAGCATCCCGCGAAGCATGGCTACCGGGTGTTTCATCGCACGGTCGAGGAGCACCGACGAGGCATGGAGCGCGCATCGCTCATCAATCGCATCAACTACGAGACGCAGTGGCTCAGTCGCTCCGACCTGGTCAACGTCGGATTTGCCGCGGTTCGGCAACTTATGCAAATGAAGGCCGACGTTCAGGCGTTACCGCGCTCCGTGGTGCGGGACTATGTGCGCAAGATCGACGATGCGCTCGAGATGATTCCCATCGTTCACGCGGTGGACTGCATCGCCGACCCTCACAGTCGCGCACAGGAATTAGAGAAACTGGGCGACGCCATCGAAAAGCGGAACCACATGATCTTCGATTCCGGCGTGATGAACCAGGCATTTCCCATCAATCGAAACATCGGCGGGCGATGGTTCGACGAATTGGGCTGGGACGCCGCCGTGCTGGAACAATCCATCTCATAGGGGATCATCGGCGCCTGTGTCCTCGGTCTCACGCATCACGTAACACCGGGAGATCGCGCCGCCACAGCGCCGCGGTGCGCCGCCAGCCACGCGACAAGTCGCGCCACGGCGTCCTTATTTGGCGGAACCTGGCCCTCGACGACGAAGGCGCCCGACGCGAGGGCGGACTTCAACTCCGCCAGCCGACGATCAACTTCGTCGAGCAGCCGCCGCTGGTCGTCGACGTTCAGGTCATGCCGCACCAGCTCCGTCGCGCTGGCCGATTGTCGTCGCTCAAGCGCCGCCAGGAGCCCGTGTTCTGCCTTGATCAGCCGATCGCCGACGTACGCCCGCCGCAAGTGGCCGAGCGAATTGAAGTGATAGGCCGGATCGGCGCCGAAATACAGGCTGAAGGCGTCGCCCCGAAACCCGGCGAACACGCCCGATTCGTCTCCGCCGAGCCGCACGCGCAACTGCACGCGGGGGACAAGCGCGCGGGCGTCGCTGAGCAGGTCCTCGCGGTCGTGGGTGGTGCGGGCCATGGGCCCTTCAGTGTACCCACGCGGCGGCATCGAGCGGAACGGCGTCAAACGCCGCGTCGCGCGCGGCCACGCGCACCTCGTCGCGGATCGAGAAGAACGCTTCGACGACCTGCGGATCCCACTGCCGGCCCGCGCCTTCGCGAAGGATCGCATCGAGCTTCGCGTCGGGCATGCCGCGCCGATAGGGCCGATCGCTGGACATGGCGTCGAACGCGTCCGCCACGGCCGCGACGCGGGCGAGAATCGGCGTGGCCTCGCCTTTGAGCTTGTGGGGATAGCCGCTGCCGTCCCACGCTTCGTGGTGGTGCAAGACGATAGGCAGGACCGGTTCGAGCTGCCGCAGGCCGTGCAGGATGTCGTAGCCCAACTGCGGATGTTGCTTGATTTGCTCGAACTCGTCGGCCGTCAATGGTCCCGGCTTGTTGAGCACCTGGTTGTCGACGCCGATCTTGCCGATGTCGTGCAGCAGCCCGCCGAGGTAGATCGTATTCACCTCGTTCTTCGACAGCCGCAGCCGCTCGGCTAGACACACCGCCACGCGCGCCACCCGTTCGCTGTGTCCAAGCGTGTAGGGATCCTTGGCCTCGATGGTGGAAATAAGCGCCCGCACCGCGGCGCCAAACAAGTCGGCCTGCCGCTGGAACAGCCCCGTGTTGCTGCGGTGAACGCCGAGAATCGTGCTGACGCTTTCCAGCAGCCGCACCTCGGCCGAGCCGAACTCGCAGAGGCCCGCAGCCGCATCGCCTGCGTGATTGACGGCCAACAGCCAACCGTCGACGGACGAACCGTCGCCGATGGGCGTGCACGCCAACTCGCGCACCGTGGGAAATCCCCAAGTCAGGGCCGAGGTGTGAAACCGATTCAGTAGCAGCGGCCGCTCGACCGCAGGCCCGAGCTGCTCGATCATCGTGGCCAGACGCCGCGGCGAAACGGGGCACTGGCCGTGAATCACCTCGGCCGCGCCGTCGCGCGGCACGATCGCCAAGCACTGCGCCGGGACGGTCTCGGCGAGCCACTGGACGGAGCGGCGCCACAATTGGCCGTCGTCGTCCGACAGCGTAAGCCGCCGCACGAGCCGGTGCAGCAGCCCCAGCTCAGCGTAGGTGTCGCGGGCGTGAGCGACCGCTTCATTGATTTCCCGCTGGAGATAGTCGAGCTGCGAGCGCTGAACGAAGTTGTCGAGCGTGGACTCGGAAAGTCTCAGCAGGGACCGCGTCGACCACGGCTCGGCGTGGCGGGCCCAGGCGAGCGCCCGACCGGCGTCGACGCCGAACACGCGGGCCGCGGCGGCGATCTCCGCCTCGCCGTTAACCCGCATTGTGAGGAAGACGCTGATTGCCACGAGCGAGGCGCCCCGTTCGAGCCCGGCGAGCGGCACGGCAAGCATTGACAGCGGCGATTCGTGCTCGACGATTTCGGGCCGCTGCCGCCGGGAGACTTCCCCGAGCACTGCCAGCCGTGAGGCGATGTCCCACGCCCAGTCGGCCGGCGGGAGGCGTTCCGGATCGCCCGTCCGGGCGTCGATCAGCAGGAACGGCTGGCCGAAGCTCGTCTCCAGCCGGTCGACCGCCGCCCGAACCGGGGCGGACGCACGATGCGGCGGCGCGTTACCGTCGGCGCAGCGGGCGGCCTGCGGCGATGCGTCGATCGTGGGCGGCGTGGGACTGGAGGCCATGGGAGCGCGCGACCGGCCAACAAGCATGGTTGCATCGCAAACATACCTGCCGGCTGGCGACGCCCAGCGCCGGAATGCGCCCCGAGATGCCGAGGGGCGCGGAAGATTTGAGGCCACCGGCCGATTGTGCCGGTTGTAGGGAGGCGCGCCGCAATGGGCGGGACCGTCACACGCCTTCAGTTCCTTCGGCTTGGCGGCGCCGCTGGCGATAGCGGCGACTGGCCCGTTTGAGCACCGCCTGCTCCTCTTCGCTGAGCTGGTCGAAACCCACGTCGGCGAGCCGCGCCAGGATGTCGTCGACGCGCGCGTCCTCGCGATCCTCGCGTTCGCGGCGTTTGCGATCGAGGGTCTCCTGCTGCTTCTCGTGCAGTTGCTCGACGAGCACAGGCGCGCGGTCGTCCTCGATCCACTCGGCGCTGAGCCATTGCTCGTCGTCGCTTTCCAATTCGTCGATCGCCGGCCCGACATCGTATTGCCGTTGCCGCGCCGCGCGATTGCCGCCGTAGAGCAGCAGCACCGACAGCACGGCCAGCGGGAACCACGCGGGCAGAAAGTCGTTGACCATCTGCTGGTGAACGACGGCGGCAAGCACGGCGGTCATCGCGGCGGCGCCGTACGCAATGTGGGCCACCGCGGCAGTCGCCGATGCCCGGCCCACCAATGGCCAAAGCAGGCCGCGCAGTACTTCGACGCCGTCGCACGGCTGAATCGGCAGCAGGTTGGCCAGCAGCAGGCAACTGTTGATCCACACGACCAATTGCGCTGCAAAATACAGCGTTGAACCCTCGACGTTGAACTGTGGATCGAACGGACTTAAGAACTGGAGGATGTCGCGTTCGCCGGCCGCGGCTAGCCCGCAACCGGCCGTCACCACCAGGGCGAGATACGTGAGCGGGCCGCTCACAGCGGTGACCAGATGCGCGGGCGGATCCGAAGGGAGATGCGGCTGCGACCAACCGCCGATGGGACCGATCACGATGAGGCTCGTGCGGCCGCCGACGCGGTGGGCGATGACCGCCCGAACCAACTCGTGGAGCAGCACGCTGATGACTAACACGCCGAGGGCCAGCAGGACGGCGGCGACCGACGAATTCGGCCACGGCGGCGAGAGCTGGGACGCTAGCGAATCGTGCGGCGACGCGAGCAAGAGGGCCCCTAGCGCCAGGAGCGGGAGGTGCACATGCGCCCGCAACTCAACGCCGCGCCAGCGGCCGAGTCGCAAACTCCAGCTTCCGGGAGCGCTCGCGGGCATGATTGATGCAGCCTCTTCGCGAACATGCCGCCCCTTCGCGGCGCCGACCCGTCGCCGCATGTCTGACCCAGTAGCGGAACGACCGTCGACAGGACTTTCGACGGTTGGACGGCGCCGCCCCGCAGTCGCTATCCTATCAATCGCCGCGGCCTGAGGCAAACCTGGAGTGCGGCAGCCCGCTTCCGGGCCGCGGCGAATGGTGCAATGCAGCTCGGGCGGCACGCGGGGCCAAGCCCCGCGGCTGAATGATCATTGCAATCGGAGCCCTTGGCGGCGCCGGCAAGCTCTCCCAGTCCCGCTGGCGTTCCACAATTATTGTTATCGCCAATTCCGTCTCGACTCCATGCCCGACCGCGAACGGATCCTATTTTCTGGCGCCCGCTTTCGGATTGCCGAAGTGCAGCAGCGCACCTCCGACGGGCGACTGCTGCCGCGGCAAGTCATCATTCACCCGGGAGCCGTCGTGATCGTCCCCCTCCTGGAGGGTGGTCGAGTGTGCCTGATTCGCAACGAACGAGTGGCCGTCGGCAAGACGCTCATCGAACTCCCTGCCGGGACGATGGAGCCGCCCACGGCGCCGCGGGACATGGCGATCCGCGAATTGCGGGAAGAAACGGGCTTTACGGCGAGCCAGTGGCGTGAGTTGCCGGGGTTCTACATGTCGCCCGGGATCCTTTGCGAGCGGATGCATGTGTTCGTCGCCGAGGGTCTCACGGCGGGCGACCCGGAGCGAGAAGCCGGCGAGAACATCGACAATCTTATCGTCTCGTGGGACGAGGCGTTGGCGATGATCGACCGCGGGGAGATCGAGGATGCCAAGTCGATCTGCGCGCTGCTGTTGTGGGAGCGGATGCGAATGCGCTAATCGATCTGTCCCCTCCCAAGCCCTCCCCACCAGGGGGAGGGAGCCGGAGGATGTTAAGCGCGGAGCTGCAGGTGTTCGCGTTTCAGCGGATTGCTGTACAGCACCTCGGCGAGCCAGGCCGGCGAACCCGGCTCGCGCCCACGGCGATGGTGCCAGTCGCGGTCGGTTGGCACGAGCGACTCGTCGTACGGCCAGGGCGTGAACGGCTGCTCGCCCAATGCCGCAATGAGCTTTAACGAGTCGAGCGACACGTCGCCCGCGCGGGGCGGGATCGGGCCCGCGTCGCGCCGTGGGCAGCCAATCAGCAGCTCGGGATTGTACCCGCCAACGCGGTTGACGACCTGTGCGATTTCGAACAGCGACAGCCGCCGCGGTCCGCCCGCGTGGTAAACCCCCGCCAGGTCGCTCGCCAGCAGGCGCTCACACAACCGGTTGAGGCAGTCCGTGTAGGTCGGCGTGCGGACCTCGTCGAAGTACAGCGTTGCTGGCCGGCCTTTTTTGAACCGCGACTGAATCCAGTCGATGGCGCCGGCGTGGCCGTTGAAGCTCACGCCCATCGGCAGCGAAATGCGTAGCACGCACGCCGCTGGCAGCCAATCGGCCAGCACTTGCTCGGCGGCGACCATGGTCTTGCCGTAGACGGTGACCGGGTCGGTGCGGTCGCCCTCTGCGTACCCCCCGCCGTCGCGGCCGGCGAACACCAGGTCGATCGATGTGTGCACGAGCCGCACGTCGCGTTCGCAGACGATGGACGCGAGATTGACGAGTCCCTCGACGTTGGTCCGCCACGCGAGCCGGGAGTCGAGTTCGCAGGCCCGCAGAGCGCAATTGCCGGCGCAGTCGAGCACCGAGCGGAATCGCCAGCGATCGAAGAGGGCCGCGAGCGCCGGACGATTCTCGGCGTCGCAGGCCGCGATGTGCGGGCCGCGGAGGCGCCAATTGTCGGCCTGGCGAATGCCGACGACCTGGCCCGGGTAGCGATGGGCGAAGAAGCCCAGCGCGTTGTAGCCCACAACGCCGGCGACGCCGGTGATCAAGAGCGGCAGCGGAATCTGGGCGTCGGCGCGGCGAGAGGGCATGCGTCGGATTCTAGCAGAATGGCGGGCCGAATGGGGCGATTACACGGTCTGTATGTCGTGAGGTCGCAGGTGCAACTCGCACTGCGAGCTAGGGTTGTGAGATCAACTCGCGTCCGCTGGACCACACCGCGCCATGGCCCAACAGCTTGAACCACTCGTCGCCCCGCCAGGCGCCGACGCGGCGTCGGACGCCATGCTTGCGCGGCTGGCGGAGGCCCAGTCGGCAGTTGACGCGTCCCTGGAACTCGAACCGCCCGTGGTGGTCGTCGGCCGCACGGCGGCGCCGTCCCGGCAGCTCGAGCTGTCTGTCGTCATGCCGTGCCTCAATGAGGCCGACACACTGGCGACGTGCATCGAAAAAGCCCAGCGGGCGATGGCCGAGCATGGCATCGTGGGCGAAGTGGTGATCGCCGACAACGGCAGCACCGACGGCTCGGTGGAGATTGCCGAGCGGCGGGGGGCGCGCGTCGTGCATGTTCCGTCCAAGGGCTACGGCAACGCGCTCATGGGCGGCGTCTCGGCGGCGCGAGGCGAGTTCGTCCTCATGGGCGACGCTGACGACAGCTACGATTTCCTGGAAATTCCCAAATTCGTGACGCAGCTTCGGGCCGGACACGAGCTGGTGCAGGGCTGCCGGCTGCCCAGCGGCGGGGGCCGCGTGTTGCCTGGCGCCATGCCGCTGTCGCACCGCTGGATCGGCAACCCCGTATTCTCGTGGCTCGTGCGGCGGATGTTTCGCGCGCCGATTCACGATGTGTACTGCGGCCTGCGCGGATTTCGTCGCGAGCTGTTCGACCGGCTCGACCTGCGCTGCACGGGGATGGAATTCGCGACGGAAATGATCATCAAGAGCACGCTGTTTGGGGCCGACGTGGCGGAAGTGCCGACGACGCTGCACCCTGATGGCCGCAAGGCGCACGCGCCGCACCTGCGGACGATCCGCGACGGTTGGCGCACGCTGCGATTCTTCCTGATGTACAGCCCGCGGTGGCTGTTCCTGACGCCGGGGCTGGCGCTGTTGATGGCCGCGGCGGCGGCGTACGGACTCGCACTGCCGGGCGTCGCGGTGGGCGGCGTGACGTTTGATGCCCACACGCTGCTCGTCGGCAGCTTGGCGGGCATTTTGGGTTTCCAACTGCTGCAGTTCGCGGTAATGGCGAAAACGTTCGCGATCTCCGAAGGGTTGATGCCCGAAGGCAAGCTTATGCGGGCGTTCAAGCAGTGGGCCACGCTGGAGCGCGGGCTGGCTTGGGGCGTCGCCGGGTTCCTCGGCGGCGTCGCATTGCTCGCCGCCGCGGCGAACCAGTGGCGGGTCGCGGGTTTTGGCGACCTCGACTACGCCGCGACGATGCGGTGGGTCATTCCCGGCGTCACGCTCGCGGCGCTTGGCTGCCAAACCGTGTTCTCCAGTTTCATGCTCAGCATCCTGAGGATGGCGCGCAAGTGAACCTCGTCGAACACGTGCATGGCCGGTATGTCGCCTCGCGTCGCGCTCGCGTGATCGCTGCGCGCCTGGCCAACCTCGTCCCGACGGGCGCCTCGGTGCTCGACGTGGGGTGCGGCGACGGTGAGATCGCGTCGCTCCTACAACAGCGGCGGCGCGACGTGACGGTGCGGGGCGTTGACGTGCTGGTGCGCGCCGGCACGCGGGTGCCGGTCGAAGAGTTCGACGGCCGAAAGCTGCCATTCGCCGACGGAGCGTTCGACGCGGTCACGTTCGTCGACGTGCTGCATCACTGCCAGTGGCCGGTTGAGCTGCTGGCTGAGGCTCGGCGGGTCGCCCGACGGGCGATCATCGTCAAGGATCACGCACTGCAAGGATTCGGCGCTGAACGGACGCTGCAGTTCATGGACGGCGTCGGCAACCGGCGGTACGGCGTGGCGCTGCCGTACAACTATTTTCGACCCGATCAGTGGTCCGATGCGTTCACGTTGCTTGGTCTCGTAGTCGAGCAGATAGATGATCAGCTCGGGCTCTATCCGTGGCCGCTCACGCTGGCATTCGATCGGAGGTTGCACTTTGTGGCGCGGTTGGCGCCGATGCCATTGGCAGTGGCGGAAGAGCCGGTGAGCTACGAAGCGGCGCTGGCGTGAGGCGCCCAACGGATGACGACCATGACGCCGAGTTTGGAGGACGCGACGCAACCGGACCGACAGCGGCGTATTCGGTTCTTCCATCGTCCCCGGATGGTCGCGGTTGCACTCTTCGTCGCGTCGCTCGTTCTAAGCGCGTCCCTTTCACTGGCTCGTTGGCCGGAGCCCTCGGTTCATGATGAATTCAGCTACCTGCTTGCGGCGGACACATTCTGCGAAGGCCGGCTAACGAACCCGCCGCATCCCCAGTGGCACGCTTTTGAGTCGTTCCACATTATTCAGCAACCAACGTACGCGTCGAAATACCCCCCTGGTCAAGGCCTTGCGCTGGCGCTCGGCCAATGGCTCACCGGCGAGCCGCTGGTCGGCGTGTGGATCGTCACCGCATGCGGCGTGTTGGCCGTCTTTTGGATGGCGCTGGGGTGGACGACGGTTCTCGGGGCGACGACTGCCGGACTGTTGTTTCTGTCGAATCCGTGGATACAGGTTGGGTGGGGCCAGACCTACTGGGGCGGCACGTTAGCGTTGGTCGGCGGGGCGCTCGTTTTTGGCGCGGCTGGACGCATGTCCTATCGGACGCGCGTTGGCGACGCGGTCGCGATGGCCGCTGGTGCGGGAATTCTGGCCGTCACGCGCCCCTTTGAGGGCATGTGCTTTTGCGTGTTCACGGGCGCATGGCTGATCTCGCTTTGGCAACGCCGTGGCTGGCCGCGGCGGCGGGAACTGTTGTGGAAGAACGCCCTTCCGCAGACCGTTGTTCTGGCGACCTGCGGGGCGGGTCTGGCCGTTTACCACGACAGCGTGACCGGCGACCCGTGGACGTGGCCTTACATGGTTCACGAGTCGAGCTATGCCCAGGCACCGATGTTTGTTTGGCAGTCGCCCACGGTCGATCGTGCATACCGACATGAAATGATTGCCCAGTTCCACGACGGCTGGGCGATGGATTGGTACCGCGTGCAGCAAACGTTGGGCGGGCTATTGGCAACGAAGGCTCAAACGGCGCAACGCGTGCTGACGGCGTTTATTCCGCCGCTCTTGGCTTTACCGCTGCTGGCCGTGGCACGACTCAGGTCGTGGCGGTTGCGAAGTATGATGGCCGTGGCGGCGCTGACGTGGCTGGCGGCGCTGCCTTCGGTGTGGAATTTTCCCCACTATCTCGCGCCCATCGCGCCGGTGGTGATCCTGATTTGCGTATTTGGGCTGCGCGGACTCCACAGGGTCCTTCGGCCTTGGCCCTGGGGTCGCTTCGCCGCGCCGGCCATCATTGCGATTCAAGCAGTGAGCTTCGTAGCAACCGCGGCCCAGCAAATCTCGTTGCCGCAATCGGCCTGGCAATGGCGCCGGGCGGAACTCGCAGAGCAGCTACAGGAACTGCCCGGCGATGACCTTGTGATTGTTCGCTACGATCCGAGTCACAATCCGCGAATTGAATGGGTTTACAATCGCGCCGCCATCGACAGTGCAAGTGTTGTCTGGGCGCGCGAATTGGCGGGTGATGAGGGCGAATCCCTGCGCCGCTACTTTGCCAATCGCCGCGCCTGGCTGCTTGAGGCGGACGCTGACCCGCCGCGATTGACCGAGTATGCTTCGAGGCCAACTCTCGCCCGCACGTCCGCTTCGAGCGGGGGACTCGGGACGCAGGAACAAATCGCGACGCACCACTCGAGCGACCGGTGACGGTGCGGCGTTCGACGCCCGTACTTCACAGGGGCTTCGCGATCACGCAGCTCTGCACCGTGCGACGAAGGCGGCATAGTCTTCTGGCGTGTCGATGCCGCGCGTGGCTTGCTCGACGACCGCGACGAGAATCGCGTGGCCGTTCTCCAGCACACGGAGCTGTTCGAGCTTTTCGATCTGCTCCAACCTTCCCATGGGCCATCTGGTCATTTGCATCAGAAACGGCCGGCGGTAGGCATACATGCCCAGGTGCTGGTAGAACGCCGGCGGCTCGGCGGCGAGCATTTCGTCGTTCCACTCGCGCGGGTGGGGAATTGTGCTGCGGCTGAAATACAGCGCCCGGCCGCGACGGTCGAGTGTGACTTTCACGCACGACGGGTCGTCGAGCTTGGCACGGTCGCGAATCGGCGTGGCGGCCGTCGCGACCGACGCCCACGGCTCGCACTCCAGCAAATCGAACAATCGGTCGATCGCCGCGGGGTCCGCTTCGGGCTCGTCGCCTTGCAGGTTGACGATCATCCCGGCGCGAGGCAGTTCGCGCACGGCCGCAGCGATGCGGTCGGTCCCGCTCGGGCAGTCGGGGCTGGTCATCACCACGTCGGCGCCAAACCGCCGGGCCTCGGCGGCGATTTCCTCGTCGTCCGTGGCGATGAACACGGCGTCCGCCAGGCGCGCCCTGCGGGCGGTTTCGTAGGTGTGCTGGAGCACGGACTTGCCCGTGTCGCGAAGCAGCATCTTGTCGGGCAGGCGGGTCGAATGGCGACGCGCGGGAATGGCCAGCACGCGGCGGGCGTTGATCAAGCTTGTGGACATGGCGGTTCTGTCTCGTCGGCGGCGGGTCGGTGGCGGGCGGCGGTCCCAAGAGGACGCCGGCATGAGCGGGAGCGTATCGCGCGGGTTCCCAACCGCGCAAGAGCGATTTTGCGGCCTGCGTAGCCGGTTTTTACGGAGCATGGTACGCTGCTGCGCGCGGAGCGTTGCCGTGCTAGCATGGTCTTGGGGGGCCGCGGCGCCGCCGATCAATCAGCGAACGAGACCTTCGCCATGTGTGGAATTGTCGGATATTTGGGACCGGAGCCGGCTGTTGGGTTCCTCCTGGCCGGGCTGCGGCGATTGGAATACCGCGGCTATGACAGCGCCGGCGTCGCAGCGGTTGACCGCGGGCAGATGCATGTTGCCAAGACGGCCGGTCGCGTCGACGATCTGGCCCGGCTGCTCAAGCAGCGACCGCTCGCCGGAGGTGTGGGCGTCGGCCATACGCGGTGGGCGACGCACGGCCCGGCAACCGACGGCAACGCCCATCCCCATGTGAGCGGCGACGGAGCGGTGGCGCTCGTGCACAACGGCGTGATCGAAAACTACCGCGCGCTGAAGGATCGACTGATCGAGCTGGGCGTGCCGTTTGTGAGCGCCACCGACAGCGAGGTGATTGCACAGCTCGTGGCGTACGAGCTGGCCAACCTGCCGCCGAACATTGATGCGACCGCCGACCCCTACGCGCCGCTGGTGGCGGCGGTGCAGTCGGCGCTCGCGCAACTCCAGGGCACGTACGGGTTGGCGATCGTGTTCCGCGACTGGCCGGACGTGGTCGTCGCGGCCCGGCTCGGCAGCCCGTTGGTGCTCGGCGTGGGCGACGGCGAGAACTACCTTGCCAGCGACGCCTCGCCGCTGGCCGGCCGTACGGATCGCATCGTGTATCTGGCTGATCACGAGATCGCGGTCGTCACCCCGGACGCGATTCGCGTGATCCACCGCGATCAGGGCGATGTGCCGCACGACGTGCATCGGCTGCATATCGACGTGACCGACGTGGAGCTTGGCGGCTATCCCCACTACATGCTCAAGGAGATCTACGAGCAGCCCGAAACGGTGCGCAACGCGATGCGCGGCCGCATCGATCGCGACGCCGCCACGGCGAAATTCGGTGGGCTCAATCTGTCGCCGCGACGGCTGCGGTCGGCGGATCGCCTGCTGCTCACGGCCTGCGGCACCAGTTGGCACTCGGCGCTGGTGGGCGAGTACATGATCGAGGCGCTGGCCCGCATCCCGGTGGACGTCGAGTATGCGAGCGAGCTGCGCTATCGCAACCCGCCGCTGGCGCCGCAGACGCTGCTGTTCGCGATCACGCAAAGCGGCGAGACGATCGACACGCTGGCCGCGATGCGCGAAATGAAACGCAAAGGCCATCCCGTGTTGTCGATCTGCAACGTCGTGGGCAGCTCGATCGCTCGCGAGGCCGACGGCGGCGTATATCTGCACGCTGGGCCGGAGATCGGCGTCGCGTCGACCAAGGCGTTCACGTCGCAGTGCGTGGTGATGGCGCTGTTGTCGCTGTACTTCGGCCGGCTGCAACACCTCAGCTACGAAGCGGGGCAGCGGATCATCGACGATCTGGAGCGGCTGCCCGAGCAAGTGGAGCAAGCCCTGACGACGAACGCCGAGTGCCGTCGCATCGCCGCAAAGTACGTTGGCTGCGACAACTTCCTCTACCTGGGCCGGCTGTACAATTTCCCCACGGCGCTGGAAGGCGCCCTCAAGATGAAGGAAATCAGCTACATCCACGCGGAGGGCTACCCGGCGGCGGAAATGAAGCATGGGCCCATTGCGCTGGTCGATGAGCGGACGCCGAGCGTGTTCGTGGTGCCGCGGTGCGGCGTGTACGACAAGATCGTGGCCAACGTCCAGGAGATCAAGGCCCGTGGAGGCCCCGTGATCGCGGTCGTGGAAGAAGGCGACTACCAGGTCGCAGAGTTGGCGGACGATGTTATCGAAATCCCCGCGGTGGCGGATTTCTTACAGCCGATCGTGGCCGTCGTGCCGCTGCAGTTGTTGGCCTACCACATCGCCGTGCTGCGCGGCTGCGACGTCGACAAACCGCGGAATCTGGCCAAAAGCGTCACCGTCGAGTGAGCGGCCGCTTACCAGAGATGGTGAACGTGAGATCGCACTTGCTCGTCGTACACCGCCTGAATGGCGCCCATTGTTTCATCCGACAGCGGCGGCAGATCGGCGGCAGAGACATTCTCGTCAACCTGTGCGGCGCGTTTTGCCCCGGGAATTGCGCACGACACGGCCGGGAACATGAGAATCCACCGCAGCGCCAACTGCGCGAGCGAGACGCCCGGCGGCAGTGCGGTGCGGAGGCTCTCGACGGCTTTCAGGCCCGTCGCGTAGTCGAGCCCTGAGAAAGTCTCTCCGCGGTCGAAGGCCGCGCCTTCGCGGTTGAATGCTCGGTGGTCGTCCGGCGCGAACGCGGTGGTCGGCGTCATCTTGCCCGATAGCATGCCGGAGGACAGCGGCAAGCGGGCGAGAATGCCGACGCCCCGCCGCTCGGCTTCCGCGAAGAATCGGTCTCGCGGCTTCTGACGGAAGATGTTGAAGGTGATCTGTACGGTCTGCACGCCGGGATATTCGATCGCTTGCAGGGCTTCGTCGACTCTCTCGACGCTCACGCCGTAGTGCCGAAGCTTGCCCGCGGCCTTGAGATCGTCGAGCACGCCGAAGACGTCCGGCCTCGAGTACACCGCGGTCGGCGGGCAGTGGAGCTGCAGCAAGTCGAGTGCGTCGACTTCAAGATTCTTGAGGCTCCGCTCGACGAACGCGGTGAGATTCGCGCGGTTGTATCCGTCGGCAACGTGGGGATTGAGTCGTCGGCCCGCCTTTGTGGCGATGGTAAAGGGTTCGCGCCGCTCGCGCCGCAATTGGGCGAGCAGCCGTTCGCTGCGGCCGTCGCCGTACACGTCGGCCGTGTCGAAGAAATTGACGCCGCCGTCGAGCGCGGCATGCAGCGCGGCCAGCGACTCGTCGTCGCGGACATCGCCCCACGTGCCACCGATGGCCCAGGCGCCGAAGCTGACCGTGGAGACGCGCCAACCGGTGCGCCCGAGTTCGCGATAGTGCACGCTGCCCTCCCGTTGGATTTGGCCCGCCGCTGCCTGTCGCCATTCCCGTTGTGCGATGGTGCGATCATACTGCGGGGCGTTCGGGGGCTCAATGCGCGCTATTGGCGCGGGGCGCGGTTCGGCGGGGTGAGCGCTCCGCTGCCGCGTCGCGGCTAACATGGAATTGATGTTTGGCTTCAGAAGACCGATGATTCTGATTGCGCTAGCCACTTATAACGAGATCGAGAATCTGCCCACGCTGGTGGCGGCGATTCGCGCGCAGTTGCCGGACGCGGATGTGCTGGTGGTTGACGACAACTCGCCCGACGGCACCGGGCTTTGGTGTGAAGAGTTCGCGCGAACCACGGCGTGGTTCACGGTGATTCACCGCGCGGGGAAACTCGGACTCGGCTCGGCGACATGGACCGCCCTGCAGGCGGCGATCGACCGCGGTTACGACGTCGTGGTAACGCTCGACGCCGATTGGAGCCACCCGCCCGAGGTACTACCGGCGCTAGTTGCCGCAACGGCGAACGCCGATGTCGTGATCGGCTCGCGTTACTGCCCGGGGGGACGAATCGAAGGTTGGCCGTGGTCGCGCCGCGCGGTGAGCCGGGCGATGAACCTGGCAACGCGGGCCGCGCTCGGCGTGCCGGTGCGCGACGCCAGTGGAGCGTGCCGAGCGTACCGCGTCGAACTGCTCCGGCGAGTCGACTTCAGCCAACTTACGAGCACCGGCTACGCCTATCTCGAAGAAATCCTGTGGCACCTGGCCCGACTCGGCGCACGGTTTGCTGAAGTGCCGATCGCCTTTGCCGATCGTCGCCACGGGGCCTCCAAAGTCCACGCCGGCGAGGCGGTCGGAAAGGCCCGCATGCTCGGCCGGTTGGCTTGGCGGCGAATGACCAGCCCGCGCCGTTAGCGCGAGCCGCGTGCCGGCGCGCGCGGCAGTGCTGCTCAAAACAGTCGCACGGCCGTCGCGGCATTCCGGCGTCCGGTTGTAAGGGCTCCGCGGCCGGCGCCAGGCGGAACGTGGCAACGCTCACGTCGCGGCCTACACTTTCACGGTTTTGGCGTCATGACTCGCCGCAACATGCCCGACATCTTTCCCGTCGAGAGATCACCATGGCCACCAAGCGGATCGGCATCCTCACCAGCGGCGGCGACTGCCCCGGCCTCAACGCCGTGATCCGCGGCGTGGTGAAGGCCTCGTGGCAGTTGGGCTACGACTGCGTCGGGTTCCTCAAGGGGTACGAGGGGCTGCACGACCCCGTGCAGTTCATCAAGCTCACTCCCAAGAACACTTCGGGCATCCTGTGCCAGGGCGGGACGATCCTCGGCTCGACCAACAAGGGTCGCTTCGCGGCCACCGTCGGCGTGCAGGATCGCGTCGAACTCGACCCCGAATTGATTGACGGCGTCGCCCAAACGGTCGAGCAACTCAACATTGAGGGCCTCGTCTGCATCGGCGGGGACGGCTCGCTTGCGGTTGCACAACAATTTCACGAACACGGGATTCCCGTCGTCGGCGTTCCCAAAACGATCGATAATGACCTGTCCGCCACGGCCTACACGTTTGGCTTCGCCAGCGCCGTGGCATGCGCCACCGATGCACTCGACCGCCTGCACACCACGGCCGAGAGCCATGAGCGAATCATGGTTCTGGAAGTGATGGGGCGCCATGCCGGGTGGATCGCACTGCACGCGGGAATTGGCGGCGGCGCCGATGTCATTCTCGTCCCGGAAATCACTTGGACGTTCGAGAACGTGTGCCACAAGATTCTCGACCGTTGCTCGCAGGGCAAACGCTTTACGTTGGTCGTGGTAGCCGAAGGCGCCGAGTTGCCCGGCGGCAAGCTGGTGTGCGAAGAGCGCGTCGGCCGGCAGGCGCGTCTCGGCGGCATCGGCCCGCTTGTTGCGAATGAAATCGAGTCGCGGCTCCATCACGAGGCCCGCACCGTCGTTTTAGGACACCTGCAACGCGGCGGCGCGCCGACTACGTTCGACCGTGTGCTCGCCACGATGTACGGCGCCCATGCGGTGCGGCTGATCGTTGAAAAGAAGTTTGGCGAAATGATTTGCTACAATCCGCCCGAGATGGGAAGCGTGCCGATCATGAAAGCGGTCAATAAGCTGCGCGTCGTCGACCCGCAGGGGCACGCCGTCCTAGCTGCCCGGGCGCTGGGGATCAGCTTCGGCGATTGTGCGGCGGGCGAGAGCCCGTTTTCCTGCCCACTCGAGACGCCCGGCGCCGCAACGGCGGACGACGTCGAACTCGACGCGGAGTTTACGCTGGACCTGGTCGACGCGGCGACGGAAGAAGCGCTCTTGCCGTAAAATCTCAAGCGGCGGCTCGGCAATCTCATGGCGGCGCCGGTCGTTTGCGGCCGCGCTTGCCCGTCGGTTAGGATAGACGCCGCGGGTTTCTTCCCGGCGGGGTCAACTCATTCTTCCGACTTGGGAGGCATGCGGACAATGAGCAAGAAGTTTCTGTTCGCGCTGTGGACGCTGGTATCGCTCGCCTCAATCACGGCTCCGCAAACTCGCGGCGCCGAGGGCTTTACCTGGCAAGACGGCGACGGCGAGACGACGCTTATGTACGACGGTCGGCCTGCGCTGGGCTACATTCATCCGCAGTACGACGGTTCGTCGGAGGCGTCGATTCAGGCCACGTTCAAGCCGTTCCACCATGTGTTCAGCCCGGACGGCCAAACACTGCTCACCAAAGGCCCCGGGGGACTCTACCCGCACCATCGAGGCTTGTTCTTCGGATTCAACAAGGTGACCTACGACGATGACAAGCATTGTGACGTGTGGCACTGCACTGAGGGGGCGCATCAGCAGCACGTCAACGGCCTGATGCGGGAGTCCGATGCCGACCACGCCCGCCAGCGAGTGGCGATTGACTGGATCGGCCACGAGGGGGAGCCGTTCGCCCATGAACAGCGCGAGTTTGCCGTCACGCGGCCGAGCCACAACGGCGTCGAGGGATGGCAGATCGACTTTTCGTCGCACGTCGAGACTGCGGACGGCAAACCAATTCACCTGGACGGCGATCCACAGCACGCGGGCTTTCACTTCCGTGCGGCGCAGGAGGACATCAAGAATACGCAAGAGAAGGACCAGAACGAGGACAAGCAAATTTACTTCGTCCGCACCGACGGCGCAGGTTCCATTGGCGAAACCAGGAATTGGGATCAGAACAAGCCGACCATCCCGACAAGCCTTGAAAGCGTTGATCGGCCTTGGAACGCCATGTCCTTCATGCTTCACGGCAAACGCTACACGGTGCTGTATCTGGATCATCCCAGCAATCCCAAGCCGGCGCGGTACAGCGAGCGGGCCTACGGCCGGTTCGGATCGTACTTTGTGGCTGATGTGACGGCGGACATGCCGCTCAACGTAAAGTACCGCGTATGGGTGCAGCCAGGCGAGATGACCGTCGAGCAGTGTGCAAAGCTGTCGGCGGATTTCAATGCCGAGGGCACGGTGTTGCCGGACGAGGAGGCGACGCGCTAGGCACCCATGAGCAGCATGACGCAACTCCCTCAGCTGAATCCACCGATTCGCACGCTGCTGGGCCCCGGGCCCAGCGACATCCATCCGCGTGTCCTGGCGGCCATGGCCCGACCCACGGTGGGGCATCTTGATCCGTATTACCTGCAGTTGATGGACAAGCTTCAGGCGGCGCTCCGCGAGCTGTTTCGCACGAACAATCGGATGACCTTCGCGGTGAGCGGCACGGGCTCCGCGGGCATGGAGGCGGCGGTCGTCAACCTCATCGAGCCGGGCGACGCGATGGTGGTGTGCGTCAACGGCGTGTTCGGCGGCCGCATGTGCGACGTGGCCCAACGGGCCGGCGCGAAGGTGACGCGCATCGAGCGGCCGTGGGGCGAAGTGTTTTCGGCGGAGGAAGTGGCCCAGGCCGTGGCGAGCGCGAAGCCGAAGCTCGTCGGCATCGTAATGGCGGAGACGTCGACGGGCGCCTGGCAGCCGATCGAGGAGATCAGCCACGCGGTGCACGCCGCTGGCTCGTTGCTGTTGGTCGATGCAGTCACCGCGCTGGGCGGCATTCCCGTCGAAGTCGACGCGTGGGGCATCGACGCCATCTACTCCGGCACGCAGAAGTGCCTGTCGTGCCCGCCGGGGCTTGCGCCGGTGTCGTTCAGCGAGCGGGCGATGGAGATCGTCCTCGGCCGCAAGACGAAGGTGCAAAGCTGGTACCTCGACGCGTCGATGCTGGCCAGCTACTGGGGCAGCGATCGCGTGTACCATCACACGGCGCCGATCAACATGAGCTACGCACTCTACGAGGCCATGGCGATCATCCTCGAGGAAGGGCTCGAGAGCTGCTTTGCTCGGCACATGCTCAACCATCGGGCACTGAAGGCGGGGCTGGGGGCGCTCGGCATAAAGTATGCCGCAGTCGAGGGCCATCAGTTGCCGATGCTCAACGCCGTGCATGTGCCGGCGGGCGTGGACGAGGCGCTCGTGCGACGCGACCTGCTCACGCGGTTCGCCATCGAAATCGGCAGCGGGCTCGGGGCATTCAAAGGGAAGGCATGGCGCATCGGACTCATGGGTTACGGCGCTCGGTCCGCGAATGTGTATCTCGTGCTCGCCGCGTTGGAGCAATTGCTCGCGGAGCAGGGATTCAAGTTTGAGCACGGCGCGAGTATCGCGGCGGCGAGCTCCGTGTACGCAGCGGCAGCGTGAACCGCGGCATCGTCGCGGCGCCTTGCCCGGTCGGCGCTTTTCTGCCGCGTCATACTGCCTTACAATCGCGGCTTCTGATCGCACGTCTCTTGTCACGCTCCCGCGGAGTCCCCTATGGCCCAGCCATCGACCGGCCAGCTCGATACCGTCATGCACGAGGACCGGCTGTTCCCGCCGCCGCGGGAGTTTTCGGCCCGGGCGCGGATCAAGTCGATGGACGAGTATCAGCGGCTGTGGGACGAAGCCGCGGCCGATCCGTCGGCGTTTTGGGGAAAGCTCGCCAAGGAGGAGCTGCACTGGTTCGAGCCGTTTACCAAGGCGCTGGAGTGGAACGAGCCGTTCGCGAAATGGTTCGTCGGCGGCAAGACGAACGCCTCGTACAACTGCCTCGACGCACAAGTGAAGGCGGGCCGCGGCGATCGCATTGCGCTCTTGTGGGAAGGCGAGCCGGGCGATCGGCGCACCGTCACCTACGCGGAGCTCCACCGCGACGTGTGCAAGTTCGCCAACGTGCTCAAGAAGCTTGGCGTTCAGCGCGGCGACGTCGTGTCGATCTACATGCCGCTCACGCCCGAACTGGTGATCGCCATGCTCGGCTGCGCGCGGATCGGGGCGATTCACTCGGTGATTTTTGCGGGGTTTTCGGCCGAGTCGATCGCCGACCGCAACAACGACGCGAAGGCGAAGCTGCAAATCACGGCCGACGCCGGATGGCGCCGCGGCCGTGCGTTGCCGCTCAAGGCGACGGTCGACGAAGCGCTCGCCAAGTCGCCGTCCGTCGAGAAGTGCATCGTGCTCGACCGCGTCAACGAAGCGATCCACATGGAGCGCGGTCGCGACTACTGGTGGCACGAGCTGATGGCCGAGGCGAGCGCCGATTGCCCGGCTGAGCCGCTCGACAGCGAGACGACGCTGTTCATCCTCTACACGAGCGGCTCCACCGGAAAGCCCAAGGGCATCCGCCACACGACCGCCGGTTACAACCTGTTCGCGAAGAAGACCTTCCAGTGGGTGTTCGACCATCGCGACGAAGACGTGTTCTGGTGCACGGCCGACGCCGGATGGATCACGGGCCACAGCTACGTGGTGTACGGTCCGCTGTCGGCGGGGGCCACGTGCATTATCTACGAAGGGGCGCCGAACCACCCGGACGAAAGCCGGTTTTGGCAGATCATCGAGCGGTACAAGGCGACGATCTTCTACACGGCGCCCACGGCGATCCGCGCTTTCATGAAGTGGGGCGACCACCATGTCGACAAGCACGACCTGTCCAGCTTGCGCGTGCTGGGCACGGTGGGCGAGGGGATCAACCCCGAGGCGTGGATGTGGTACCACCGCACGATCGGCCGCGAGCGCTGCCCGATCGTCGACACGTGGTGGCAAACCGAAACGGGCGGGATCATGATGAGCCCGCTGCCTGGCGCTACGCCGACGAAGCCGGGGAGCTGCACCAAGCCGTTGCCAGGCATCATTCCGAAGATCGTCGACTCGAGCGGCGCCGAGGTGGACGGGTACGGCGGCGGCTGGCTGACGATCGCCCACCCGTGGCCCGGGATGCTCCGCGGCATCTGGGGCGACGACGAGCGATACGAGGAAGTGTACTGGAGCAAGGTCCCCGGCAAGTACCTCGCCGGGGATAACGCCCGGCGGGACGAGGACGGCTACTACTGGATCATGGGCCGCATCGATGATGTGCTCAACGTGGCTGGCCATCGGCTGAGCACGCTCGAGATCGAGAGCGCCCTGGTGAGCCATCCGAACGTCGCCGAGGCTGCTGCAGTGGGACGGCCCGACGAGCTCAAAGGGGACGCCGTGGCCGTGTTCGTGACGCTCAAAAATGGGGAGCCGAGCGACGCCTTGCGCAAAGAGCTCAAGCTGCACGTCCGCAAGCAGATCGGCGCCCTGGCCCAGCCG
>JBIOVA010000249.1:0-32385 GCA_044867485.1 Lacipirellulaceae bacterium | reverse complement strand
CGACGATTGGCGCCAGCCAATCGTCGCCGGAGGCTGCGCGGGCTTCCTGCCAGCCGACGTGCCAGGCGGCGATCGCGCGCTGAGCGGCGTGGCCCTTCAGCAGCCACAGCACGGCGGCCGACACTTGCCGCTGTTCATCGGAGAGCGGCGGCTGCTCGTAGCCGTACCAGTCGGCCAAGCGGTCCGCCGTCCACGCCAGCGTCTTGTCGAGGTGGCAGAGGTTGCAGGCGTTGGGGACGCCATGCCGGGCGCTGGCGGCCAGGTCGGGCGAGCCGATCTTGTGCGTGCGGATGGCGCCGAACAGGGCGTAGGTCGCGTGCGGCATGTGGCAGTTCATGCAACTGCTGCCGGCCGAGTCCGCCGCGTGGCGCGTGTGGGAGGCGAGCGCGGCGTTGAATCGCTCCTCCGTGTGGCAGCCCTGGCACGCCGCATCGACGGACAGCCCTGGGATGAGTTGATCGTTCGGATCGCCGCCGTGCATCGAGTGGCACGACAGGCAGGTGATCTTGCCGCGCAGGTAGCAGCCCGTCATGGCGAGGCCGGTGAACTCGCGGCCGCCGGCCAGCACGTCGCCGTTCTCCCAGAAGCGTTGGCGGAAGAATGCGCGGTTGACGTCGAAGTCGCGAATCGCTTCGAGCCGCTCTTGCTCGGTGGCGTAGAAGTCGGGATCGTCGTGCGGCGGGAAGATGTAGTGCCGCGTGGCGAGCAGGTCGTTGCCGGGGACGAAGTCGATGCCCCGGTCGCGGAATTCGAGGCCGTGCTGGTCGTCGCGAATGTAGACGCCGTGGCATTGGCCGCAAATCTGGGTGGTGCGCCGATGGTCGTCGAGGTTCGCCGGATGCACGATGGGGTCGGCGGCCAGCGCGGCCGCGGCGGGAGCGCCGTTTCCCCCGCCGGCTGCGGCTGCCTGCTCCGCGCGGCGCAATTGCACATGCTCGGCCGCGGGGCCGTGGCAGGCTTCGCAGGAGATGCCGACGTCGCCGACGTGGGTGCGAAAGCCGGTGCCCGTGAACTTGCCCGTGGCGGGATCGCGGTCGGCAAACGGCGCCGGAACTGGGCCCGTGCTGTGACAGTTGATGCAGTGGTCGTTCCACACGGTGACCATGCGGCGCGGCCCCGGCGGGTAGAGGAACGCACTCTCGCGGGGAATCCACCGCTGGTCGCGAATGAGATACACCAGCGGCAGCGTCATCAGCGTGCCGGGGTACTTGGCGCTCTCGACCCAGTAGGTCTGGTAGTGATGCGAGCCGGTGGACATGACGACGCGACGCTCGACGCGCGGCACGTCGCGCCAGTGAAGCGGCTCGACGGGCAAGTGGGCGGCCGACTTGCCTTCGAACGTCGCCTGGCGGTCCATCATGACGTCGGGGTCGGGCATCTCGGCCCAGAACTCGCCGTCGCGTTCGAACACGCGATACAGCAGTCCGTCGGAGTCGACTTCCGTGCCGTCGAACTTGCCGACGAAGTTTTCGGCGGAAGCGACCTGCGTCATCGTGCGGTGGTACGTGCGATGCCAGCTCTCATACTGATCGGCGTGGCACTCGCGACACGCCGCGGAGGAGGCGTAGCGGTCGTTTTGAGCGAGCTCGCGCGGCAGACGGGGCGGCGTCGCTGGATCGGCGGGTTGGCCTTCGACGGCGGCCAGCAGCAGGGTTCCGCAAAGGTAGGCCGCCAACGCCAGCCCGGCCGCGCAACGCGGTCGCCGTTCGCTGTGACGAGCCAGCCAAGGGCGCAGCCGTGCCATCAAGGCGCCGCGATGCGCGTGATCGCGGTCCAAGGATCACCGACGTTGCATTGATGCTGAGAGCCGCGGCCACGGGCCGTGACTGTCGCCTCGCACTCTCGGTGTTCCGCCCGCAGTCTAAAGGCGGTAGGGGGGTCGAGCCCAACAAAATCCGGCGAGATTCGCCAAATCTTCAGGGGATTATATACTTGACTCATCACGCCCAGGCGGCTAAACTGCGGGCATGGACATTACATCCCACCCGCAATCGTTGCTTGAAGCCGTTCGGTACTTCTCCGACTTGGACGTGTGCCACAAGTACATGGACAAGATCAAGTGGCCCGACGGCAAGCCGGCCTGCCCCAAGTGCGGCGGCGAGAACATCGGCAACATCGCCAGCCGCAGAATGTATCAGTGCAAAACTAAGGGCTGCCGGAAGCAATTTTCCGTCAAGGTCGGCACCATTTTCGAGGATTCGCCGCTGGGCCTCGACAAGTGGTTCGTGGCCGTGTGGATGATCGCCAATTGCAAGAATGGCGCGAGCAGTTGCGAACTGGCCCGCGCCATCCAGGTCACGCAAAAGAGCGCGTGGCATATGCTCCACCGCGTTCGTCTCGCGATGAAAACCAACAGCTTCGTCAAGATAAAAGGCGAGGTCGAAAGCGACGAAACATTCATCGGTGGGGAGAATAAGAAGCGCAGCCTAAGAAGTCGGCGCCGCATTGGCGGCGGCCCCGTCGGCAAGACAGCCGTGCAAGGATTGCTTGAGCGAGGCGGCGAGATTCGATGCACCGTGGCGCGAAACACTGGGGGCAAGGTCCTGAAGGGATTCGTGCGTGAGAACGTCGAGCCGGGCGCGAAGGTCTACACCGACGAGAACCCGTCCTATCGCGGCCTCAACGAGACGTTCCTGCACGAGGCCGTCAATCACATAGTGACTTACGTGCAGGGCCGCGTTCACACGAACGGGCTGGAGAATTTCTGGAGCCTACTGAAACGGACTCTCGGCGGGACCTACGTGGCCGTGGCCCCGTTCCACCTCGACCGCTACCTGGACGAGCAGACTTTCCGGTTCAATCGGCGGAAGGGCACAGACGCCACGCGGTTCTTGGAAGTGATGCTGTCGACCGTAGGTAAGCGCCTACAGTACAAAGAGTTGACTAGCAGCACGGTTTCCTAGTTGCAATGGAATCCAAGCGGCACAGGATGCGTTTCTACTGGATGTCCATTGACGGCCCGAAAAACTCCGTGGTAGAGTTGTAAGTGCATAAAGAATGCGGCGCCGAGGATGCACACACCCTCGGCGCCTAGTTCGGATGCAACTGAGCGGGCGGCAAGTGGCGTGCCACTAACTGCCAGCTACTTCAGGGACTCTCGGGCGGGCGCGGCGTGCTGGCTGCAAATCAGACAACGCCGCGTCCCGCTTGGGTCTCGGGCCGCCGAGACGGCCCACGATTTGGTGGTATTCTCACTCTTCGCCTCCTTCCTTCGGCTCCTTGGGCAACCTGTTGAGGCTGCCGAGCTTCTCGACTCGTCCAGCATCACGAAGCTGGTACAGTATATTGCCGATCAGATGGCGCCGATTCTTCGACGCCGTCTCCACCGAGTCGACGAGTTCGTCGACGACTTGGCGGTCGGATAGGCCCTCTGGGTGATCCCTCAGAAGGCCAAGGATTGCTGGCGTCGGGCGAAGCTTGCCGACACGACGTGCGGCGGGCGGAGCATGGCCATTGAGCGGCTTCGCAGAACCATTGTAAGAACGAACCTCGCGGAGAATCTCGACCTGCGCAGTGATGATCTTCTGCCGTTCCGTCGACAGTTCAATCCGTGCCGTGAGGTCGGAATACTCGGCTTGGAGGCTTAGAATCTTGGCGTCGATGACGCTGTCGGAAGAAGGTACGTCCATGAGCGTGGCGCCAGCGTACCATAATCCGCCCATCCAGTACAAGTAGTTCCGTCCATCCCGTACAGGAATTCCCATGCAGGCCCCCAAGCGCCCATCTGGATTTCGTCAGTTCGACTCGCTGATACGAAAGCTCGCTGCGGTTTCACCCGAGGAATTGAAGGCCGAGCAGAAGAAATACGCTGCCGCGAAGGTCCAACGGCAGAAGAAGCGTGCAAAACGCAAATCGTCTGATTGACCGCCTGCGCTTGGGTATTGCGCCCTCGGCCAAATCGCACTAAAAGGGGTAGGCACCCTCTTTTAACCAGCGGAGGCTTGGGCGATCATGGCGATTATCTCTTCTCGACAACCCGATTTCTACAAGGGGTTTCTCATGGCCCGCGGCAATTTCGACCCGAAGGACTTCGGCGTCGACGCGACACGCGAGCATTTCACGGACGAGATGGCCGAGGACTTCAACGGCTATTTCCGTGGCCAGTGCAGCATCGACGAACTGCTCTTACGCCCTGGGGCGGCCATCGCGTTCTGCGATGATGTACGCCGGAAGCGCGGGTACTGGGATGTGCCCGACGACATCATCTTGAGGGTGATCCTCGCCCGGCGGAAGAATCCAAGCGGCTAAGACACGTAACCTGGAGTGGTCTATGAAATCGGTGCAATACTCGGCAATCACGCTGGTCATGCTCGCTGGTTGCGGCTCGGCAGACACAGGAAGCCAGTCCAATTCTCAATTCGACCCCTCGGCGCAATCGGTTCGGGACATTGAAAACATGGAGGGAAGCAGAGCCGACAAAGAGGCTGCGAAGGATGCAGTCCGTCGGTTCAACGAAGCAGCCGCAGCTCGTGGGGAGGGGCCGACGGGCCTCTAGCGCTGGTTCTCAACTGACTCTTGATGAGTCAAAGGGATAATCCCCAATCTTCACATCCCCCATTTGGGTTATATGCGTCCGCGGCCGATGGCATTGAGAAGGGCCGGTAAGATGGCGCCCACGGTGGGGCGCGCGGCGGGACGCCTCCAGGAACAAGCGCGGCGATCACTCCGGCACGAGTTCCAAACGCGCGAGTGCTCGGCCGTGGTTCGGCGCGTACTCGAGCGTCTTGCCGTACGCCGCGCGGGCCGCGGCGGCGGCGCCGAGGACGCGGCGGCATTCGCCGAGATAGAACCACGCGCGCGGTAGCGCCGGCTCCTTGGCCACCGCCGATTCCAACGTCGTCTTCGCCGCCGCGGGATTCGAATGGCGAAGTTGGTCGATCCCCGTCGCCTGGAGCGCGAGGGCCTGCTGCCGGCGGGCGTCGTTCTCGCGGCCCGCCAACTCGTACTGCTGCGCCAGGCGGCGATGCAGTTCCGGGGCGGAATAGTACTCGGCGGTTTGCTCCCACGCCTGCAGGGCGTCGTCGGCTCGGCCGGCGGCGAGATAGGCGTCGCCCAGCAACACCATGCCGGCGGGGAAGGCGCCGCGCTGCTTCATGAAGGTTTCCAGCAGCTCGATCGTGGCGTCGGGGCGTTTGCACTCCAACTCGGCGCCGGCCAGGTGGAACGCGGCGCCGCGGTTGCGGCTGGCCTCAAAATCCTCGCGCAGCGTCGCGGCGGCCTCTTCCCACTTTTCCGCCTCGATGAGCTTCGCGGCCTCGTCGCCGAGCTTGAACGCGCCGTACTGCTTGCGGACTTGCTCAACCATCTGGGCGACCGCGTCGGACGCCAGGCGGTCGGAGTTGTACTCCGCCCGATCGCGGAACTGCTGGGCCAGCTTTTCATCGCCCATGAGCGTCGCGGCGCGGGCGTTCAGCAGGTACACCTCGATCGCCGAGGGGTGCAGCCGCGCCAGGGCGTTGAGTGGACCAGCGGCTTGGGCGACGCGGCCCGCTTGGATCCGCAGCTTGGCGAGCTGCGCCAGCGAGGGGGCGTGGTCGTTTGCGCGAACGAAGGCGTCTTCGGCGCTCGCCGCGTCTTCGAGCCGCAGGTAGCAGCGGCCGAGCTCGAACCAAATGGAACGTTGCTCCTTCGTCCCGGCGACGGTCAGCAAGCGGCGGAATTCGTCGACCGCGGCGGACAACTCGCCGGTGCGTTCCAGGCTGACGCCCAACAGGTAGCGGGCATACGTCATTTCGGGCGCCAACTCGGACGCCTGGCGGAAACACGGCGTTGCGGCGGCAAAGTAGCCGAACGAGTAATACGCCTGCCCCAGGAGCAGCCAGTCGGCGGCAGCAGCCTGACCGGCGGCGACCTTGTCAGCGGTTCGCTGGTGGAGGTCTTCGAGGTCGCGGCGCGTGAGCGGGTCGACCATCGACAGATCGGGGAGCGGCGGCGCGGCGTCCGCGATTGATTCGATCGTCGGCTTGCCGATCGGCGGAGAACTCGCGGCCGGGGAGGGCGGTGCAGCCTCCGCACCGGCGTTGAGCCAGAGGTTAATGCGGCCCGCGCGATCGAACGGCGGGTACACGTGCAGTCCGCCCGCCACGACGTCGAGCCGATCGTCGCCGTCGACGTCGCCGCACGCGGCGGTGACCAGCATGATGGGATCGGTGGCGATCGTGTGCTGCGTGAACTGCTGCGCGCCGTCGTTTTCCAGCCAGACGAGGCTGGGAGCGTCGGGCTCGTCCCAGTGGTTGACCATGCTCACCAGCACGGCGTCCTGGTCGCCGTCGCCGTCGAGGTCGCCCCCCGCCGCGGCGTACGTGCCGGGGAACGTGGCGATGCGGTGGGCGGCGAACTGCCAGCCGCCTTTGTTCTCCAGCCACAGGCAACCGTGGTAGGGCTGGGGGATGCTGTAGCTGTCCTCCAGGTTGTCGCCCACGGGAAGCAGCAGGTCCGTATCGTCGTCGCCGTCGAGATCGGTCGCCACGAGGCCGGCCGAGCCGATGTCGAAGTTGACCGTCGACCACAGCCGACGCGGCGCGAACTTGCCGCCGCCGAGATTCTCGAAGCCCCACGCTTCCTCGTCCTCTTGCGAAACGATCGTGGCGATGTCGAGATCGCCGTCGCCGTCGTAGTCGGCGACCGGCACGTGGATCGCGCCCGCGGCCGACAGCAGCTCGTGATCGCGGAACTGCAGGTCGCCGCGGTTCTCTAGCCACAGCACCTGGCCCCGGAGATAGCCGAACACGGCGACCGCGAGATCGAGGTCGCCGTCGCCGTCAAAGTCGCCCGGCTGGGCGTCGACGACGCGGCGGACGTCGTCCAGCAGCGTGCGCTTGGTGAACTGGCCGCCGTCGTTCTCGAGCAGCACAAGGCTGCCCACGACGTCGTCGTCGGGGAACAGATTGCCCATGACGGAGACCAGCACGTCGTTGTCGCCGTCGTAGTCGAGGTCGACGACAGTGGCGTGCGCCGGGGCGATGAGATTCGTGCCGAGGGTTTGCTCCGCCCACGAGCCGTCGGGCGTGCGGCGATAGGCGTACACGGCCTGGGCTTGGGCGTCGCAGGCGACAATGTCGGCGGCGCCGTCGCCGTCGAGGTCGACGATCTGCACGTTCGTGATCGTCGGCCGGTCGAGCGGCTCGGGGCCGACGCGCTCGGGGCGGAACGCCAGCGGGGGCGCTTGCGCCCACGCCGTTAAGGCGGCCAGCGCCCACGCGACGCCGATCGCCGCGCCACGACATCGACTGAGCCTCGGTGCGCATGTCCCGCGTTCCATGTGCTGCCCTTGAGCGGAAATCGTTAAACCCTCGATTCTACTCAAGCCGCTCGCGGATCGCACGCTCGTGGCAGGTTGGCGCGGCGATCAGGCTTGCGCGGGCCGCGACATGAATCGAAAGGCCAAGTACTGGCCCCCGACCACCAGCAGCACGCCGGCGAACACGACGGCCTGAAACGGCAGCCAGTTTTCCAGCGCCGTTCCCAGCACGACCCCGTAGCCCAACCCTCGAATCATCCAGCTCGCATCGATCAGCGTGGGCACATCATTCATGGCGATCATTCCTTGGTGAGAAGCCTTGGTAACACGTCGGTTGGCGCCCAGGGGAAGTCTATCATCTGGCCGTGGGGTGGCTGACGCGTTATGGTGCAATCGCGCCAGGCGTTGCGATCGGCTCACACTCGGGGTAGCACGCCCAAGGTCTGTCGCAGGGCGTGGCTTGGGAAGGGCGTGTTCCGGCAGCAGTTCAACCACGCCCTGCGGCAGACCTTAGGGCGTGCCACCCGTCGGACATACCCACGCGGACGAGGGCATGCCGCCCAATTCGCCGTCACTTCTCATCGGCCAGGTTGCAGACCAGGCGGATGAGCGCCGGCACGCTCGCCACATTGAGCTTGTCGAACACGCGCACGCGGTGCTTCTCGATCGTCTTGGGGCTGATCCCCAGCCGATGGGCCGCCTCGACGGTGGTCTTCGCCGCCACGAGCAGCTCCATTACCTCGCGTTCGCGATCGGTGAGCCGGGCCAGCCGGCGCTCGACATTGCCGCGCCGCAACTTGGTCGATCGGTCCTTCTCCAGCGCCGCCTCGACCTTCTCGACGAGCAGGTGCTCGGGGATCGGCTTTTCCAGGAAGTCGGCGGCCCCGCGCTGAACAGCGACGACAATGTCGGCCGTGCGGGCGCTGTCCGACACGACGATCACCGGCGAGAGGATGTGCCGGTTGCGGAGCAAGCTCTGCAATTCGTACGCCGGCATGCCCGGCAGCGCCAGGTCGACCAGCAGACACTCATACTCCTGCGGCGCGTAGGTGGCCATGAACTGGTCCGCCGAGGCGTAACACAACACCGCCAGACCGCGGTTGCGCAACTGTTGCGCCGCGGCGTTGCGGAACCATTCGTCGGCGTCGAGCACGTGGACAAACGCGTCGCATGCCGGTCGCTCGGCGCCGATCGACGCCGTCTCGCGGCCCGTCGCAGCGCGGCGGGAATAGGATCGGGCTCCTGCATTCATCGATCGGTAACTCCTTCGGATTCGCGGGGCAGGGTCAGGCACGCGGTCGTGCCGCGACCGGGGTGGGCGACCAAGTCGAGCCGGCCGCCGTGTTCTTCGACAATGCTGCGGGCAATCGAGCCGGCGAGATCCGCCGACCAGTGGACCAACGTCGCCGGGTCGTCGACTTCGCCGAGGGAATCGGGCACGATGTGCCCGCCGTCGTCGTCGATGCGAACCTCGACGCGGTCGTGGTCCGCTTCGCCCAGCAGCGTGACCGCCGTGGCATTGGCGTCGATCGCGTTGCGGACGAGGTTCATGAGCGCGATTTCCAGATGCGGCGAGCTGGCCTGAACCATGAGCGGCTCGGCCGGCAGTTCCAACCGCAGCTCGCAGCCGCGGTCGGCGGCGTAGCGACGCATTTCGGCCGAGGCCGTGCATAGGACGATCCGCAAATCGGCCGACTGGCGCGGGAAGGCGGTTGCGGGCGACGCGTGCGCGTCCGGCGCCTGGGGCACGGTCAATTCATTGGTCGCCAACTCGGCAATCGCGTCGAGCAGGCGAATCGGATCGAAGGGAACAGTGTTCGGCACGAGTTAGGTCCTCGGTCGTCGTCAGCGTTCAGCGCGGAATGTCGGGGATGGGAATGGCGCACCTACTCCACAAGAAACACATCCTGCGCGGCGGGGAGCAGCTCGCTGGGTGCGAGGGTCGTATCGAACACGGTGAGCACGCGCAGCGTGCCGCAGACCATTCGCAGGTCGTACGCGCCGGAGCCGCCGACGAAGGCGACGTGACCCCACTTGGCGTAGATCGTGCCGGACGCCTGGCCGCCGCCGATAAGTTGCGTGGCGGCAAGCACGATCGGCCGGCGGTCGTTGCGGCGCTGGTACAGCAGCATGCCGTCGAAGGGGCTCGACGGCGCGTTCAGTCCGGAAAGGTCGGACGACGACGACCGTCGCCGCGGCGCGGGCCAGGGCGAGGACGCGCTGCAATTGTTGAGACGCAATTGCTCCCAGTGGGTTAAACAGTCGCGGCCCAGCAAGCAGCCGCACGCCCGACGGATGGGGGGTCATCGCCGATTCGCTGACAATCCAGGCGTTCATGCCGCCGCGGGGCAAGGCGCCCGCGCTCGTCCGTGGGGCGCAAAAAAAGCCCCCGGAGCGCTGCCTTCAGCGCTGCGGGGGCGTTCATGGCCCGAATCGTGCGGTCGCGATCACTCCACGATGGAGCGACCGCTCGGCGGTCAATCGCGGATCGCCGGACACGCAACGCTAGGCCACGAGCACGACAGGGTCAAAATGGAGTGCTTCGATTGGAGTGTGGAAAGATGCAAAAGTCCCCCGATCAGGGGGAGTATTGATGTGTTTCGATCAATGACGAGCGATCCCGAGGTGTATGATCGCCGAATCCGCCTGCGCCGGCGGAGAGATTGGCGACGCATGGGACCGTTTGTCGAGACGCAGATCGGCGGCGCGCGACATTCAGACGCTGATCAGTTCGCGATCCCTCGTGCGCGATCAGGTAATTCTTGTCAAAAATGTGCGTGTTTCTTCTCAGGCGCCCGAACAATGGCGGCGTCATGATGCGCTCCGCCTCATTTGTGGAAAGTTCTATCGAGCCGACGCTGTGACGGCGCCGAAGTGTTGAACTGTCGCGCTGCGCGACATGGGTTTGAGGAGCGCCAACCATGGCTCACGGACGACGGATGGCCATCGCAGACGAAGAGCCCCCAGTCCGCACCCTGTTGCGAAGTTGCCTGGAGCGCATGGGACACCAGGTCGTCGTCGAAGCCGCCAGCGGCGACGAGCTGCTTGAAGGCTGCCGCCGCTGCGCGCCCGACCTGGTGATCGCCGACATACGTCTGCCGGGCCATGACGCTGCCGACGCCGTTTCGCAAGTCACGCTCGAGCGCCACTTGCCGTTGGTCGTTCTGTCGGCCACTTTTGACCACGCCACGCTCGAGCGCGCCTACCGCTGCCACCCGTTCGCATACTTGGTAAAGCCGATTCGCGAGGCGGAATTGGAGCCCGCGATCGCCATCACGTTGCAGCGGCACGACGAGCTGGTCGCCCTCCAGAAAGAAACCGCCAGCGTCCGCCAACTGCTCGAGGATCGCAAGATCATCGAGCGGGCCAAGGGCCTGCTCATGAAGCGCGGACGCATCGACGAGCCGGAGGCCTTCTTGCGGCTGCGGCAAACGGCCCGCCAGCACCGGCAGAAGATGGTCGACGTGGCCCGCAGTATCTTGCTGGCCGAGGGGATGCTCACCACGGGCAACACTTGCGACTACGCGTAACGCGACGTCCACGACTTGCATTGCCGATTCGCCGAGGCTTGTGCCATACTGCCGCCTCCCTGGCTCGCTTAAGGAGGTTCATGTGGCGCGGACGCTTCGTAGACTCTTGCGCAAGGATGGCTCTCGCTCGGCAGGCGCGGCGCACGCCCCCAGTTGGTTCGAGGTTCGGCGACCCCATTGCCCGGCCGTCGGCCTAGCGCGGGAATTTCTCCGCGACCCGGCGCAGGTCGCCGCGGTCGATTCGTTTCTCGCCCCGCTGCTGAATGATGCCGCCGTTCGGGCGGCCATCGAGCGCGACGCCGTCCCCATCCCCGCCGCGGAGGATCGCGAAGGGTACTTTGACGACCGCCATCTCGCGTACTGGCTTTCGGGGCAGGAGGACCTTCGCATGCTGCGCCGCTTTGTCCCGGCCGAGGCGATGCCGCGCGTCCTCGACTTTGGCGGCGCGACTGGCCGACTCGCCCGTCACCTTGCTCTCGACGAGGACGTCGAGCAGGTGACCGTCGCGGAGCTAAACGTCAACCACGTCGCGTGGATCGACCGACACATGGGGCCGACGGTGCGGGGCGTCAAGGTCAGCCCCTATCCACAGTTTCCGCTCGCCGATCGAAGCGCCACGCTGTGCGTCGCGCTGTCGGTGTTCACGCACATCGACAGCTACGAGTCGGGCTGGCTGGCCGAAATCCACCGCGTGCTGGCCGACGGCGGGTACGCCTTGCTCACGATTCACTCGGAGCACACCTGGCCGCTGATTGCCGAACGGCCCGGGCTACTCGCCGGGTTGCGCAAGGACCCGCAGTTCGACTCGCTCTATCGGCCCCAGGAGCCGATGCCGGGCGAGCGGCTCGTATTCGCCTGGAATCGCCACTCGATCGAACACAACTGCAACGTGTTCTTCCACTCCGACTACATCCGCCGGGTGTGGGGCAAGTGGTTCGACGTGGTCGCCGTCCAACCGCGGGCGCATCACGACGTGCAGACGGTCGTGTTGCTCCGAAAGCCGCCGGCCTAACGCCGCCGTTGGCGCGACGCCGCGATCGACAGCGCTCCGAAGACCAGCAGCAAGCTGGTCCCCGGCTCAGGAACCGACTGTGCGATGGCCGAGACGGCGACGGCGGTCAGCTTCTGGATCGTGAGGTTGAGGTTCTTGAAGCTGTCGTAGTTCTGATTGGCTCCCGCGCCGATGATCAGGTAGATGACGTCGCCGACGGCGAGTTGGCCCAGCTCGCGGTCGAAGGTGATCCCGGCTCCGGTCGTGGGAACAGTGAGCGTCGAGCCCCGCAGCGCGTTGTTCACATACACGGCGAGCGTCAGCCCGTCCTCGTTGCCGGTCTTGATCGCGTCGGCCTTCATGAGCGTGCTGGCGGCGAGGCGGTACATCCCGGCGCCGTCGTCCGCCTGGATCGTGTAGCTGATGATCGCGTTGTACCCCGGCTGGCCGGGATGGCCGCCGTAGTAGCCGATCGTCAGGTAGTCGTCGACGTGCCCTTTGCCGTTCCACACGGGAGTGGCGGCGCCGGTCGTGTTGTAGGCGCCGGCCACGTCGCTCCACTTGAGCGGCGCGAACGCCGCTGCGTTGCCCACTTTTCCAGTCGGGTTCCACATGTAATTCCAACCGGTTCCGGCCAGCGGCGCGCCGGCCCGGAAGTCGTTCAAGTGATTGGCGACGGCGACCCACTGGGTGGCCGGCGGCGGCGTGACGGGCGGCGTCACGACCGGAGGCAGCGTCACGACGGGCGGCGGAGTGACCACCGGCGGCGGGCTCGGCGCCGGCGGGATCACCACGGGCGTGGTCGACAGCGTGCTCTTCTGAATCGCAAAGTCGAAGCCCATGAAGCTGTCGTAGTTCTGATTCCCGGCGGCGTTGGCCATCACGTAGACTGTGTCGCCGACGTTGAGCTGGCCCAGGTCGCGGCCGAAGTTAAGCGCGGCGCCATTGGTGGAGACCGATTGCGAGGCGCCCATCTGCGTGTTGTTGACGTACACGAGCACGTTGAGCGGATCCTCGCCCGAGGAGGTGACGCCGTCGGTCTTCTGGATCGACGCGTTGGCGAGCCGGTAGAGCCCGGCGCCGTCCTCGGGCTGGATCGTGTAGCTGGCGATGGCGTTGTAGCCGGGCCGGCCCGGGTGCCCGCCCCAGGAGTAGAGGGCCAGGTAGTCGTCGTTGTGACTCTTACCATTGGACCACGCCTGCGTGGCGACTCCGGTGGTGTTGTACGCGCCGGCGACGTTGCTCCACAGCAGCGGCACGTACGCGGCGGCGTTGCCCACGGTGCCCTTGGGATTCCACATGTAGCGCCAACCCGCGGCCGGCGCGCCGCCTTGGTACTCAGCGGCGTAGCTACCGACGGAGGTCCACTCGTTCGACGCCGGCGGCAGGCTCGGCGTGGCGGGGTCGAAGGTGATCTCGCGGCGCATCAGCTTCGCGTCCGTCCAACGGTTCCAGCCGCCGGCGGCGCTGTCGGTGTAGTACACGTAGAACGACTTGTCGCTCTTGGTGGGATCGGCGCCCGTGCCGATGATCGTCGGGTAGACCTGCTCGCCGGGGTCGAAGGCGATCGCCTGGCGGGGGGTCCAGCTCAGGCCGTCGTTGGAGGTGGAGAGGTACAAATCGCCGCCGCCTGATTCGTACTGCGTGCTGACCATCACCAGCCCGCCCGTGTACGTGTTGGACGACACCGACGACCAGATATTGTACGGGTTGCCGGTTTCCAGCGGCGACGCGAGGCCGCCGACGCCGGGCTGCGACCATGAACCGTTGTAGTACTTGGTAAACGCCGTGCCCTGGTAGTTGCGGGCGTTGTTGAGCACCGTGGACAGCGGCGCCCGGGCGACGGCGAATTCCGCGCTGCCGCCGGCGGCCAGGTAGTCGCGGTAGTACACGTGGAGCTGGTCGCCCACCACCGCGAACGATCCGCCGCCGACTTCGATCGCGTGCGGTTTGGCGGCCTGCGACACGTTCGTCTGCAAGATGACGCCGAGGTCCTGGAAGTTCAGCCCCGACGTATCGGTCGACACCGCCATGCCCAGCACGCTGTAGTAATCCTGGGCGCCGTTGCCGTGGCGTTCGCCGTGATAGATCATGAGCCGCTTGCCGCTGGCCGTGTCGTTGTACACGGGCCCGCCGGCGAGATAGTCGAATCCCGTAGCGCCCCAAATGTTGACGTTCTGCTTCGACCCGCCGGGGTTGGCCAACGTGCCGGTGGTGCGGACGGTCTGCGTGCTGTTGGCCGCGTAGAAGTGGTACTGCCCGCCGCCGATCGGCACGACGCCGAGGCTGCCGTCGGTCCAGAACGGCAGTCCGAGGCTGTCGCGTTGGCTCTTGGTGTAGATCGTTTCCTTGGGGCCGACGGAAAAAATCGGCGCGCTGTGGGCGACGGCGCCCGTCGCCAGCAGCAGGGCCAACGACGCGGCGATCCGGCGCGAGCCGCAACGCAACGCGGCTGCGCAATGCGTGAGGTGCAACATCAGTAGGTGCTCTGTTCCGTGGATGCAGGCGGCGCGTGGTTAGCCCCCGAGCGCGGCCAACCTTCAGCATGATTGGCGGCGTGCGGCGATCAAGAAAAAGCCGGGCCTGGGCGAAGGGCGGCACGGAACGAGGCGTTGCCGCACGAAGAGGCCGCAGAATCGGCGCCCCCGCTCCCTTCGGGGGAGGGTTGGAGTGAGGGTGCAGCGTGTAACAAGCGTCCCCGCCTGGGTGCCACTGCTGGCTTGTCCAGCAGTGGGGCCGGTACACGCTTCGCACTGCTTGACGAGCCAGCAGTGGCGCCCGAATGCGGCCCGCCGGGTTACGGCTGCGTCGCTGCGCCCCAATTGTCCGGAGAATCCGGATGCGCCGGATCAAATTGCCCCGCGTCGGCCCGGAGGTGGGCGGCCAGCTCCGGCACGGCTGGGCGTAACCCCTCGACCACGCAGCGCGCCAGTTCGTAACTGCCGAAGTCGTTGTGGTGCGTCCCGTCCTGGAACGCCGCGTCAAGATTGTCGCCCAGGCCGCGGTACAGCGTCTTGCTCATGGCGTGGAGGTCGACCAGCGGGGCGGCGGCTTCTTTCGCTACGCGCCGCACGGCGTCGGGATACCCGGCAAGCGTGTCGCGGTCGATGCCGTTCTTGCGCTCCATCGACGTGATGAGGATCGGCGTCGCGCCGCGCTCACGCACCGCGGCGACGATGTTCTGCAGGTCGGCCGTGTAGGTCGCCAGCGCGTCGGGCGCCGTCGACTTCATGTCGTTGTGGCCGAACTGTACGGCCACCCAGTCGCCGGGCCGCAGTCGACTGTACAGCTTCTCGAACCGCCGCTCGCCCAGTGCGCTGCGGATCGACTCGCCGCTCTCCGCGTGATTGGCGACCGCGATCGACGGCCCAAAAAACCGTGGCAGCATTTGCCCCCAACTGTTCCAGGGGGGATTCGCCTGGTCGGACACGGTCGAGTCGCCGATGAGAAACAGCGTCGGGCAGCGCTCGTCGCGCTCGACGACAACGCGCCTGACGCCCGACTGGTCGCTTGAGAAGACAAGCGTCAGCTTGTCGTCCCAGTTGGCCCACTCGTCGGTACGTTCGCGATCCTTGAGCCGCACCTCGCGGCCGTCGGCGATTCGCGGCGTACGAACGCTGACCGTGGCCGCGAACGTCGCCGTCTCGCCGGCCGGCACGCGAATCGTCTCGGCGAGCAGCCGGCGAACTTCGGCGTGGATTGTCGTCGTGGAGTGGGCCTCGGCGTCGCCGAGAGTTGCCGTGATGCGGTAGTTGCCCTCGGGCACGGCGAGCGACACTGACGCCGGTTGGTCGTCGGGGTCGTAATCGAATTGCCAGCGCGACGGTGCATCGCCTGGGCCCACGGCGTCGGTAGCCGCCACGGGCGTCAGCGTCACTGGCCCGAGCAGTCCCGACGGCAGCGGCTCCCACTTCGCCGCGGTGAACACGCCGCGCGGGCCGGCGTTCTCCCGCCGTCGGGCGGCCATGTTCACGTTGTAGAACTTCTGCCACGTGACGCCGCGGCGATCGAGATCGGCAATGCGGTTGGCCATCAGGTTTGCCACGTCGATTTCCAGCGTGTTTCGTTCCTGCAGCTTGTCCGCCGGAATCCGCACGCGGTACGGCTTGCAGAAGAGCGTCGCAAGCGTTTCGCCGTTGAGCCGCACGTCGGCCGACTCGCGCACCTCGCCGAGATCGAGCAGCCAACCGTCGGCGCTCGGCTCCGGTGCATCAAATTCGATTGTGTGGCGCCCGACGCCGGAGAAGTTCTTGACGGCGTCGCCGCCCAATTCAGTCCACGATTTGAGCTCGCTCGTTTCGATCGGCTCCGGCAGCGTCGGCCCGCCGTCGACGAAGGTAAGCCGCCAATCGCCTCCAATCGATTTCGGTTCGCCATTCGGCGTCAGATACTTCCACTGCGATCCCGTCACGGCATGGTCAAATGTGCGAACGATGAGCGCCTGGCCTGGCTCAACGCGAATTCGCACATAGGTTCCATCGCCGGCTGGCTCGTCCATGTTCGCCGGGCGAGAGAGTAGCATGCCGCTGTCGCTCGTGATTGGATCGAATGCCGCGACCGATTCGGCCTTCACGCGAATCCGGGTCCAATTGTCGTAGGCATCGCGACCCGTGTTGACGATGAAATAGCCGTAGCCGTCGTCGTACCGCCGGCGAATGAATGACAAGCCGCGACCGCCGGCCGCCAAGTCCTCGCCGAGGATGCCGAGCTGAGCCAGCCCGGCGGCAGCACGACCTGCGACCGCCTCTTGCACGATTTGAACGAGGTTTCTGCGCTGGCCAAGCTCTCGAAGCTCATTGAGCTTCTGAGCGACTTCTTCAGCTCGATGCTCCTGATCGCGATAGCCCGGAGTCCTCTCGGGCCACTGGCCCTCGATCACTACAGGCGTTCCGCTTGTCGCCGCCAACGCGATCCGCCGCAGCGTCTCCGGCGGCATTGTCTCGCACTCAGGGACGACCAAAGCACGATATTTCACGCCGCCGATTTCCAGACCATCTTCGAGACCCGTCACGCCCCACAACTGACGGTCGGAAATGAAGTCGACGCCGTATCCCGCGGCCAGCAATTCCTCGGCCACGCGGCGAGCCGACGTGCCGCGCATCTCGCCGTTGAAGTGGGCCAGCGTCGTACGACCGCGCTTCGCCCACTCGTCGTGGATCGGGTAGTACACCAGCACGTCGTTGTCCGGCTTGCCCGCTTGCAGGAACGACTGACAGCGGGCGACGTACTCGTTGAGCGCATGAAAATGCCGCCACTGCGGGTTGGTCGGCTGCAACTCGACCGACGCGTAGAACAGCCGCCCCGGCCACTCGTCGCTCTCCGGCGAGTAGCACGTGCCGTGGTAGCAGATGTGGTTGACGCCACCGAGAAAATACTCGTCGACCCACCGCTTCGTCTCGGCGAGCGTGCCGAGGAAGTGTTCGTCGAGCCAGGTGGCCGCCTCGGCGGAAACGAGCCGTTTGCCGGTGACGTGGGCTGCGCTGGCGGCGGCCATGAACTGGATGCGATCGGTTCCCTCGGTTTCGGGGACGTCGCTGGCGGCGTAGAGGTCGAGGATGTTCGCCGGCGAACCGTGGGCCTGGTTGCGGATCGTGGCGTCGTGGCGATGCGCCCACTCGCGCCAGGGGATCGTGAACTCCTCAAGTAGCAAGTCGGACAGCGTCTCGCGGTAGTCGCACAGCACGCGGGCGTTTTCGTCGTCGGTCGCTCTGCCGAACAGGGCAGGGAGATGGGCGCGGAGGTCGTACCCACGGCGGCGTTGAAACGCGTCGAACAGCCGCGGCGTGAAGTCGGCGTTCCCCGCGGCGTCGTCGACTTCGTAGGAGTCGTTGAAGAACGCCCGTAGCGAGCCGATGTCTCGGCCGGCGAACGCCTCGTCGAATTTGTCGAGGTATGCGTTGAGCGCGTCGCGACTGAAGTGATCAATGACGTTTCCCTCGCCGCCAGGGCCGGCGCGCTCGACCATCTTGCCATGCCAACCCTCGAACACCGCGTACAGCGTCCACTGGCCGGGCGGGGCGACCCAGTCGAGCCGGCCATTGGCGTCGACGCGGTCGGTCAGGTCAACCAGCGCGCCTCCTTCGCCATACGCCACCAGTGCGACAAGCGGCAACGGCTTCTCGAACCGCACTTGTTCCAGCGCGAGCCCCTGCAAGTCGTCATTCTCGCCAATTGATTCCTTGAGATCGGCGATGTTCACGCGCCGGCCGATTGCGCGCACCATCGGACGTTGCACGTGGCGCACGGGCTGGTCGAGCGACTTGCCGCCGCTCAGCTCGAAGGTTTCGAGAACCAGATTCTTGCAAGCGGCCTCCGCATCGACCCACGGCCCGCCGAACGGCCAGCCGTTGCCGGTGGCGATGTCGATCCCCATCCCCAGCCGCTGGGCCTCAAGGAGCACGTGCTCAAGCAGGTCCATCCACCGCGGCGCGAGGTAGTCGACGAACTCGTTCTCGCCGCCGCGCACTCCGTAGATCGGCGTGATCTCGAGTCCCCCGAGCCCCGCAGCGGCGTACTTTTCCATTTCGACGGTAAGATCGCGCTCGGTCACGGCGCTGCCGTGCCACCACCAGCGCGACCAGGCCTTGGTCTCGGAATCAACAGCCGGCCAGTCTAAGTCGCCGGCGGCCGCGGAGAGCGCGCCAAGCGTAGGCAGCGTGAGCGCGACGAGGACGCCGATTAACAAATTGCCCCGGAGGGGCAACGTCGTGTAGCCAGGGGCGCCAGCCCCTGGAACGAGTCGCGTGAGGAACTTCCGAAGCCCTGGAGGGGCGACATGGCGCATCTCCGATCGATGTCGCCCCTCCGGGGCTTCGGCGGATCGTGGAGCCTTCGCAACCAGGGGCTGACGCCCCTGGCTACATGACTTGGCCCCTCCGGGGCCCAATGCAGGGGACGCGACCATCTGGATGCCGCCCTCTCGTTGTTAATGCACGCCACACGCGGCGACTCACTCCAACTCCAGCAACCGCTCCGCCACGTCCGCCGGCGCGGCGAAGGCCGTACCGTGGCGCATGCCGGGCGGGACTTCCAGCCGGTCTGACTCGTCCGCCCACGTGACAAGATCCGACGACGACACGACCCCGTAACGATGGTCCGTGTACTTGTCGAAATACACCAGCCAGCGGTCGCCGACCTTCAGCGGCGACGGCCCCTCGGCCCAGTAGTGGCCCGTGATCGGTGCGCTCGGCGGTCCAAACGGCCCGGCCGCCTCCTGGCCCTCGGCGATGCGAATGTTCTTCTGCGGCGCAAACGGCTTGTCGGTTTCGTCCTTGAGAAACATGACGTACACCTCGCCGTCGCGGACGACTGCCGCGTCGATGACGTTGAAATTGTCGTCGTAGCAGAGCCGCGTCGGCGCGAAGGTCTCGAAATCCTTCGTCGTCGTGAAGTAAATCCGGTGATCGTAGCCGGGGTCGTCGGCGCTGTTGCGCGTCTGGCCGTCGGTCTTGGGGAACCGCCCCGGGATCGTCGTCGCCCAGTAGATGAAGTACTGCTGGGAAGCGTCATCGTAAAGCAGCTCTGGCGCCCAGCAGTTGCGCGCGGTGGGCTCGTGCTCCATCACCGGGAGGAACCGCTGCGGCGCCCACTCGATGAGATCAGGCGACGAGCTGTACCCGATGCCGCGCTCGCCCCAACTCACGGTCCACACCATGTGAAAGGCGCCGTCGGGCCCGCGGACGATCGACGGGTCGCGCATCAGCTTGTCGGCCCCGGCGGTGGGCCTCAGCAGCGACCGTCCGCCGGCGATCGCCGTCCACGTGAACGCGTCGGTGCTGTGGGCCAGATGCAGGCCGTCCTCGCCGTTGCCGGTGAAGTAGGAGAAGAGGTAGTGGTCTTCGCCGCGGCTCGGCGAGGCGTTGCAGAATGCCAACAGAACGGCGGCAACAAGGTGATCGGCAAATCGCGGCATGCGTCGGCTCTCTGTTCCCCGCCTCACCCAGTGGCAACGTCCGGTGAGGATTCCCACCAGATTCCTCGGCGGACCTCGGAATGACAAGTGGGGCAGGGCAGCGTGTCGCCGTCACTCGGCGGCGGGGACTCTACCGGCGCCGGTCAGGGGCACGGCTGCGATGCCGTACATGGCCCGCAGCACCTCGCGCGGCGGCGAGTGGACTTCTTCCTCCAACAGCGACCCTAGCATCACCGTCGATGGCGTCGCCACGTCGCGCGACCAGATCGAGAACGAGTACTCGATGCTCTTGCCGGCGCCGATCGCCGTCTTCACGTCCGGCACGTCATCGTACCCTTCGTCGCTGCCGACGTCCCAGCCGGTGTCGACAAACGCCTCGGTCAGCCACTTCGGCGGCCGGGCCCGATCGTCGACCAGCAGGTAGAGCCGAGCCGGCTGGGCAAGGGTCACGGCGATCCGCAGGTCGTGCTGCACCTTGTCGTCGTTGAAGGTCATCACATAGTCGGCCCCGCGGAGGAAGGGCGGGATGCCGCGGTCGTCCAGCCCGTTCCACTGGTGATGCCGGTCGACATACGCCTGGCAATCCTCGCGAATGCCCCGCGCGACGACTCGGTAGTATTTGGCCGTTTGCGAGGATTTGAGATTGTCGGTCACCGACTCGAACACCTGGGAGGCGCCCGTTTGCATTTCGCCCAGCCGCGGCGGCGGCAAGAAGGCGTCGCCCGCCACGGAGGAAATCCGGCCCACCTGGCCGTCGCGGCCGATGCGCATCGCCTCGCCCGCGCCCAGCCGGCGGAGATCGCTGTCGGCGCTCTCCGGCAGCGACAGGTCGACCATGCCCTCGTAAACCACCACGTCGGTTTGATGGTCGGGGTCGATCGTCATGCCAAACGACGTGCCGCGGTCGATCACCTTGGCGTGCGGCGAGACGATCTCGAACCCCGTGGCCTCGGGGCCAACGCGGGCCACGAGCTTGCCGGCCGTCGCCAGCACCCGGCTCTCGGAGAGCAGCCGGCACTGGGCGGGGCCTTGGATGACGATCTGCACGCCGTTGTCGTAAAGCAGCTCAACGCTGCCGCCGTCGAAGGCGAGCGACTGATCGGGGCCAACGCGCTCCCATTCGCCGAACGAGTCGGCGCCGTCAGCCCATTGGACGTCGGAGAGATTGACAATGCGCGCGAACGACATGCCGGCCGCAGCGGGCGCGGCCCGTTCACTCAGCCGATCCGTGGGGCGTGCGAGCCAGATGCCCAAAGCCGCCGCGGCGACGCCGGCGGCCAGCGCGAAACTGGTCGCCCACGCAGTCCCCAGGCGGCCAGGAGGCGCGGTCGTTGCGGACGCTGGCTCAGCAGCGACGAACTCGCATGCGGCGGAGCTCGGGAGCTTCGCATGCCGCACGTCGTTGAGCGTCACCGTATCGTCGGCGACGCGGAGGTAGACGTCCCGCGCATCGGGATTGTCCTCGAGCAGTCGCTCCAGGCGGGCGCGCTCGTCCTCCGTGGCGGCGCCGGTCTGGCAGGCGGTGGCCAATTCGAGAATCTCGGCGACCAGTGCGTCGCGTTCCATAGCCGATCTCAATTCCGCGCGACTAGCGGTCGCGGCTTTCTGGGGTTGCCGCCCAGTTATTGAATAATCTCTGCCCTCACTGCGTCGCGCGCAACGATCGCTGCACGCACTCGTACAACTGCCGGCGAATGCGGTGGACCGCCTGCCGCAGGGAATTGGCCGTCATCCCCTTCGACTTGACCAGCTCGGCGGGACCTCCCGGCGAGTAGTACTCGGTCACTAGCTTCTGCTTGTCGCCAGTGAGCTTCGCCAGGCAATCCACGAGCGCCTCACGCGATCGACCCATGCCGCCGCTCGACTTGGCGTAGGCCTCGTCGAGCAGTTGAATCACCCGTTCGGTGAAGTATTCCCGCTGCCGCGAGCGCTCCTTGCGGAACGCCAGCACCAGGTAGTAGGCAATCGCCCGGGCCCAGGCGCCGAACGGCCGCGCCTGGTCGTACCGGTCGAATTGTTCCCAAATGCGGATCCGCAGCCGCTGCATGACCTCCTGCGAGTCGTCCCAATTGGCGGTGAGGGAGAAAATATACCCGAACAACTCCCGCTCGTGGGCGCCCAAGAGTTCAACGAATCGCTGCCCGTCTCGGTCACCGCCGCGCGCCGCGGGATCGCCCTGCGCGAGCGGTTCGGTGGAATCGTCCATGCGAGGGCCTTGTGCGCGGTCAACCGCGACGAGCGATCCGCCGTGCGGAGGCGCACCGCGGCAGGCGACGTGGATTGTAAGCCGAAACACCGCATTCGATTATGCAGATTCTCGCCTCGGACTGGGATTCCTAAGTCAAGCACGCGTGGGCGCGTCAATCAACGAAGCTACGCGCCGGTTGCTTCGCAGAGATGAGCCACAAGTTGCTTTCTGACAATGACTTACCGGTCCACCCAGGCGTTTTTTGAGGTCGCCTCGCGGTCATTCCATTATTTGAGCAATTCGCGCCTTTTGCCGGTAACGCCCGCTCCGCCAACGCTTAATTCTCGTGGGACGTGGGGCTTGTCCGCGCCGCATGGCGTCTACCGCGGCGACTTGGTTGTCAATTGCAGCGATGGGAACCCGTGCTTGGAGGCGTTGAGGGGCGTTTCCACGAATCGCCGACCCAACCCGTTCGGCGACGCCAACAGCTCGTCGGCGCCAATTCACGATCGCCTGGAAGCGCTACCGCACTCTTCACCGCCCGTGCCTTTCGACTCTCGCATCTCGGCGCCGCCGCGCCGCGCGCGATCCGCCGTCGTTCGCTGATTCCGTTCACTGACTATTCGCACCACAGATTTTCGTCGGTTACCACGGGAGGTACGAGCGATGCTCCGAAGGATGATTCGCTCCATGATCGGGCCGGCGGCGGCAGCCGTCTTCAGCGCCACGTTGCTCGTTAGCGGCGCCGCCTTGGACGCGCCCGTCTGTGCTTGAGAACAGACTGTGCTTGAGAACAGACAACGTAGAAGGCTTGGATCAATCGCTTGTCACCACGCCAGGAGTTCATCCCCATGTTGACTCGGCACGTCCTCGCAGTTACGGCGCTGGCGACGCTGACTGTCGCCACGGGTCGCGAAGCGTTGGCTCAAACCAATGGAACCTGGAATGCCGCTGCCGGCGGCGACTGGGACACAAGCGCCAGTTGGTCGGGCGGAGCCATCGCCGACGGCGCCGGCGCCACGGCCAACTTCAGCACAATTGACGTCTCGGGCGTGGTCGGCGTGACGCTGTCGACGCCGCGAACTGTCGGAACGCTCAACTTCGGCGACACGGCCGTTGCAACCCCGGGCGGGTGGAGTTTGTCGGGCGCCGATCTGACGCTCGCGGGCGCGACCCCGACGATCTCCGTGGGCGCGCTGGCGTCCGGAAGCGTCGTCGATTTGACGAACGTGCTGGCTGGCGCGACTGGATTCACCAAGACAGGCCCCGGGACCCTCGTCCTGTCGGCTGACAACAACACGCCGGAAAACGGTCTGACGGGCAACATCCGCGTCAACGAAGGCGCCCTGACTCTTAACGGCCCTTACAAGGCGACTCAGTTCATCGACATGGCCAATGGTACGGTGCTGATCCCGAATGTGGCTGTCGGTGATAACCCCTCGCCCAATCCCGGCGTGGGCGGCGTGCGCCTGGCCGCGGGGTCGACGGTGGCGATCAACAACGACAACGGCTCACCCATGGCGGGCGTCAGCGGCGCCGGCGCCACGCTCAATCTCAACCTGGGCGTCTCAGCCAGCGCCGACCAGAACTGGGCGGCGACCGGCAATATGACCGCGCTCAACGTGACCGGAACCATCGAGGGTGCGCCTGCCGCCCTCTCGATGCGGATTGTCGGCGGCAGCTTCAACGCCAATAGCTTCTCGAACACGACCGTGACGCTCAACAACGCCACGCTTGGAACCAACACGAACTCAGGCGGAAATACTGTCCAGGTTGGCGCCCTTGCCGGCAACGCAACGTCGACGCTGGAAGGCGGCGCCAACGGGACGTTTGTGTCGTACCAAATCGGCGGCCTGAATTCTTCCACGACGTTTGCCGGGAATATCACCCCCGGAAACGGCTTGAACTTGATCAAAGTCGGGACGGGCACGTTGACGCTCTCGGGAGCGCTGTCCTATCAACCGACGGCCAACGCCGACGTCGGCCTCCGTGGCGGCGTCACGCGCGTGGAGAACGGCACGCTCAAGCTCGTAGGCGCAACGACAATTCCTGGCGGCGTCGACGACGCGACGCTGAGCACGATCGACGTTCGCGCCGCCGGCACGCTCGACGTCTCCGAAGCTACGACGACGTACAACACGGCGGCGTTTCAGCAGGTGATCGGCGCCGGCAAGATCACGGGCAACTTCAATCACGGCGCCGGCGTCCTGGCGCCGGGCGACACAAACGTCGGCGGCGTCTCGCAGACGTTGACAGCCACCGCCGGCACGCTGACGTTCAACAACGCGCTATCGTTCGCCGGCACGGGCCAGATCAATTTTGACGTCTCACCGTCGCTCTCCAGCGGCAACGATCTCATTCAGGTCGCCGGCGCCGATCTCGCCGGCGCGCCTGTTGTCCACGTCGGCTTCCTGGGCGGCGCCACGACGGGCGCCTACACGCTCCTCAATTCCACGGCTCCGCCCACCGGCTCCCTCGCTGGCTGGACGGTGGCGTGGGAAGGCCGCGGGGCGGCGCCGACGCTCTCACTAGCCGGCAACCAAGTGAAGTTAAACATTTCCAGCGCCGCGGCGGGCAACCTCCACTGGTCGGGCGGCGTCGACGGCGTGTGGAACGCCGGCGCCGCTGGCACGGCCAACTGGCGCAACACGGGGACCAACGCCGCCGACAAGTTCTTTCAGCTCGACGCTGTGTCGTTCCTCGACACGTCCGACGGCGTCAACCCGCCGATTAACACAGTCATCACGCTCAACGTGCCGGTCTCGCCGTCGTCGGTCCTGGTGAACAACTCGGCCGTGGAATACACGATCAGCGGGACGGGCCGGATCACCGGCGGCACGTCGCTGGTGAAGCAGGGAACCGGCACGCTCAATCTCACGACGCCCAACAACTACGCCGGCGGTACGACGGTTTCCGGCGGCATTATTGCTCTGGCCGGGACGGGCATGCTCGGCGGCGGCGCCGTCACGCTCAATGGCGGGGCGGTCCACGCCGGCGCCGCCGGCAACTTCAATATGCCGAACAACATCGTCGTTGTCGGGACGGGCAATCGCATTGCCAACAGCAATGCCGGCGCTCAAACCCTAAATCTTCAAGGCGTCATCAGCGGTTCGGGCGCACTGACCCTCGATAACGTCAATGGAACTGGCACGAACGGCATTGATCTGCACGGCGTCAACAGCGGCTTGACTGGCAGCGCGGCGGTCGGCCCGACCACTGCCGTGTTCATCCGCGCGCGCAACCCCAACGCCTTGGGCACAAACGTCGCCTGGGATCTCGGCGCGAACGCCTCGACGCTCGCCTCCCGGATCGACAACACGCCCACGTCGTTTCAGCTCGGATCGCTCACGGGCGGCGCGTCGACCCGTTTGGGCGGGCACGAAAGCGGCGCCGGGGCCACCAGCGTCAACTGGACGATCGGCGGCCTCAACACGTCGACGACCTTCGACGGGATCATTAGCAATGGCGGCAACACGCCCGCTCCAACAACTCGTCCCGTGAGCATTGCGAAGGTCGGCACAGGTACGCTCACGCTCACGAACTTCAACACCTATACCGGCATGACGCGCGTGCTCAGCGGCGCGTTGAGCATTACTAACGCCTACCTGGGCGACACGTCGGACGTGTTCGTGCTCAGCGGCTCAACGTTCAACCTGAACTTTGCGGGCCAGGACACGATCCGCTCGCTCTTCGTGAACGGCGTTCCCCAACCGGCGGGCACATACAATGCTTCCAATTCGCCGTTCATCACAGGAACGGGGGAGTTGGTGGTCACAGCCGTCGGAGCCATTACTGGCGACTTCGACGGGAATTTTATTGTCGACGGAAACGATTTTCTGTTGATTCAACGGGCCGGCGCGCCCGGATCAGTCTTCGCCGCGTGGCGCGCGCAATACGGCACGACGCCGCCCGTCGTTACGGCCGTGCCTGAGCCTGGAATGCTGATGCTTGCCGCATCAGCGTTGGGAATTCTGGCGAGCGCCGGTCGGCGGCGGGCGCCATGAGTCACGACGAGCGCTCTCGCGCGGCGCGGATGTCAGCGGGGGGCCGCGCCCGCCGCGCCGAGGGCGCTTGTCTGCGCCGCCTGGCAAGTTTGCGGGCAAGGACATGCATCGCGTCCCTGGCGTGGGGCGCCGCGGTCGCCATTCGCGCGGTCGCTCAGCCGGTCGCTGCTGGCAATATCGCCATCGGCCTTGTGCCGGCGTTCAACGCCTTTTCGTCAGGCGTTCCCGGCGCGACGACGCCGCCGATTGACGTCGTGACGAGCGGCGACGGCCCACTGTACGTCGCGACCCTTGGCGGCCAGATTCTCGCCTCACAGGGAGGCGTGCAGAGCTTGTTCCTCGATTTGACAACGCACCCGAATGTGCCGTTTACCGCGGGCTTTGCCGCCACGGTGAGCATGGCGTTCCACCCGGACTACGCCACGCTTGGCGCCGCGGGGTATCGCAAGTTCTACACCTATTCGAGCGACTTCAAGACCACGAGCCAGGTTGGCGGCGGCTCGAACGTAGCGCCGGGGAGTACGCTCACGGGGTTGCCCGACTTTTGGCCGCCGGAAATGTACGCGCCCGCCGCCTCGGGCAACCCGCTCACGAACTGGACAAATCCGTTCGTGGGGCCGGGGTCGAATACGAACTTCGATCACTTCAACGTCGTTCGCGAGTGGACGGCGACCGCCGACGGCCTGGCGATCGACCTCCCGACGCCGCCGCGCGTCGTGCTACGGATGGCGCACGGGTTCAGCGGCAAGGGGAGTCATAACGGCGGCGGCTTCCGCTTCGGCCCGGACGGGTACCTGTATCTCTCAACGGGCGATGGCGGCGGCAATTCCGGCCAGGACCACGATGGCGGGGTGAACAATAACGAGGACGGTCACACGAACGGCATGGGCAACGCCCAGGACCGCACGGTGATCTACGGCAAGGTGCTGCGCATCGATCCCACGGCCGTGGTCAAGAACAGTGCGAACGGCCAATACGGCATCCCGGCCGACAATCCTTACGTCGTCGACGGCTCGCATCCGGACTATGTCAAGGAGATCTACGCCTACGGTTTTCGTAATCCGTGGAAGTTGAGCTTCGACGACCGCCCGGGCGGCGACGGGGCGCTGTATGTCGCCAACGCCGGTCAGCATCATCGCGAGGAAATCGAACGCGTCGCCGCCGGCGGCAACTTTGGGTGGGGCTATCTCGAAGGCAACGTGCGGCTCGTCAGCGAAGATAGCGCCACGGGCGAGCCCGATCCGGGCGACCCTGTCGACGGAACCCACGGCACGCCGATCCGCGCGCCCGCCGAAGGTTGGACCGCGTTCACGGCGGCGGCAACCCCGCCGCTGGCAGACTACCTCACGCGGCGTCAGAACGTGGACGGGCAACTTGTGGGCGAGGGCACAGCAGCTACCGGCGGAGTCGTCTATCGCGGCGCCGCGATTCCGGAGCTCTACGGCAAATACGTCTTCGGCGACTATTCCATAGGCGGATCGCCGCCGCCGGGCTTGCCGGCCAACAAGGGTCGACTCTTTTACCTCGATCCCGACGACCCCTCCCAAATCGTCGAGCTGTCGATCGCTTTCGGAAACGCGAATCTCGGGCAGCTCTTGGGGATCGGCGATGACGACGCCGGCGAACTTTACGCACTGTTCGACAACGGCAACGTCGTGCAGTTGGTCGGACTCCCGCCGGGGGATTTCGACCGCAGCGGCGCCGTGGACGCCGACGACTTGAACGACCCCGTGTTAGGCTGGAAGGCGCGTTTTGGCGTCGATCTGGACGGCAACGATCTGCTCATTTGGCAGCGGTTTCTCGGGCAAACCAGCGGAGCCGCGGCGGCTTCCGGCGCGGTTCCGGAGCCCGGCATGGTGAGGCTGGCGACGACCGCGTTTGCACTCCTTGCCCAAGCCGGCTGCCGGCGACGGAACTCGACGCCGTTTGTGGGCGGAGATGCGTCTCCGCGCAGCGCGAACCATCGTCATTCCCTGATTCCAACAATTGGCTAATCACACCAAGGATTTTCTTCAGTTATCGCGGGAGGTACTAGCAATGCTCCGAAAGATGATTCGCTCCATGATCGGGCCGGCGGCGGCCGTCTTCAGCGCCATGTTGCTCGTGAGCGGGACGGCCTCGGCCGTCGACCGCATCAAGGACAACAACGCGACCAATCTCGACCAGGGAGCCAGCTGGGTCGGCGGCGTCGCGCCCGGCACGGCCGACGTTGGCGTGTGGAACAACACGGTCGCCGGCGCGAGCGCCGCGGCTCTCGGCTCCGACCAGAGTTGGAGCGGCGTCCGCATCGCTAACCCGGGCGGGGACGTGACGATCAGCGCGAGCAACATCCTCACGCTTGGCGCCGGCGGCATCGACATGGCTGCCGCCACGCAGAATCTCAACATCGCCGCCGGGCTGACCCTGCTGGGCGATGCGAAACAAGCCTGGACCGTCGGGGCCGGGCGGACGCTCACCGTCTCCGGCGCCCTGATCCAGACTGCCGGCGCCGGCGTCGCGTTCGACAACTCGGCCGGAGGCGTGATCAACGTCAGCTCAGGGACGCCTTCGTCGATCCTTCGCTATGGCGTCGTCAACGGCGTCGACGTCGCAGCGCTCGACGCGTCGAACAACGTGACCCAAGTCGGCCTGGTCAACGCGTACAACCCGAATCCGGTCACCGCCCCGAACCCCAACATTGCCGGCGTCCAGAATGGCATCGACGTCATCAATTTGAACGCCACGGCCACAAACGCTTTTCGACTCAGCAACAATACGACGATCAACGCGTTCGGCGTGCTCGATGCCGGTTTGCTTCCCAGTTCGGGCGCGATCCGCTTCAACACGGAATGGAACGACACCGTCGAGATTCGCGACTGGACCGTCGATCTGGCCAGCAGCCGGACGCTGACGTGGTCCGACAACAACCCCGTCCTGATCATGACGGCCAACACCGGCGGCAGCGACGTGCTCTTCAACGGCTCGGGCCACATTCGCGCCAACGGCACAGGGACGTTTTGGATCCACCAAAACAATCCCAACTCGCACATGATTTTCAACAACACGCTCGGGTTCACCCAGTCCGGCGGAGCCCAGCAGTTCCACAAGGACGGCGTCGGGCGCGTCGTGATCGCCAGCGACGGCAGCTCCTACACCGGCGCCACGCACATCACCGAGGGTTCGCTGCAGATCGGTAACGGCGGCACGGTCGGCAATCTGAACGTGGCGAGCAACATCATGAACAACGCCTCGCTGCGATTCAGCCGCAGCAACGCCTTCACGTTCGCCAACAACATTTCCGGCACAGGCTCCGTGACCGTGGCGAACGTCGAGACGGGCGAGGTGACGCTGAGCGGCACGAACACCTACACGGGTTCGACGACGCTCGCCGGCGGCTTCCTCACCCTGACCGCACTGGACGACGTCGGCGACGCGGCGGCGCCGATGATCTTCGACGGCGGCGGCGTCAAACATGGCGCGGTCATCGACATCTCGACGAAGACCACCACGTTCAACGCCGGCGGCGCACTGGTGAACACCAACGGCAACAACGTCACGTACGCCGGCGCGGTTGGCGGCGGCGGGACCGGCGGGCTCACTAAGAGCGGCGCCGGCACGCTCACCCTCGGGGGGGCCAACACTTACACCGGCGCGAGCGCCGTCAACGAAGGCGCGCTCCGCATCAACGGCTCGGTCGCCGGCGGCGCCACGGCCGCCAGCGGCGGCACGCTCGGCGGCACAGGCACGATCGCCGGCACGACGACCGTCAGCTCCGGCGGCATCCTCGCCCCCGGGGCGAGCGTCGGCACGCTCACCACCGGCGGTCTCTCGCTGGACGCCGGGTCGCTGCTGAACTTTGAGTTCGGCGCCGGCGTCAACGACCGCGTCATTTCAACCGTCGCCAACGGCCTCACGATTAACGGCGGCGCCGTCAGCCTGCTCCAAGAGAACTCCGCGACGGCGTTTGCCAGCGCCGGCGTGTTCAACCTGCTGCAATTCGCCGGGTCCGTGCAAGGGACGGGCGTCGGCGCTCTCAGCGTCGCCAATCCTGAAACGGGCTTCGCTTACGCCTTTGGCACGAGCGGCAACAACGTGACGCTCACGATCACCGCCACCAGCACGGTCGCCAACTGGGTCACCAACGGCGGCGGGAGCTGGAACACCGGCGCTAATTGGTCGACCAATCCGACGATCCCGAACGCCGTCGGCGACTCGGCCCGGTTCCTCACACAGCTCGGCGTCCCGGCCACGGTGACGCTCGACGGCGCCAAGACCGTCGGCGGCGTCTCGTTCGCCAGCGCCAACGGCTACACGATCGCGGCCGGCTCCGGCGGGGCGCTCACGTTCAGCAACAACGGCGCGACGGCCGCCCAGTTAAACTCGACCCAGGGCAGCCATACGATCTCCGCCGGCGCGCAGTTGAGCTCGAACCTCACGGCGCAGATCGAGGCCGGGTCGCAAGTGACCATGTCCGGCGCCGTCAACGGCACGGGCGGCGTCACGATGGCCGAAGCCGGCACGCTCGTGCTCTCCAACGCCGCCAACGGCTACGGCGGCGGCACGACGATCAACGCCGGCGCCGTAGAGTTCGCAGCCCTCGGCAGCCTCGGGTCCGGGAACGTCACGCTCAACGGCGGCGCGCTCCGCTATGCGGCAGGCAACACGGCCGACATTTCCTCGAAGACCGTCACCCTCGGCGCCTCCGGCGGCACGATTGACACCAATGGCAACAACGTCTCCTACGCAAATGCGATCGGCAACAGCGGCACGGGCGGCCTCACGAAGGCCGGCGCCGGCAAGCTGACCATGACCGTCGACAACGCGTACAGCGGGCCAACCAGCGTCACTGGCGGGTCGCTGGTCGTCACGACCAATGGCCAACTCGGCGACGTGAACGTCGGCGCCGCACTCAACCTGTCGGGCGGCGGCACACTCGAAACGCCCGGCGCGTTCGACATGGACATCGACGGCCTGGGAACCAACGCCCGACCGGTCGCCCTCGGAACCGGCGGCGGCGCCTTCGCCGTCACCGACGTGATCGGCCCGCTCAACGTTCGCGGCGTCGTCAGTGGCGCCGGCTCACTCACCAAGCGCGGCCCAGGCGCCCTGATGCTAGGCGGCGCCAACGCCTACGCCGGCGGCACAATCGTCGAAGAAGGCACGCTCACCATGGGCGCCGCCACCGCGCTCGGCACAGGTCCCGTCACGTTGCAGGGTACGGCTGTGCTCGACCAGGCCACGTTCGTGCTCCCCGGGGCGTTGGCCGTCAGCGGAACCCCCACCCTCCGCGGCGGCAGCGGCGGCGGCACGCAGGGCGTCGGCGTGGTGACCGGCACGGGAACGCTCAACGTCGAAGTCACCACCGGCGTCTTCGACCTGGAGGGCGACATCACCGGCTTCACCGGCGTGATGAACGTCTCGAACCTTGGCGGCGGCACGCTTCGTTGGAATGGATCCACGGGCAGCAACACGATTGCCTTCAACCTCACGGGCGTCACTGCCAATAAGCGCAGCGGCGCCGCCCAGATTTTCCTGGGCGGCTTGTCCGGCGACGCCGCCAGCGGCATCACCGGCGCCAGCGGCGGCGGCGTGACGACCACCGAGTACGTCATCGGCGCCCGCAACGAGACCTCCACCTTTGACGGGCTGGTCACCGACGGCGGCGGACCGACGCTTATCACCAAGGTCGGCACGGGCGAACTCACTTTCACCAATTTCAACACTTACACTGGCAACACGCGCGTGAGCGCAGGCTCGCTCAAGCTGACGCAGCAGAACGTGCTGGCGGACGCCGCCGACGTGCTGATCGCCGGCGGCGCCACGCTGAATCTCGACACGATGGCCGGCGTCGACATCATCGACTCACTGTACCTGGCCGGCATCTCGCAGCGGGTCGGCGAGTACGGCGCCGTTGGTTCCGGCGCCCAATTCGAGACGCCGCTGATCACCGGCTCGGGCCGCGTGTCCGTGCTCACGTTCGATTTGCCTGGCGACTTCAACAACGACAACATCGTCGATGGCGCCGATCTCGTCGTGTGGCAGGGCGCCTACGGCGTCAACGCCAATGGCGATACGAACCAGGACGGCGCCAGCGACGGCGCCGACTTCCTCATCTGGCAGCGCTTCCTCGGCCAGACCAACCCGGCCGTTCCGGCCTCGGGCGCTGTGCCCGAGCCGGGTATGCTCACGCTCGCCGCGTCGGCCCTGGCGATGGTCGCCGGCGCCGGACGCCGCCGGCGGTGATCGGAAAACTCACAAGGACGACAAACAAACGATGGACTTCGGGCGGGGGCAGCATGGTCGGCGCGCTAGCCGGGGGGGCGTGCGCGTCGCACATCTCAAGCCGTCCGTTCACAGCGGGGCGGGCGCTCTCCTGGTGGAGAACGCCCGCCCTTTTTTCCGCTACGCAGGAATTCGGAGATTTACCACAGAGGACGCAGAGAGCACAGAGGCAAGGCAGGAAGACGTGAATCGGGGATCAATCAGTTTTCTTCTCCGTGTCCTCTGCGCCCTCTGTGGTAGAATCTGCAGCGATTGTCTT
>JBIOVA010000248.1:0-8549 GCA_044867485.1 Lacipirellulaceae bacterium | reverse complement strand
GGGACCGCTCGGTGGTGCGGCCCCAAGATGTCCCGCCTTTTGAATGTCGAACCAGTGTGCCAGGTCATGTTGTACGCGGCGCCGTGCCGACGGCGCGCGACCGAATCCTGGCGCGATTATTTGCTATCCGGGCGATGAAATGCATTGCGGAATGCTGGAACCATACGCAATGGACAAGTCCACCTCAATGGGGGGACATCCAGGGAAACTACGACATTCTTAAACAACTAAAGGATGGCAGTGGTCTTGCGATTGGAATTAGGGGCAACTTCGTGAGGCAGGTGCTCCTTTCGTCGGTAACTGGAGCATCAACGGAGCTGAAAGGTCAATGCGACAAAAGGCGAGTATTCTACTTTCAACATCCGCTTAAGTTGGTAAAGGTCCTCGGCGGGCGACCACGATATCCCAGGTACGGTAAGAACTACCGTAGAATTGGCATCATGACCGTTGGGGCGGATGCTCCAGGGATGAACGCTGCGGTCCGGGCTGTCACCCGGACCGCCATCGCTCGCGGTGTGGAGCCTTGGGGCATCAGAAACGGCTATATCGGTTTGCTAAAAGCCGGCGAGTCGGCGCCCGACGAATGGTCTGACGAGGAACTCCAGTTTATGGGCGTCCCCGAGGGCGAACGTCGACATCAAGCTCGTAGACTCATTACCGAGAAATACCTCAAGCGATACTGGCAAGATTCGAATCGCCCTTGTGAGCATGGCCTCACGGAAGAGGTCATCGATATTACGCGTTCATTGCTTCGGACGACGACAGTTCGTGATTTCCAGCTGCGCGATGTCCTCTTTGAGGCGTTAAGAAAATCCGCGCTCGTATTTCAGATGAATTGGATGGATGTCAACAATATTGCAAAACGTCCTGGTTCCATACTTGGAAGCGTGCGCTCGCAAGCCATCGCCAGCGACGACTTTCAGTCTGCCGACGACGAGTGTTTTCCGCGAATGCACGAGAAACTGCAGCGATGGAATCTGGAAGGGTTGATAGTCATCGGTGGACTCAAGGAACTTAAGATTGCCCATTTGCTTTGGAAATCAAAGAATATTCCTCTGGTTACAATTCCCGCCACCATCGACAACGACATTCCCGGTACGTATTACTCAATTGGGGCGGATACTGCGTTGAACGCGATCGTTGAGGCCGCCGATCGGGTCATGGCCACGGCCGCAGCGAATTATCGAGTCTTTGTCATAGAGGTTATGGGGCGGCTATGCGGATATCTCGCAATGATGGCGGCCATCGCCGGTGCCGCTGAAAACGTGCTCTTGCCGGAGGAGCCTTTGTCGCTTAAAGAGCTCGAGAGCGCCGCAAATCACTTGCAGAGGGAATTCAAGCATCGCCGCCGCCACGGTCTAGTAATCTGCCAGGAGTCCGCCAGCGGTGAAATGAAGCCGAGCGAAGTGGCGAGCGCCATCGCAACAGCCGGTAGAGGATTCTTTGAAACGCGATTCGTTCAACTCGGCCATCTTCAACGCGGCGCAACACCGACAGCTTTCGACCGTGAATTGGGAAGCAGGATGGGGTTTGCAGCCGTCGATGCGTTACTTGAGGGCAAGGAGTCGTGCCAAATGACGGTGGTTCGTCCGTCAAATCTCGAGGAGGAAGCGGACACAAAAGACATGAATGGAGAGGGTTGGACGACGGATCTGATTCCCTTGAGTGACGCAGTCAATAAGTCGCATCGACGCATGCATGATGAACTGGCAACAAGTACCTGCTGGTGGAGCCATGATATTGAATTCTTGCAGAGAATTACGATGGGACCTCCATATTACGATGATCAAAAGATCGTTGGGAAATGACCCTGACGGAGATGTTCAATCAACGATTCCCCGCTCTTTTTCCCCTTCACGGCGCCCGATCCACAAACGTCTCCCCGTACAGCGGCATGTACCGGTAGTACACCTCCAGCGTCATGATTGCCATCGCCGTCGTGTACAGCCGACCGCCCTGCGTGCTGTGCGACTCCGCGAAGTACCAGCTCCCCGTCTCGTGACCCTCCTGGGCCTGCGAGTCGATCAGATACTTCCGCATCCGCACGTTCCATTTGTCCCATCGCGGGCCGCCCAAGTGGTGCAGCACCTGCGAGGCGTAGTAGATCATGTACACGTTGTTCTGCGCGGGTAGCTCGTCGCTCAGCCGGGAGGCGCCCTGCTGCATGGGACGGTGCTCGCGCGGCCAGCCGCCGATCATTCGGCACAACAGGCCAATGGCGGTCGTCGCGTTCGTGCCGCGCTCGTTCGACACGTACACGTACCGGGCGCCGCCGTCTTGTTGCAGCGTGTCGATGAAGTCGCTGGCGCGGATCCACACGTCGTACGGCACTTCAATGCCGGCCAGCAAGGCGCTCTTGAGGGCCATGAGCTGCCAGCCGGTGACCGTCATGTCGCCGGGGCCCTGGTTTTCCCACTTGGGGTTGTAGCGCCACCCGCCGTCGTCGTACTGGGCGTTGACGATGAACTTGGTCGCTTCCTCGGCCGGCTGCCGCAGCGCGCGGTCGTGCGTCATCGCGTACGCCTCGGTGAGCGCCAGCGTCGCGATGCCGTGCGAGTACATCGAATCGCGGCGGAACGACGGCAGATTGAGCCCGCCGGCGAAGCCAAGTTGCACCTGCGCCTCCGGGTCGGCGCCGTTGTCGCGCAGGTCGCCGCCGCGGGACGTGATGTTCATGTGCTCGCTGAGGTAATACAGGCCCCGCTCGACGACCTCCTGGTACTTCCCCTCCTTCTGCGTGTACCCGGCGCCCAGGAAGCTCAACAGCGCAAGCCCCGTCGCCGCGGTGCTCGACTTGTACGTGCCCGAGTCGCGGCAATAGCCCGCGCAGCGCGGATGGGCTTCGAGGTCGAAGCGCCAGCCGCCGTCGTCGTACTGGTGCTCGGCGAGCCAGGCGAGCCCGGCCTCGACGGCCGCTTCGCTCTCGCGCGAGCCGCCGCCGGCCAATGCCATGGCCAGCCGGTTCTCGAACTTGCGCCCTTCGAGCCCGCCGCCGCGCGCGGCGAGCGGATTGGTCAGCGCTTCGAGGTCGGACGCAAAACTGCCCGCCGCCGCGTCGCCCACGGGCGCCAGCGGATCGACCGCCGGCTCCGTTCCACCGGAAGTGAACGCGCCCGCGTTGGCCGGTCCCGTACGCACATTACCGACGGAGTCCGATTGCGGCCCGGGGAGCGAAACGTCCTGACCTTCCTCGATGGGCCCGAGCGACGGCTCGCCGGTGAGCGCGGGGATCTCGTCGAACTCGATTTCCATGTCCTCGAGCGACGTGGGATCGACGCTCCCGGTGAGCCACAATAGCTCTTCCCGGGGCGCCACCAACAGCAGTAACGAGAGAATGATCAGCAGCGAGGCGTGAACGATCGTGCTGGTGAGCCACGCCGCCCAGGGGAACGATGCCAGCCAACCAACCAGCGACGCCGTCGCGACCGCCGCCGCATGATCCGCCGCGTTGTCGGCGGGTCCCACGGCCTTGGGCGGATCCCCGGCCGGCGCCAAGCGCACCGCCCCAGACGCCGGCGGCTCGGCAAACGGCGGCGACGTTTCGGCAAGCGGGGAGCTCAAGGTCGTAGGGGCCCGGTGCGAAGCGCGGCCGCTCGCCTGCCCTGGTGCGCGCAGGCGCGACCGCTCGTTCCGTCAGAAAAACCGCCGATCCCCCCAGCGGCAATTATACCCGCTGCCAGCATCTCCGCCGCCTGGTATGGGGTGGCATGCCCTCGTCCGCGTGAGGGTGTCCGGGAATTCCGGGTGGCACGCCCAAGGTCCTCCGCAGGGCGTGGTGCGAATCCAAGGCGTCCGCCGCTCCAACCACGCCCCGCGCGGACTTGGGCGTGCCACCCAGCTTCGTATGAATTCCCGGACGTCCTCTCGTCCGCGTGGGCATGTCGAGGCGTCGCGGAAACATGGCCACGTCGGCGGACCTCCGAGGCCATGCCACCCGCCGCGCGGAAGGATCCGCTGCCGGGACTTTAGACCATCTATGGAGAAAACGCCGAGAAAACGGGGGCTTACCCCTGACACGACTTCTGACGATCTATGGTGATCCCGGTCAGGAGAAGCTCCTGGCTGCGACCACCCCCACGGATCGCCGCCTCTGGATGAATCGCGGCGACGCCCCTAGAATGCGGGTCTTACTGCGAAGTCGACGGCGACTCCGCACGCACTGCCGGAAGCGATTGACCGGCGCCATCCGACGAAAGACCCCAGCCATGGCCGCCGGCGGCAAACGCAAGAAGAAAGTTGAAGTCGTGTACCTCGTGTGCGAGGAAACGGGCGACCACAACTACACGATCCGCCGCAAAATGGGCGGCGAGAAGCTCAAGCTCAGCAAGTTCAGCCCCAAGCTGCGCAAGCACACGATGCACGTCGAGAAGAAGAAGTAAGGGTGCCGCTGCTGGCTCGTCCAGCAGTGCGATGCGGGCGCCAGGCTCCCACTGCTGGACAAGCCAGCAGTGGCACCCGAAGGCGAGTCCGATTGTTAGGGCGGAGCCCGACCCATGCCCAAGCTCTGGCGGATCGCAGCGCACGATTCCGCTGGCATCGCCGCCCTGGAACGGGCCGCCGGCATCCCCGCGGTCGTCGCTCAACTTCTCTGGGCCCGCGGCATCTGCGACCCGGCCGACGCCCGGCAGTTTCTTGATCCCAAGCTCACGGGACTGCGCGACCCCGAGTCGCTCCCTGGGGCGCCCGCCGCCGCTCAGCTCCTGTACGACGCCGCGCGGGCGAAGCGCCGCATCACCGTCTACGGCGATTACGACGCCGACGGCATGAGCGCCACGGCGATCCTCGTGCGCTGCCTGCGACTGCTCGACGCCAACGTCGACTTCTACGTGCCGCATCGCATCGACGAAGGATACGGCTTGAACGAAGAGGCCGTCCGCAAGCTCGCCGCACAGGGCGCCGACGTCGTGGTCACCGTCGACTGCGGCATCGCGAGCGTCGCCGAAGCGGCCATCGCCGCCGAACTGGGACTGACGCTCATCGTCACCGATCACCACCACATGGCCGAATCGCTGCCGCGGGCCGCGGCGATCGTGCATCCCGGGCTGCCTGGCGGCGGTTACCCGTTTCCGGGCCTGTGCGGGGCGGCAGTCGCGCTCAAGCTGGCGTGGGCCGTGTGTCAGCTCGCCTCGCAGAATAAACGCGTCAGCGAGCGATTGCGACAATTCCTGCTGCAAGCCGTCGGGCTCGCTGCGATCGGCACGGTTGCCGACGTCGTGCCGCTGATCGACGAAAACCGCATCCTGGTGCGGCACGGTCTCAACAGCCTGCGGGCCTACCCCACCGTCGGCGGCGCCGCCCTGCTCCGTCAAACGAAGCTCCACGAAAAGCGGCAACTCGAGGGCGAGGATCTCGCGTTTGCCATTGGCCCCCGGCTCAACGCCGCGGGGCGCTTGGGCCAAGCGGAAATCGGCGTCGAGCTGCTCACCACCGAGAATGTCGACCGGGCTGAGAAGCTGGCCGCGTATGTCGAGGAACTGAACGCCCAGCGGCAAACGCTCGAGCGGAGCATCTCCCGTGGCGCCGAGAAGCAGGCCCGCGAAAAGTACGATCCGCGGCGCGACGCGGCGCTGGTACTGGCCGACGCCGAGTGGCACCCGGGCGTCATCGGCATCGTCGCGGGGCGGCTGGTTGACAAGCACGAGGTTCCCACGGTCGTCGTCGCGCTCGACCCGCTCGGCGTGAAGCCCGGCATCGGCTCGGCTCGCAGCGTGCCGGGGTTCAACCTGCATGCCGCGCTCGCCGAGTGCGGCGCCCACCTCGAAAGCCACGGCGGTCATGCCGCGGCGGCGGGGCTCAAGATCAAGGAAGCGAATCTGCCGGCGTTTCGCCGCGCGTTTTGCGAGACCGCCGCCCGCGAGAGGAACGGGGCCCACCGTGCGGCGGAGCTCAACGTCGACGCCGAGACGGCGCTGGCCTGCTTGACGCAACGGGTCGTCGAGCAGATTGACAGCCTGGCTCCGTTCGGCCACGGCAATCGTCGCCCCGTGTTGTGCGCCAGCAATGTCCGCCTGGCCGAGCCCCCCAAGCGGATGGGCGAAGCAGGCCGGCATCTGTCGATGATGTTCGACCAGCAGGGCGTCCGCGTGCGGGCGGTGGCGTTCGGCTGCGGGGACTGGGAAGCGGAGCTAGCAGCGGCGGGCGGCGTGGCGTTGTCGATCGCGTTTCGCCCGGTGATCAACCGCTATCGCGGCCGGGCGTCAGTGGAAATCCACCTCGACGACTGGCGCGTGGACGATTGAGGCCGATCGCCGTTTACCGCGTTACGTCGTTCGCGTATCTTGCGCGCCGCTTACGCCATTCATTGCCCGCCACTCTCGGGAGCCCCGGTCATGGAAGCCCGCCATCTGCCCGTGCTGCTAGCAACCCTCGCCCCGCTTGCCTGCCCCGCGGCGTCGGCCCTCGCCCAGGAATTTCGCATCGAGACGGATGTCTTCGTCGGCGACGACGAGCAACCCGTGAGCCACACGGTGACGCTGTTCGAGAAGTCGGCCGTTTACGAGTTCATCGACGATCCCGAGCAAGTGATCGTCTATCGGCCCGACGGCCCCGAGCGCAAGGCGCAGTTCATCCTGCTCGACGCCGCGAGCAAACGCCGCACCGAAATCGACGCTGAACGCGTGACGAAGCTCATGAAGAAGCTCGCCGGGTGGGCAGCTGAGCAGAACGACGACGTCCTCAAGTTCGCCGCGGCTCCCAAGTTCCAGGAGTCCTATGATGGCGAGACCGGCAGCCTCACGCTCGCCAATCCCGAATGGACGTATCGCGTGGCGACGGTGGCGGCCGACGACCGCGCGGCGCTGGTGCGGTACCGAGAGTTCACCGATCGCTACGCCGAGCTGTCGACCATGCTGCATAGCTCGCCGCCGCCGGGGCCTCGTCTGGAATTGAACGCGGCGCTAATCGCCCACGGCGCCGTGCCGGTGGAAATTCGCCGCATCATCGGCGGTGACGAGAAGAACCAGGTGCGGGCGGTGCACTTCTTCTCGTGGCGCCTCTCCCGCGACGACCGCACGCGGCTGGACGAGGCCCAGCAGCATCTGGCCAACTACGCGAAGGTCGGCAACGAAGAGTTCCTCGCCGCCCGCCACAAGCCGGACGCCGTGCGCGGGCAGTCGGAGTGAAGCAGCCCGCTCGATGCCGTCTCAATCCGGTGGTATAATTTGGGCATGAGCCCAAAAATCACCAGCGAGCAGCGCGCAGCACTTGCCGCTCACGCGCCAGGTCAGCCGATTCGGGTCGTGGACGAAGAGAACGATCGCGAGTTTTGGCTTGTCGCTCCCGAGGACGTGCCCGCCCTGTGGGCGGAGCATATTCACGCCGAAGTTCAGCGGGGAGTCGAGGCGATTGATCGGGGCGACGTCGTCCCGTGGAACCCAGAGGCGATGAAACAGTTCGCCCGCGAAGCGGCGCGCAAAGCAACAACTGCGGAATGACCCGGAGTTATCGATTATCTTCGATTGCCGAGGACGATGTGGCGTCGATCGCCCGGTATATTGCCGCCGACAATCTCGACGCTGCGCTACGAATGATCGATCGCTTCACGATGATCTTCTCGGAACTCGCAGCCGAGCCAGACTTGGGGGAACGATACGAGGGCCGCGGTCAGTTGCTTCGTCGGTATTCAGTTGGCAACTATCTGGTGTTCTACCAGACATTCGCCAACGAGATCGTCGTGGCGCGGGTGCTCCATGGGGCGCGGCAGTGGGAACACCTCATTTGAGGCTTCGTCGCGTTAACCCCGCACCAGCGCGTGGAACCGCTTGGTCAAATCCCGGGTGATCGGCCCCGGTTTGCCGTCCGCAATGAGCCGGTCGTCGACGCGGACCACCGGCACGATCTCCGCCGCGGTGCCTGTGAGGAAGCACTCATCGGCAACGTACACGTCGTGCTTGGTGAGCGCCGGCTCGGTGACTTCGATCCCCGCGTCGCGGGCCAGCTCCATGACGGCGTTGCGCGTCACGCCTTCAAGAATCCCCGCGTCGAGCGGCGGCGTGAGCAGCCGGCCGCGCTTCACCAGGAAAATGTTGTCGCCCGTGCACTCGGCGACTTCGCCCTTGTGGTTGAGCATGAGGGCTTCTACGCATCCCGCTTTGAGCCCTTCAATCTTCGCCAGGATGTTGTTGAGGTAGTTGAGTGATTTGATCCGCGCACTCAGCGCCGCGGGGTGGTTGCGGATCACGCTTGAGGTGATCAGCTCGAGCCCGTTCTCGTAAAACTCGTGCGGGTAGAGCAGGATCGTGTCGGCGATGATGATCACTTGCGGGTTGCTACAGCGGTTGGGGTCGAGCCCCAGGCTGCCGGCGCCGCGCGTGACCACGGCGCGGACGTAGCCGTCGGAGATGCCGTTGCCCGCGACCGTTTCGTTGATCGCGGCGGCGAACTCCTCCTGCGACAGCGGAATGTCGAGCCGAATCGCGCGGGCCGACTCGAACAGCCGTTGGACGTGCTCGGCCAGGCGGAACACCTTGCCGTCGTACACGCGGAGCCCCTCCCAGACGGCGTCGCCGGACTGGAACCCGGCATCGAAGATCGAGATCGCCGGCTGGCCG
>JBIOVA010000247.1:0-3588 GCA_044867485.1 Lacipirellulaceae bacterium | reverse complement strand
CAGTTCCTACAGTCTACAGCCTAAAGCCTACAGCCTAGCCCTCCCCATGCGTCGCCCCCTTCGTCGGCAAATCATGGCTCCGCTGCTGGTCGTCGCCGTCGCCAGTCTGGCGGCGGTTGGCGCCATCAACGCCCGGCTGACCGCCGACCACACTCGGCAGCGGATCGAACGCCAACTCCAAGGCGTCGTCGGCGTGCTCACCGCGTCGAACTTTCCGCTCACCGAGCCGGTGCTGCAGAAGATGCGCGACCTGTCGAGCGCCGAGTTCGCCCTCACGGACGCCGCCCGCCGCACCGTTGCCACAAGCCTTGGCGCCGCGCCGCAGCAGCTTCCCGACGACCCGGTCGTCGCCCGGCCGGAGGATGTGACGCTTGGCCCGTCGCGGATCATCGGCGGCGCCGACTACTTTCATGCGGCGCTCGAACTGGGCGCCCGCCCCGGCGTCGACGACGGTCGCGTGCTCCACATCCTTTTCCCCCGGGACGAGTACCTTCGCACGTGGCGGGCCGCGTTCCTGCCGCCGCTGGCAGTGGGCGTCGTCGCGGTCGGCGCCGCGGCGGCCGTGGCGCGACTGCTTGCGGGGCGGATCAGCCGCACAACCGCGCGGCTCGGTGACGAGGTGCTGCGGCTGGCCCGCGGCGACTTCAGCCCGGTCGAGCTCCCGGCGGCCGACGATGAGCTTCGCGACCTTGCGCTGGCCGTCAACCGCACGGCGCAAATGCTGGCCGACTACGAGCAGGAGGTCCGCCGCACCGAGCAGATGCGAACCGTCGCCCGGCTCGGCGCCAGTCTGGCGCACGAGATGCGCAACGCCGCCACGGGCTGCCGGATGGCCGTCGACTTGCATGCTGAGTCGTGCCCGGGGAGTCACGACGACGAGAGCCTCGCGGTGGCGCGCCGGCAACTGCGGCTCATCGAGAGCCAGCTCCAACGGTTCCTGCAAATCGGCCGCAGCCCCGCGGAGATCGTTCGCCGCGAAGTCGACTTCGCGCGACTCGTCGACGAGCTACTGCCGCTGGTCCGCCCCGCGGCGCGGCACGCGCAGGTGGAGCTCGACTGGCGGCTCGCGGATGACGACGTCACGGTCGTTGGCGACGAGGACGGGCTGGGCCAGGTCGCGCTCAACCTGGTGCTCAACGCGATCGAAGCCGTGCAGCAGTTGCCGATCGACGCGGCGACTCCGCGGAGCGTGATTGTCGAGCTCCGCTGCGCGGCCGACGACGTCGCCGAGCTGGCGGTGAGCGACACGGGCCCCGGCCCGGCCGCCGGCGCAGCGCCGACGATGTTCGAGCCGTTTGTGACCAGCAAGGCCGAGGGCGCTGGACTGGGCCTGGCGGTTGCCAAGCAAGTGGTCGAGGCGCATGATGGGTCGATCGCATGGAAACGCGAGGATGGCGTGACGCGGTTTCGCGTCACGCTCCCCCTCGCCGCGAAAGGGGTTGCCTATGTCTAGAATTCTCGTCGTCGACGATGAGCCGTCCATTTGCTGGGGCCTGTCGCGGCTGGCGCGGTCGCTGGGCCATCGAGTCGACGCCGCGTCCAGCGCCGAACACGGTCTGGCTCTCGCCTCCGCCGCCCGGCCCGACCTGCTGGTGCTCGACGTGCGGCTGCCCGGCATGGACGGGCTGACGGCGATGGACTCATTCCGACGACACATCGGCGCGGCGCCGATCATCGTGATGACGGCCTTCGGCGACCTGGCCACGGCGGTGACCGCCGTCGAGAACGGCGCCTTCGAATATGTGGTCAAGCCGTTCGATCTGGCCGAAATCCGCGCCGCCATCGAACGGGCGCTGCGAAAATGGGAGCCGACGGCGAAAATGTCCCTTGCCGCTGGCGGAACGGCGGACGGCGGCGGCGTCGACGGCATGCTCGGCCGCACCCCCGCGATGCACGCCGTCTTCAAGCGGATCGCGCTGGCCGCCGCGTCCGACGCCGCGGTGCTGCTGCACGGCGAGAGCGGCGTCGGCAAGGAGGTCGCCGCCCGCGCCATCCACCGTCACAGCAGTCGCCGCGATGCGGCGTTTGTCGCGGTTAACGTCGCCGCGCTCAATCCCGCGCTCGCCGAGGCGGAGCTGTTCGGCCACGTCGCCGGGGCGTTCACGGGAGCGACCCAGTCGCGTAAGGGGCTGCTCGTCGAAGCCGACGGCGGGACGCTGTTTCTCGACGAGGTGGCCGACATGCCGCTGCCGCTCCAGGTGAAGCTGCTGCGCTCCCTCGATCAGGGCGAGGTGCTCCCCGTGGGCGCCGATCGGCCGACGCCGACGAATTTGCGCGTGGTCTCGGCGACGCACCAGGATCTGCGCGAGCTGGCGCAACGCGGCGCCTTCCGGCACGACTTGTTCTTCCGGCTGTGCACGTTCGAGATCACGCTGCCGCCGCTGCGCGAGCGGCGCGCGGACATTCCGCTGTTGGCGCGATTCTTCGCCGCTCAGTTCGGGGCGCACGGCGCGGTGCTGGCCAACGAGACGCTGGCCGAGTTGGAGCGCCGCCCCTGGTACGGCAACGTCCGCGAGCTGCGCAACGCGGTGGAGCACGCGCTGGTGGTGGCGCGCAGCGGCGCGGTGCTGCCGCAGCATCTGCCTGAAGCGTTGCCGCGGCTGGCTTCGGCGTTGGGCGCTCCCAGCGCCGACCGGGCGCCAGCGCTTAACGAGGCGGTGGCGGCGTTGGCCCAAACGCTGCTCGACGACGGCGGGAATCGCGGCGACGTGTACGAGCGGTTCCTGCACGAAGTCGAGCCGCCGCTGTTGGCCACCGCCCTCAACCGCAACGGCAATCGCTGCGCCCCTGCAGCCCGCGCCCTGGGCTTGCACCGCACGACGCTCAAGCGGAAGCTCGACCAATACGGCATCGACGAAGCCTCGGGCGGCGGCGACCACCCGTAGGCGCCGCGAGGGCGGTGCAGGCCCACTTGTTCACCCATAGCGAACGCCGTAAAATCGCGCGTCTCGCCATCGCCGGGCGGCTAGCTCAGTTGGTTAGAGCGCTACGTTCACACCGTAGAGGTCACAGGTTCGAGTCCTGTGCCGCCCACTGCAAACGACGACTGTCCGTCGTTCTCGGCGTTTTGAAGGGTGTCCGAGTCGCCATACGACTCAAGATGGCTTGGTATGGCTCCTGACTGCACCAGCCCGGGTGCAGTCGACGCCCCGTCGAGTGCACGTTTGAAGTCCTCATCAGTGGTCTGCAGGTAATGCTCCATGGCGACCGCTCGGCTGTTGCCAATCCAGTCGCAGACGACGTGCAGCGGGTGCTCCCCGGCCAGTTCCGTCTCGCGTGTGGCCCGCAGATTTTGGAACAGCTTGGGCCACGGCTTGAGGCCGGCCCGATTGATAATTCTCACGAATTGCGTACGAAGGTTCGCGTTCGGATCGCGATAGCGAGTGATCACAAACTCGTCGTTTGGCCGACTCGCCGCCCAAGCTGCTTCGATGTGGGGCCGCAGCTCAGGGAATATGGGGTGACCTTCCCCCCGTATCTTGGTCCATGCGGAATGCGAGATTTTTCAGTATCTTGCATTTTCGAAGGAGGGCCCAGGAGCCATGAAACGGAAGCGTTATTCGGAGGAGCAGATCGCGTTTTGTCTGC
>JBIOVA010000246.1:0-13277 GCA_044867485.1 Lacipirellulaceae bacterium | reverse complement strand
GCAGCAGATACTCGTTGAGCAGCGCCGCCGTCACGTCGCGCTCGCCCACCGATTCGGCGAACCACTTCACGCGGTTGCGAATCTGCCGCGCGTATTGTTGGCAGGTCTGCCGGGCGAGTAGGTATTGCTCCGCATGGGCGTTGAGTTCTTTGCCGGTCATACCGCACCCCCTTCCGTGGTCGCGGTCAGTTGCTGGGCGGCTTGCATCGGGGAGCTGTCGTCGCCGAACAGCGACTCGCCAAGCAGCGACGACGACATTTCCATGGCGCGAAGCGCCGCGCCGCGTTGGCCGTAGTGGAGAAACTCGACCGCCAGATAATCCAGGTCGCGGGCGATGCGTGAGCAGATTTGCTCGGGGGACATAGAACGCCCCTTTCCATGAAACGCAACAGGCCCGGTAATGCGGTTCGTAAGGGGACTGGAGTCCCCCGCAACCGCCTTGCTCCCCCGCTGCCGGGATCAATGCTTGGGCGGCTGCCCACACTACCGGGCCTGTTGCCTGATGTTGCAAACATCACAGAAGTCTCCAGTTAGGTCTCGGGTTACGACGCCCGGCCAGCTTGCTAGGCTGACCCCAAGAGTATGCCACGGTCGCTAACCAGTTTCAACGGCAGTTCCACAATTCGCTTGACGTCGGCAAACGGCGCCCCCATGCTGGCGGATGTTGTGACGGAACCCGAACTTCGTAAAAGGGGAACGCTCATGCTTCGCACTACGCTCTGTCTCGCCGCGCTCTTCGCGGCCACGAACGCCTACTCCGCCGCCGTCCATATCTCGATTGGCGGCGACTTCCACCTCACGCCGGGCGACGGCGGCCGGCTCATCTTCACGAGCGACCACACGGGCGGGTTCAGGAAACAGTTCTTGACGCAACTCCCCGCCGAGGAGCGCCACGAATTCGCCGAGCTGAACACGTCGCTGAACTACGTTCAGCTTCTCAACCAGAGCCGGTACTTGGCCGGCGACTCGGCGCACGCGCAGCAATGGCATTTCGGCTACTGGCTTAGCGAAGCGCCCAACGCCTACATGGACGCGACCAGCATCGAAATGATTGGCGGGCCGATCGTCGAGATTGGCGGCGGCAAGCTGGCCCAGGAGTGGACGTACATCGTCAACGGCGGGGCGCCGGAAGTGGTCCAGGTGAAGATGATCCCCGAACCGGCCGCGGGCTTGCTCGCCGTTGTCGCGTTGATGGCGGCGCTTCAGCATAGGAGCACGTCGACGAGTTGATCGGCGCCCGTCGCGGGAAACAGACTGATGCCGCGGCGGATCGTCCCCGTGTCGTCAATCTTTCCGCCGGCCGCCTGATAGACCAGCACGAGCGCGTCGAACGCGCCGGCAGACAACATCGGCACGACGAATCCGGGAGTGAAAAAGTGCATCAGGAACTCCGCGTCCTCTGCCGCAGCCTCAAGCGATACCGAAACCGCGTCGGCGTCGCTGGCGCCCGCGGGGGCGAACTTGCCGGCGTTGAGCCGCAAAATCTGTCCGGCCGCGAGCGCTGCGCCGGCGACGAGGTCGGTGCGCAGGACGATCGAGCCGTCGTATTGGGTCCTGGTTTGCATGGTGGTCTCCTGATTGGATGGTCGTTATCGCTCCGTCGCATCCCAGGCCGACACCGCGCGGCTGTAAATCCGCACGTCGTCCAGCCGGCCGTCAAAAAACGCTGTTCCAGTGGCGCGGCGGCCGAAGCGCGTCTCGCTGTTGCTATTGGTAGTCAGGCCGGATTGGTTCGACGACGTCTGAGGAACGCCGTTGATCCACACGGCCGTCGTGGAGTTGACGGCGTCAAAAACTGCAACCACATGATGCCACGCGCCAACGACCGAGGATCCCCAGTTTTTTCCGATCGTGTCGTATTGGGAGTGTCCAGTCTGAATGATGCCCGCGCTGGGCCCGACAAAGCACCCATGCGTACCGTCGCCCAGGGAAACCACCCGCAGGAAGGCCGTCGTCGCATCGGTCAAGCACCAGAAGGCGATCGTGAGGATGGACGAAGTGAGCACGACGGCCCTGCCCGCCACGACCTCGTCGTTCGTGCCGTCGAAGTCCAAGCACCCAAACCCGCCTAGCCGGCCTTGCGGTCCCACCCAATCCGTCGGCGGGTCCATGTTGGTCAACGTGCCCGGGAATCTCCCGCATAAGTCCTGCCACCGACTCCCGCCCATCCAGCCAGGCACGCAGAGGTGCCAACTCACCAATCCGCGGTTGAGCGGATGCAGCCAGTTGACTGGGCAGACCGCGTCGATCGCCGCGCTGTTGCGGTGAGCGAGCATAGTTTTCCTCCATTTCAGGTGATCGCGCTAATGGTGTATTTCTTGTTCTGCGGCAAACCCGGAGCCGTGCGTCCGGCGACGCCGGTCATAGTTCGATCAGCACGCCGCTTTCGGCAATTTGGATGACAAGCGAACTCCCGGCCGGCGCGTAGCCGACGAGCGTGAGCGAACAATTCACGCCAACAACGTCGTCTTGCGGAATCAGCAAGCCGTCGTCGCCCACGAAATATGCAAAGCCGGGAACCGTCACGCCGCCGATGTTGATGAGTCCGGCCGTCTGGACTGTGCAAGGCTGATTGTTCGCGGCGTTGTTGAGCGCGATGCCGTCGCACTGCGCGGTAGCGACCGCAGCGAAGTTTGCTTTCCTGTATTTGTTGGAGTCGTCGGCGTCACGATAAACCGCCATGCCGGCCGTGAGCGTCGCGCCCGCCGTGCCATTCACTTTCGATCCGCCGGCGCCCATAACGACGCTCGCCGGGGTGATTGAAATTGCCGCCATTTCAGACTCCTAGGGTTGGTTAAAATCCGCCGGCCGAGGCGTTGAGTCCCGACCGGCGGGCGGCGCCAAGGACACAATCCGTGGCGGCCGACAACATGGAATTGAAACTCCCGCCGCGCCGGCCGAGGTTAAACCGGCGCGGCGGGGTTGCTGCGGCGCAAGGCCGCCTGATTCGTCACTCCGCTTGGATTGCCTGTTCGCGCAGCGACTCCGCCTCGCGCAGCGCGGCGGCGGAGATTCTGGAAAACTCTTCGCCCGCCAACCGCCAGCGACGCTCCGCGGTCGCGTACTTCTCCAACGGCTCGGCCGCGGCTGGGTTCAACTTCACGCGCTGCGCGGCGACTTGCGATTCGCGGGCGTAGGCGGCGGCGCGCTCTTGCGACCCGCGCGCGACTTGCTCAAGCACAAACAGCCGGTCGAGAATCTCGACGGGCGCGCTCTCGACAAGCTGCCGCCGGATGGCGTCGACGGTCTGCGCGCCGCGGCTGCGGACATGCTCGTCCAGTTGCGCGGCCAGCAGCTTGCGGCGGTCGTCGATGGTTTCGATCGCTGCGGCCAAGGCGACGTTCGCCGCCTCCAGCGCCGCCCGCGCCTGCCGGCGTTGCGAGTCGCTGGCGGCGTCGGTCTCGCCCTCAAGCCGCCGCAACTCGTCCTGAATCGGTTCGCAGTCGGCGATGTGCTGCTCCGCCGCTGCGTCGGCGTCGCGGTCGCATGCGCCGAGGGCGGCTTGTAATTCCGCCGATCGCCGATCGTAGCCTTCGGCCACTGCCAATGCCCGTTTGAGGTCCTGACGCGCGGACGCCAATTGCGCGGGCGTCGTCGCCGCGGGCGGCTTTCGTCCCCAGAGCGTTGTCATGTTCGACTCTTGGAAAAAACTTCGTGGTAGACTTGCACGTCGGCGTCCCATTGCGCGACCAGCAGCGGCGGAGCCGGCGCCGACTCAATCTCGAAAAACGTGGCGTCGCGCATCGCAATCGCTTCGCGAAGAATCAGCGGCAAGTAATGCACTTCGCTGGTCTGCATGGCGTGCGCGTTGGCCAGGCGGTGCAGGGGAACGTCGACTCCCGCCAGCGCCGCTCGCACCCACAGGTGCAGACATCTGCGCAGAAATCTCAGGTCGTGAGGATCGCCCGCCGAGCCCGGCGGCACAGGCGGCGCGGTCAGTTCGCTTTCCAGCGTCGCCCGCTGGTACTCCAACAGCATCGGCGTCGGGTCCACCTCGACGCACGTTGGCGACGGCGGCACGATGTGCGCGACTTCGTGCAACAACACGTTGCAGAGGCAGCGATCGAAGGCGCCCGGCAGCGCGCGGTCGGCGATGGCGTCGCCGTCGAGAACGATGACCGGTCCCGGCTCCGTCCACCGCGCGCCGAGGGCCGCGCGCACGTTGTAATCGATGCCCCGCGGAATCGCCCAGCCGAAACAATCGAGTCGCGGCAGGCCGCCAAGTTCCGCGGCGTCGACAACATACAGCGGCCGCTCGCTAAGCTCTGGGGCCACGTCCAACGCCAGCTTGTGGCAACGGTCGAGTTGTTCGCGGGTGATCGTCATGCGGGCATCCTACGCCAGGTCCACTTCAGCATTCCCCCACAGGGGTAATGCTCCGGGCGGATGTTGCGTTGTCTTGAATCGCTGGTGGCACGCATGGCACACAAACCGGCGCGTCACGGTGTTGTCGCCGTTGGCTTCCGTCCGAATGCGGGTGCAGGCCGGCGAGCCACAGAGCGGGCATGCCGGCTCGCACCAATCAACGCACGGAGCATTGGCCCACACGTCACGCATCGGCGGCGCCCTCGGATTCCGTCGTCAACCGGCGGGCCACTTCCTCGCCCTCATCGGTGAGCCGGACATGCGACAGCCGCAAGCCGTTCTCCCGGTACAACTCCACCAGCCCTTGCGACTCCAGCACGTCCAAAGCGCGTCGATAACGCATCCGGTCCCGCTCCCGCGTCGGGCCAAACCAGCGGCTAATCGCGTAGGCCGGGCCGTTGACGAACTCCGTCCGCCAGCGGTCGTAGACCCACCGCTGCCACTCCGGCGGTTCCGTGGCTTCAATCTCCGCCTGGAGGGCCAGGCAGCGGGTCAAAAGTCGGGTTTCTTCGGCGGTCATGGCGTGTGTCTGTCTTTGGCGCTACACGGTTGCATCAACCCGCACTTCCGATTGGTGAGCCGGCGGGGGAAACGCCCGAAGTACCTTGGCTTTTTTCGTCTGGTCCTTCGTCGTCGCGTGACGGTCGCCCGCCGACGGAAGAGCCACGAAATAGGGAGTTTCTTACGCCTCCGTCAGCAGCCCGTGCCAGGGCCTCGGCATCGCGGTGAGCCGCGTCGGTGAACGTGCGGAGCTGGCTTGCCGTGGTCACGCCCACCACGCCAGCCAGGATGCGACGCATGCGGGCCTCGCGGCTTTCGGTTGCGTCGACCAGCCCTAACTCCAATTGGCGTAGTGTTTTGTCCGGATGCGAGACCAGTTCCAAATCGCAACAGGAACAGGACGGACAGCCCCCTATAAGGGGCTTGTCCTGTTCCGTTGCGAATGCAACAGGACAGTGGTTGTCCGGATGCGTTGTCCGGATGCGTCCGGATGCGACTTTACTGGTCATCGCAGCCCCCCAATTTGAAGGCGTCATAGGTTCGGTTGTTACCTTTGACGATGGTCGCTGGCGTCACGTCGCGGGCCTTGATCAGCGCGGCTAGGGCAGCGTCCAGCCGGTTCGTGTTTATGCCCGCCGTCGCCTTGATGACGGCCTTCGTGGCCACGCGCTCTGGCTGCATGGCGATCGCGTCCACGATGGCTTTGGCGTCCCCATGGAGTTGTTCAGATTGACGGGCCGCCTTGGCGTCGGACCGCCGCTGGTCGGCGTCCGTGCGGGCTTCTGACGGGTTGCTGACGGCGACGGACCAGCGTCGCCCCTCCAGCGATCCCCTCACGCCCTCGTCAACGTCCAGCGCCCAGATCGAGCTATGGCCAGCCGAGCCGCCGCACGACAACCAGAGCGCGTGCTGCCCAGTTCCCGGCTCGTAACGCTCGCGGCGGTTCAGCAGCAGCCATTGCCGGCTGAATTCAGCAAAACCGCTCCAGGCAACATCGGCCAGCTCGGGAACGTCATAAGGGTCGCGCCCCGTGTTGCGCTTGGTGTGATGCGCCAGGATCAACGTGACGCCGAGCCGCTGGCACAGGTCGCTGATATTTCGGAGCAACGCGCCTTGGATGAAAAGGTTGCCGGCGTCGGCGCCGCTCATGCTCAAATACACCGGATCGAGGATCAGCACTTCCACGGCGTCGGCGACTAGGAACGCCTCAAGCGCTTCCATGTGGGCGGGGTCGCCGAACATCGGCAGATCGGGGCTCCAGATAATCCCCAAATCCTCGAGGCGCAGATCGTTCGCAGCGCAGACGAGCCGGGCATTCTCCTGGATCGTGGCGAGACCGCTTTCGCCGCTCATCACGCAGACCTTGCAGCGGCGGTTGACGCGGAACCTACCAAGGAAATGCACGCCCGCGTCCAGTGCGACGGCAATCGCCACGAGGATGAACGTCTTGAGCGACTTGTATGGGCCAGCGGCGAGCAGCGGCTGGAGCCGCACGAGCACGTCTTCAATCAGATACTCGACGGCGAAATCGCCCGCTGCCAGTTCAGGGCTCGTGATGCGCTGGTACGTGACGCGCCGCTGGCCTGCCGCTCTGCCTTGCAGGGAGTCGGCGTCATGCCACCGATCGCCGTCGAATACCCACTCACGGCGCGGCGGGGTCCACCCGTCTTGCGTCGCCCAGTGGTACAGCGATCCGATCCCGACGCCGGAGCCGTTGAACGATTCCCACTTCCGCCGGCATTCGTCCGCGTTGTACTTGTCGCTCCGTTGACTCCAACTGTCCCACGCGGCGAACAGGTCGGGCGACACGCTCTTGAGCGCCATGCCCGCGAGCGTCCAATCACCGTAATCGTCGGCGCGGGCCGGGTTCAACCCGTTCAGCAACTCGACGGCCCGGGTCGCGTCGTCGCCAGCGTTGGCAGTAGATTGCGATGACGGTTTCGGCGGGTCGATGAACGTCTCGTGAAACCACCTCAGCGCCTCGCTGGCATCGATCAGTTCCCGGGAACAGCCAGGTAGCAAGCGGCCCGTGATCGTGAAGTATCGGCCGCCGCCGTAAATCTCGAAGTCGCCGCGCTTACACTTCCCGCGCGGCTTCGTGCCGTAGAACAGTCCCTTGACGCCCGTGCCACTGGGGGAAATTTCCCAGTAGCCGCCGATTTTGCGGATGACGGTCTCGGCTTCCGGCGTCAGCTCGCCCGTCTCGGGGTTGCGGCAATCGTCCAGGTCGACGCCCACCAGCGTAAGGCCGTCGCCCAAGTCGCCGAGCGCAAAGCCCACGCCGTCGACGCGCTCACGTTCGCTGGCCTCATAGGCAGATTGAAAGTCGCACCACGTCTCGGGATTGGTCGACGATCCAAAACCGTCCGTCAGCAAATTCACGGGCGGTTTGTCCAATTTGCCGCCACCGCCGTTGGCGTCAGGATTCCACTCCCATCGCCAGCCGAGCCAGCGATCGAGGCGCAGGAGCTGGTCAGGAATGTTCTCGGGTTCAACGCTCATCCGCGACGGTTTACTGCGGGAGCCGAGGATCGCGGCGCGTCCATTCGTTGCGTTCATCGCCACGGCACTCCGTCGGGGTCGGCGTCACGGAGCGGCTTGCCCACGTTGAACGGCGTCACGTCCAGCTCGCCGCAGCGGTCAAAAAATAGCTGGTCGTCCAGATAGGCGGTTAGTTTCCGCAGCTCGTCAACCGCGTGCATTTTCGCGCCGGCGCCGAGCTGGTCGCACAACGCGATTTCCAGCAAGGCCGCCCAGGTTACGGGGGGGGATTTCATGGCGCCGCCCTCACTTCGCAGTCGTGGAGCGGGCCGACAATTCGGCGAGTTGCTCGATATACGCGATGCCATCCTCCCCGCGCACGAATTTGCGGCGCCCAACGTCAATGGTCGTGAGAAAGACGCCGGCGATCCGGGCCTCACGCATGCGCGTCGGCCCGATGCCGGTCAATTCTTGGAAGGCGGCGAGCGGATACATTCGCTCGGGCGCTACGGCGTCACGGCGCCGCGGTTTGGAAGTCCCAGGCATGATGCCCTCGCAGGTGTCGTGCGCAGCAAACGTGCTGCTAACGGTCAACTGCGGGCATCATGGGCGCTGGCGAATACTCCCATCGGCGCTTACCGGGAGTTACCGGCAGTCCTCGGGAGTTACCGAGAGCGAGTTTTGGGCCTCGGGTGGGAATTGCCGGCGGTCGAAAACGTATGACTGCCGGCTCAATTGCTCGCATCGGATCGTGCCATCGGCGATGCACGCCTTGAGCCACGGCACGCCGCTGTCGGCGTTGGGCCTGCCGAGCAGCTTGGCGGCCTTGGCGAGCGAAATAGCCCTGCTTCGATATGCGACGGGAATCGTCGCGGGCACTTCCATCGTCCGCGCGGGGATGTACAGCGCGCGGACGACGTTGTTGGCATCCGCATAGGGTTTCGCGGCGCCGAACGCCGCTTCGCTCAGCGGCTCATATCCCTGCCCCATCTTTCGATAGTGAACGCCCATGTCGATGTGACAGCGGGCGTTTTCCAATTGCTCTGGCGTAAGTGGCTTGTCGCCAGTGAGATCGGGGAGCGGGTCCTGCTTTTCCGGCTTGGGATCGTCAGCCATGAATGCCTCCAATCCACCCCGACGCGCCGCGGCCAGCCTGGAGGCAAGCCAGCCGCAGCGGTCGTGCGCCGGGAGCTAACCGGCTAGGTGGTATCGCAAATGGTATCTCAACCGCGCCGCGCGTCGGCAGTCGCCGAGAGAAACGCGCGACACGTCCAGTCGATAAAATCTAACCGCTACCTATCAGCGTGTACACTGTAGACTGAAAATCCATGTGTCGGCGGTTCGATCCCGCCCCTGTCCACTTCTTTTCGCTCTCTGCTACCTGAAATGCTACCTGCGACTCCGCCGGCTCGTGCGCCCAGTAATCATCGCCGTCGGCTTGGTCGCCTCGGGCTGGTGTGCGTTAGCTTTCTGTCCCGATCGGAGGGGACGTTTCTCGCCGGGTTGATCCTGGTGTGCGCGGCCATCCCAACTGCCGCCGTGAAGGACCCGTCGACTCAGCAGCGTCAACCGCGCGCCAAAGCTCGTCCGCCGTCGAGCGCCCGCGGACGCCGTAGCGCCCATAGATGCTCACAATGCATGTCAGGGGCGGGGGCCGATTTTCCCGAGGTTTTCTCCATAGATGATCAAAAGTCGGCGCGACTTTTGATCATCTATGGAGGTGCGGAGGTCCGTCCACCTGTCGGGGGGTCGGTCCGCTGCGGGGAGTTAGAAAGGCGAAGACCGCGGTGCGCCGGGCAGACTTGCATCAGGAAATGGCTGTCTACGACTGCAATATCGCCGTAGTGGACGTCGAAGGTGTTCGCGTCGTTCTCGAGATCGTCGCTCACAACTGGCTCAAATCCACGGTCTTCTCATCCGCCCGGCCGCCCAGCGCGTTGAACAGCACCACGTCGACGTCGAACCGGATGTGGTGGACCGATCCGTCGCCGAAGACAGCGTTGATTCCGCTGCTGTGGGCCGAGCCGAATTGCCAGACGTCGCCGTCGGCGGTGCGCGCGTCGTTGGGCCCGCAATAGCGTATCGTCGGGTGGAAACAGAGCGGATCGCTGTCGCTCATCGGTTGGAAGCCCGTCGAACGCATGATGTCCGGGTCCCACCCATCGCTCCAGCCATAGTCGTCGGACGCCGACGGCCCTTCGTACATACCGCTGCGGACAAGCTTCTCGGAGATGAGCAGCGTGTTGCTCAGTCCGTCGGTCGCCTCAGCCGGCTTGGCGGCGTAGTTCACGTTCGTGGCAAAGACGCCTGCGGGTTGGGGCTTGTAGCGCCACGGCGTGCGCACAATGAGTCCCTCATAGGCTGTGTTGTTCGGCGGCACATTGGCTTGTCCCGATTGGGACGCTCCGCAAAAGAATGTGCCGCCGGTGCCGCCAGTGCCGTAGATGTTGGCGGTCATCGATCCCCAAGGGACCAATTGATAGACCTTGGGGACCACGGCGAGCGTGGCGCACATGCCGTCCTTCACGGGCGTCGCGCCGGCATAGTCAATCAGAAAGAACGAGTTCGCGATGCCGCCGATGGGCGAGCGGGTGGCAGTCGGCGCGCGCCGCGACGGGCAGAAGTAGCCAGGGATGACGTTGGTCGCCAACTGACCGCGATCGGTGATCTGCCGAATGGCGTTTTGCTCCATGTAGGGCAGGATCTGAAACGCCCAGCACACGCCTTGCTTGTTGGGGCCATTGGGCCGCGCTCCAGCCGGCGCCGGAGCTGTGCCAGTCGCAGGCGGCGTGACAAAGTTCTTGATGTCCGCGAAGTACCCGTCGCCGCCCGTGGGAAACACCTTCTGGGCGTCGATGTGATTCTGAATCGCCAGGCCGATTTGCTTGAGCTTGTTCTGGCACTCCGCCCGGCGCGCGGCCTCCCGCGCCGCCTGCACGGCTGGCAAAAGCAGCGCCACGAGCACGCCGATGATGGCGATGACCACCAACAACTCCACGAGAGTAAAGGCTGAAGGCCGTGGTTGAATATTGCGTTTCATGATCGTTCTTGCCCGCCTGAATGACGCGTCTTCCTGAAGAGCTGCTACTGAATTGCGAAATCCGTTTGTCGTCGGCGCACCGGGTCGGACTCATGGTGAAATCATCCGCTCGACCTCGTCGGCGGGCAACTCCGTCACCGCGCCGCGCGTGTTGACCACCAGCCGCTTGCCGTCGACGCCCGTTTGTTCATAAGCCGCCCAGGGCATGTCGGGCGAATCTGGCGGCGCCACCTTCTTGCCGACGACAATCTTCAACGGCTGGCCGTCGCGCGACGCGCCCAGCAGCTCGTCAACGGACTTCACGCCGTAGTCCGGCGTGCGACTGATCTGCTGTTCGATAAACGTGCGGAGGGCCGCTTCGTCGGCGGGCGGCTGGCCGCCATTGGCGCCCAGATAACGCCCATATTCGATGCCCACCATCCGCATCGCTGCGCGGGAACGGTCGGCGTCGCCGGTCGCCGCGCTTCCGCCCCCGCAGCCGCTCGCGGCCATCAACTCCAGGGCAATCGCCACGCCCAGCAGCGCAAAAATCGCCGCCCGGCGATTCGAAGCCAACGCAGTCATCTCGCTTGTCTCCAATGGCAAAAACGTCCAGATCTGTTTGCACACCGGGACGAGGCCAATCTCGCACACCGCGAGCTTGCTGCCGCGACCGCTCCCGCAATGCAGCCGATCGCGCGGGAAGAGCACTCCGGCACGCCTATTGTTGTATCCACGGTTGCCGACGGAAATGTCACGTATCGCTGCCAAATCAAAAAATCGGCGCCATCGACGTCGCCGTCCAGGTCGCCGTCCGCGTTAAGTTCAGCTGTCGCCCCAAATTCCGTTTGCCACACCTCCAAATCGGCCGAATCGACGCGGCCGTCGCCGTTGAAATCTCCGGGCGTGACAACCCGCAACGATGCGTCATCGAGGTGGACAGCGCCCGACTGGCCGCTCGGCTGCAGGAACTGCAGCACAAGCCTGGCTTCTACGCCGCCGGGGGGGACGACGCCTCCCAGGGCGTGGCTCGTCCACACGTCGTTCGGCGAGGCGCCGTCAGCGATTGTCGCCTGCGATTCTCCCAGGAAGCTGGCCGAATCGCGGGCGGCGCCGTACTGGCTGTAGAACTCGATCTTCATCTGCGCCGTGTTGTCCGTCCCGGAGATCGAATCCGCGGAGCGGATGAACGAGCTGGTCTCGGCTCGCACCAATTCGCCGGCCGTTACGCTGATGCCCTGCGCCACGCCCGAGGCATTGGCCGAGCCGCTGAACGCGCCAAACAGCTTGAGCGACTTGTCGCCGCTGTGGACCGCCTCGGCCGCGGCGGAGACATTGCCGATCGCGTTGCCAAAGACGGTCCACGCATCGAGCGAGCCGCCGCCCTGGTGGTAGCCGCCGTCGTCGAAGGCGCCGTTGTCGAAATCGGCGCCGCCGTCGTCCCACAGTAACGTCGCGATCGACTTTCCGGGAATCTGATACATGACGTGCTGACCGTCCTCGTAGAGCCGCATCGTCGCCGCGGACGAATTGGGGTTCAGCGCTAACAGCACGCGCGAGCCGTCCGGATTCTGAAACGCGACGGTATTGATCGCGCTGGTCGTAGTCGAGCCGATCCGAACCGCATCGGGCTGAACGGCCGTCGTCGCCTGGCCCAGCAGGTAGAATTCTTCGTTGAACGTCACCGCGCCCGTCGCGTTGTTCACCGTCACCACGCCGCGGCAATCGCTGCAGCCGTTGAGGTGGGGGCCGCTGTTCTGATCGAGCGCGAGGTTCCACAAGAGCGCCGTCTTAGCCCAGTTCCGCGTGCCGCCGATGAGGATGTTTTGCGAGTACCAGACCAGGTTGTCGGCAAAGTTCGTCGCCCAGTCGCCGCCGGTGATCTCGGTGAAGTAAATGTCCTTGTCCGGGTAGGCATTGTGCACCGTCGACTGCGCTGAGACGCTCCCCGCGTAGGCGTGAAACGCCGTTCCCGCGACGTAGGGACTGGCCGCCGGGTCGGCGAGCACCGCGAGCGGGTACGCAGTGTTGTCCCAATTGTGGTCGTAGGCGATGATCTTCGCGTCGATCCCCTCGGCCGCGAACTGCGGGCCGACGTGGTTCGCAATGACACGCGCCTGTTGGGCGGCGGACATCGACATGGTTGGATAGTTCGACGTGTGCAGCGGCTCGTTCTGCAGCGTCACCGCATCGATCGGCAGCCCGCGCTGCTCGTACGCCTGGACGAACTTCGTCAGATAGCGCGCGAACGACGCCTCCCACTGGGCCGCCAGCGACCCGCCGAGAAGCGAGTTGTTCGACTTCATCCACGCGGGCGCACTCCACGGGCTGGCCATCAACCGCAGCGCCGGATTGAGCTGCCGCGCCTGCTGCAAGCGGGGAACGATATACGCGTCGTCGTGCACCACCGAAAACTGCGACTGCTGCTCGTCGCTGCCGCCGGTCGGATTGTCGTTGTACGTGTAGAATCCGCCGGCCGTGAAGTCGGACGCTCCCACGGGGACGCGCAGATAGTTGAGACCGATTCCGGAATCCGGCGAAAACAACTGCCGCATCAGCTTGTCGCGCTGCGCGGCCGACATCTTGTTCTGCAGCAGCCACGCGGACGAGTCGGTCATCGCCGCTCCAAACCCGGCGATCGTCTGATAGGTCGTCGTGGGCACGACGCTGATGAGCGTGCCGCCCGTTCCGACGCCTGGTTGAAAGAGAACGTCGGTTTGCTGTTTGAGCAGTTGGGACTTGTCGCCGGTGGTGATCCAGACGTCGACGGCGCCGGCCGAGCGGGCCGCGCAAACGAGGGCAACGAGCGCGATCGCGCATGTGTGCCACTGCTGGCTCGCCCAGCAGTGTGAAGCGGGCGCCCGGCGCCCACTGCTGGGCGAGCCAGCAGTGGCGCCCGCGCGCGGGCTGC
>JBIOVA010000245.1:0-74513 GCA_044867485.1 Lacipirellulaceae bacterium | reverse complement strand
ACCGCCGGCAACGTCACGCTCAACGGCACGGCCACCGGCGGCAACGGCGGCGCGGGCCTCGGCGCCACAGGAGGCGCGGGCGGTGTGGGCGGCGCCGGCTCGGCAAGTCTCGCCTTCGCCCGCCCTGTGGGCGTCGGCCTCGCCACCAACGCCACCATTGTGTCGGAGGGCGGCATTGGCGGCGGCAGCGGCACGGCCACCGGCGTCGGCGGCGCGGCGACCACCAATGCCACACTCACGGGCAACGCCAATGTGACGATGATGGCTGGCGCCGAGGGCGGACGCGGCGGCCATGCGGTCACCGGCTCCACGACCAACGGCGGCGACGGCGGACCGGCGATCATCGCCGCCGTCGGCAATTCCACGGGGGTCAGCACGGTGAACATGACCGTCGAAGCCACAGGCGGCGACGGCGGCAACGGCCTCGGGGCCGCGTCGAAGGGCGGCGACGGCGGAGCTGTTGAAGTCGCGGACGTCGCCGGCGCCTCGGGCGTCGGCGGACCCGCCGGCGGCGCCGTGACTGTGAGCTTGGAGGCGACCGGCGGCAACGGCGGCATCGGGAGTCTTGGCGCCGAGGGCGGCGACGGCGCCGCGGTCACGCTCGACGACCGAGTCAATGGCAGCACCACGGGCAATGTGACCCTGACGCAAACCGCCGTTGGCGGCAACGGCGGCGCCGCGACGACGGTCGCCGGCGGCGACGGCGGCGACGCCGTCTCGACGCTCGAGCGCACGCGCACCGCAGGCGGCGCCACGACGGCGACCGTCGAAGCGGAGGGCGGCGGCGGCGGCGCGATTCTCGCGAATTCCACAGGCTCGGGATCGATCGGCGGCAACGCCGCGGCGAGCGGTCATGCGACGACCACGGGGCTGATGAGCGCCGTGACGCTGTCCGCAACAGCCAACGGAGGCGCCGGCGGCATCGGGCGCGGCGTTGGCAACTTTGGCGGCGCGGGCGGGTCCGCAACGATCACGCCGCTGATCGGGACAGCGGTGAATGGCGCCGTCACTGTCAACGCCGAAGTTATGGGCGGCGCGGGCGGCCTCGGAACGAACATGGCCGGCAGCGGCACCGGCCCCGGCGCCAATGGCGGCGCCGGCGGCGCGGCCTCGTTGACCGACGTCGTCCGCGCAGCCACCAACGGCGCCGCGACGCTCACGCAAACCGCGATCGGCGGCGTCGGCGGCGCCAGTCTCGGCGGACAGGCCGGGATGGGAGGAACCGCCGATTCCACCTTCAATTGGACGCGCACCATGGGCGCTGCGACGACGGCGACCATCGAAGCCACCGGCGGCGCCGGCGGCGGAGCCAGCGGCACCACGGGCGCCATGACCGGCAACGGCGGCGCGGCCACGTCGACCGCGACGCTCTCGGGACTCGCCGCGACGACGCTCAACGCCGAGGCCACCGGCGGCAACGGCGGCGGCATCACCTCCGGCGGCGGATCGGGCGCCAACGGTGGCGCCGCGGTCGCCACGGCGACCACCATGTCGCCCACCGCGGGCGCAGCGACCGCGAATGCCGACGCGATCGGCGGCAACGGCGGCGCGTCGAGTTCAGGACCCGGCGGCTTGGGCGGCAAGGGCACGGCCACCGCCATGGCCACGGGAACGGCCGCCGCCACGGCGAACGCCGACGCCACCGGCGGCGCCGGCGTGGCGCGCAGCCTGCGCGGGTCGGCCGTCGCCATGGCAACGGCCGTCGGGACCAGCGGAACCACGCAAGCCGCCGCGCTCTCCGGCGGCGATCTCATCACGAACCTGCAGATCCAGACCTCGGCGCCCACGTCGGGCACGAGCCAGGCGGCGGCCCGCGCGGGCGTGAGCGACGCCTACGCCGCGGCCGACGTGGGCGACGCCGACGACGTCGCGGGGCTGGAGTCCGCCGCCTTCGCCATCGGCAAGCCCACCGCGGAGCACCTCGCGGAGTTCTTCCCCGGCAATCCCAATTCGCAGGCGTACTTCAACGATCTAGGCCAGATGGACGCGACCAGCGAAGCCCTCGGCATCGTGACGATGGGCGGCGCTTACTCGGCGGGCGGCTCGGGAAACCGCGTCTACACGAGCTCAGCGACGTTCGCCATCGACCTGGTGTCGCTGGACACGCCGCGGCAAGACCTGGTCGTTGGGTTCTTGGATACCAATGTGTTGGGAACCGGCTTCGACTCGCTGAATTTCCAAATCACGCGCGAAGGCGTCGTATCGCCGATGGCCAATGTCACGTTCAACAACGTCGGCGAAGCCACGACGTTCTTCAACGACAATGTCATCAACCTGGGATCCAACGGCGTGGGGAACGTCAACGGCGATCTCAACTTGATCTTCAGTCTGTCGTTGACGACGAACGATCCCGGCGCCGGCTTCTCGTTCGACCTGATGTTTGGCAACGCGCGGTTCGCCAGCGCCGACTTCGACGCCGACGGCGACGTCGACGGCGCGGATTTCCTGGTCTGGCAGCGCGGATTGGGCGCGGGGACGACCCGCGCCCAAGGCGACGCCGACGGCAACGGCATGGTCGACGGCGCCGACTTGGAAGTGTGGCGCGACCAGTTTGGGTTCGTCGCCACGAGCGTCGCCGCGGCGGGAGAAGCCGCGGGCGCCGTGCCCGAGCCGGCGGCGGCTGTGCTGGTGGCGATCGGAGGGTTAGCCCTGCGTCGTCGGCGACGATGACGCAATGTCCATTCACGCATCTGCGTCACGGCCGTACAATTCAACTCCGGGCAAGCCCTTGGAGAATCCTCGCATCATGAGCAACGTCTTCCCCTCGGAACTCGCGCAGTTCCATCAATTTCTCGGTCGACGACTCACCGCGGGCGACAACGGACTGTCCCCGGAAGAAGTACTCGACGAGTGGCGACTTGCATATCCGGCGTCCGAAATCCTCGAAGCGGACGTCGCGGCTGTTCGACAAGCTCTTGACGAAATGGCGGGCGGTGAACCGGGCAAGCCGCTTGCGGACTTCTCCCGGGACTTTCAAGCGCGGCACGGTTTGCCCCTCCAGCCATGACCAGACGCATTCGCGTTTTGAGTCGTGCCGAGGCCGACGCCGATGCGATCTACGTTTGGTTATTGAAGCGGTCCCCCGCTGGAGCGTCATGAGGTGGACCCCAAAACCTGGACCGCTTGATAAGGTAGAAAAACCCACGCTGGGTTTGCCTTTCAGGAGGTCCGATCGGTGTCGAGGAAGCGGCGGAGTTTTGGTGCGGCGTTGAAAGCCAAGGTGGCCCTTGCGGCGTGCCGCGGGGACAAGACGACGGCCCAGTTGGCGGCCGAATTTGAGGTTCACGCCGGGCAGGTGACGGCCTGGAAGAAGCAACTCTTGGCCGGTGCGGCCGAGCTGTTCGAGGACCGCCGCGGGAAGCGGCCCGACGAGTCGGCGGCGGACGAGCAGGAACTCTACGAGCAGATCGGCCGCTTGAAGATGGAAGTCGAGTGGCTGAAAAAAAAATCGGCCCAACTCGGCTGAGGAGCGCAAGCGATGGATCGAACCGAACCATCCGCAGTTGAGCGTCGCCCGGCAGTGCGCGCTGCTGGGACTGCCGCGGTCGACGCGGTACTACCGCCCCGTGGGCGAGAGCGCCGAGAATCTGGCGCTGATGCGACGGATCGACGAGCAGTACTTGGCGACGCCCTTCTACGGCAGCCGAAGAATGGCGGTCGTCTGAGGCGCCAATCGCAAGCGGGTGCAGCGGTTGATGCGGCTCATGAGATTGGCAGCGATTGACCCGCGTCGGCGGACGACCTGGCCCGGGGCCGCGCACGATTTACCCGTATTTACTGCGGAATCTCGCGGTCCTGCGGCCCGACCACGTGTGGGGCACGGACATCACCTACGTACCGCTGCGGCACGGGTTTCTGTACCTCGTGGCGATCATGGATTGGTTCAGTCGGCACGTGCTGGCGTGGCGGCTGTCCAACACGCTCACCGGGAGCTTCTGCCTGGAGGCGCTGGAAGAGGCCTTGAGCATCGCCCGACCGGAGATCTTCAACAGCGACCAAGGGAGCCAGTTCACGGCCGCGGCGTTCGCATCGCGGCTGGAGCGTCGCGGGATCGCCGTCAGCATGGACGGCCGGGGACGAGCCCTCGACAACGTGTTCGTCGAGCGGCTGTGGCGGAGCGTGAAGTATTAGGAGGTGTATCTGCGCGACTACGCCGACGGCTGGGAGGCGGAAGAACGCTTGCGATCGTACTTCCGCTTTTACTCGTACGAGCGGCCGCATCAAGCACTGGCGTACCGCACGCCGGCGGACGTCTACCGGCAAGCGGACTGAGGGCGGCGCCTTGGCGGCGACGAAGAACCTCGAAGAGTTTTCGCCGCTGTCAAAATGGAAAATCAAACAGAACCCAACGAGTGAGCTAACGCAGGCAGCCGCGCGAGACCTTTGAGGGGTCTCGCAGGCTGCTCCCCAACCTTAATCAACCCCAGAATCTGTCCAACAATTGGGGTCCACCTCAGATGCAAGCACCGCCGAATGATGCTTCAACAATTTTGTCGTGCTTGCCGATATTAACGATTACAACGGATGAGCGGCCTCCCTCGACTTACGTCGATCCCCCCTCACGGGAGAGAGACTAGGAATATTCCTGAACAATCAGGAGGCGGCCTGTGGGACTCGGCTTGAAGATCGCCTCAGCCCCACTTCTCGCTGCATGCCTTGTCGCAACCGTGCCGGGGCTCGCGGGCGCGGGCCGGGCCGTTGCCCAGAACGGTTGGCCGTCGGCCTTGCCGCCGCAAACAGCGCCGCCGACCGCATCCGTCATCTCGGCGATCGAGGCGAGTTCGTCCCTTGTGCCTCCTACCGGCGCTTCGACTCCGGCGACCGCCGACGTAGACGATCCATTGACGCCGATCACTTTGAGCCTCGCTCTGCAGCCGCCGAGCTTCGAAGAATTGCCAGACGGCTACCTTCCGACCGATGCGGAAGACGTTCCTGGGGCGCCGGACTACGACTCGCCGTACGACGAGTCCACGACCTTCTTGCCCGACTACTTCTACGATGCGGACTACTTCGATGAACCTGGAATTAGCGCGCGGCCGCTGGCCGACTACGCGCCGCCTGGCTATGAGCCGCGGGACTATCAGGACGCTCCGGGAGTGCGGGAATTTGCGCCGCTTCCGCCTCCGGTTCGGGTCACGGCGGAGGAGCGAGACGAGTTCGTCACACGTGGATTGTATCCCGGCTCGTATCTCGTGCCAGGGACGAACACCTCGTTCCGATTTCGGGGATTTGTTCGGCTCGCCGCGTTGTTCGACTTTGATCCGATCGGCAGCACGGACTCCTTCGTCCCCAACACGATTCCGGTCCCACAGGGGGTCGGGCAAAACTTCAACATGAGCGGTCGCATCAGCCGGTTCGCGGTGGAATCGTGGACTCCGACCGACTTTTGCGATTGGAACATCCACACGTTCATTGAAGGGGACTTCTTTAACGGGCCGCCCCAGGCGGCTGGGGGCGGCGGCAACCCCTTCCGACTGCGGCATGCGTTCTTCGATTTTGGCTATTTTCGGTTCGGCCAGCAGAATACGGTGTTCATGGACGGCAGCAACTGGCCAAGCCTCGTCGACTTCCAGGGGCCCAACGGTTGGATCAACCAACGTCAACCGTCGGCTCGGATGACGCTCCCCGTGACTGACCATCTGTATTGGGCGACGAGCGTCGAGCGGCCGTTCTCTGATATCACTACCAACGGACTCGGCGCCGCCGTCCAGGATATCCCCGACATGGCAACGCATCTGCGTTACGAGAGAGATCGCGGCCACCTGCAGATTGCGAGCCTTGTGCGTTCGATTGGCTACCGGCCAACGGGAGGGAACGTGAGTCGGCTCAATGGGGTGGGCGTCAGCGGCAGCGCGGTGTTCCATCCGTGGGCGATCCTGCTGGGCGGCGACCCGGTGCACGACGAATGCCCCACTGGCCTGACGCGGAGCCGCATCTTGCTTCAGTGCACCTGGGGCCCTGGGATCGCGCGGTATGTCAACGACTTGGTCGGTCAGGGCCTTGACGCGCAAGTGGATCCAATCACTGGCGAGTTCGAACTCGTTGACGCGACGGGATGGAACGCGAGCTACGAGCACTGGTTCAACGAGCGCTGGCTGACGAACTTCACGTATTCGGAGGCCCACGCCGACAACATCGCTGGCGTTCCGGCGACCAATTATGACGCGGGCCGCTACATGGCAGGCAGCTTGTGGTGGATTCCCAAACCCCGATTGTCGTTTGGGATCGAGTACATCCGCGGCGAACGCGAGAACGTCGACGGCCAGAGTGCCGAGGCCCAACGGCTTCACGGTCTCGCCCAGTACAACTTTTAACGACGGTCAAGCGTCATTCTTGCGGACTCCGCCGGCGCGGAAGCAACGCGTTCTCGAATGCGACGCTGAAATCCAAACTCCGGCGGGTGCAATCCGTCCGAGCGAAAGCTATAACTAGAACGCTTCCTGATCGTCGCGCCGTTCTTATCGTTCGGGCGTATTGGACGACGTCTCACGGCGGTCACCCGCGCGACACGAGATCGCCAGAGCTGAGTCGCTGGTCAACGGGGCGGCGTTCTCCACCTGTGGGAGATCCATGAGCACCGACCTGGCAAGAGTCCTCTTGTTGCTCGGCGCTGCGATCGCAATGTTCGCGATCAACAAGCCGCGCCTCGACGCCGTGGCGTTGATCATGCTAATCGCGCTGCCCTTGACCGGCACGGTTACTATGAGCGAAGCGCTCGCCGGCTTCAGCGATCCGAACATCGTCTTGATTGCGGCGTTGTTTGTCGTTGGCGACGGCCTGGTCCGCACCGGGGTCGCGCGGCGACTGGGCGACTGGCTCGCGGCGAAGGCCGGCAGCAGCGAAGTGCGGCTCCTTGTTCTGCTGATGCTTGTCGTCTGCGGATTGGGTTCGATGATGAGCTCCACGGCCGTCACGGCGATCTTTATTCCCGTGGCGCTGCGAATTGCTCAGAGCACAGGCGTCCCGCCCAGCGGACTGATGATGCCGTTGAGCTTTGCCGCACTCATCAGCGGCATGACGACGCTGGTCGCCACGGCGCCCAATTTGGTCGTCAACAGCGAGCTCGTTCGCCACGGTGAAGAGGGTTTCGCGTTCTTCAGCTTCACGCCCTTCGGCTTGCCGATCCTGGCGCTGGGGATCGCGTACATGATTTTCGCCCGCCGCTGGCTGACGTCGCGCGGCGGCGTGGAAGTCAAGGGGCCGCAACGTCCCAGCTTGCGCGACTGGGTGGAGGAATATCGATTGACAACGCGCGAGCACCGAGTTCGCGTGACGCCCGCGTCGCCCCTCGTCGGCAAAACGCTCGCCGAGGCGCGGCTGCGGAATTCTACGGGCGCATATCTCGTGGCCATCGAACGACATGGCAAGCTTGTGCAGCCGGTGGCGAGCACCGAGCTGCTGGACGGCGACATCCTGTTCGTCGATGTGTTCGACGCCAGCGTCGACGTGGCGGCGCTGCAGCGGCAGTATGCGCTCGAGGCGCTGCCGCTCAGCGGGGCCTACTTTACCGACCTGTCGCAGGACATTGGCATGGCGGAGGCGATCGTCCCGGCATTGTCCGACCTGATCGGCAAATCAATCGCCGAAGCCGATCTACGCACTCGATGCGGATTGACCGCCATCGGCCTGCGGCGCGACGCGGCCGCATTGGAAGGCAACTTGCAAGACGAACGGTTCGAGGTCGGCGATACGCTGCTTCTGATCGGCCCGTGGAAGGCAATCCGGACCTTGCAGGCCGACAAACGCGATCTTGTCCCGTTCAATTTCCCGGTTGAGCTCCACGATGTGCTGCCGGTTGCGGGCAAAGCGCCGCACGCCGTGTTTTGCCTCCTGCTTGTGGTTGGGTTGATGGTGTGGGGAGTCATCCCGAATGTGCAAGCGGCCCTGATCGGCTGCCTGCTGATGGGCGCCCTTGGCGTCGTTGACATCAACAGCGCCTATCGTTCGATCGACTGGAAAACGATCGTGCTCATCGTCGGCATGCTGCCGTTCTCGATCGCATTGGAGCGAACCGGCGGGGTCGATATGGCGGCCGACGGCCTGATGACTCTGGTGGGCGGCGCGGGCGGGCGCGTGGTGCTGGCGACGCTGTTCTCCATCACGGCAGTGCTTGGGATGTTCATTTCCAATACCGCAACGGCAGTGCTCATGGCGCCGGTGGCGCTCGCCGTGGCGGACGACTTGAACGCTTCGCCCTATCCCTTTGCGATGATCGTTGCGCTGGCGGCATCAACGGCTTTCATGACGCCTGTATCGTCGCCGGTCAACACACTTGTCGTGACGCCAGGCAACTACACGTTCGGTGACTTTGTGCGGGTCGGCGTCCCGTTCAGTTTCGTCGTCTTGGCAGTGAGCGTAATTCTTGTCCCTTGGCTGCTGCCACTTTGATATATTTGGCGGTTACCGACTTGTCTTTGCGAGGATCCGAAGAAATGAGCCAGCCGAACGAACCCGGGAAGTCCTTCATGCAGAAGGTCTTGGATGTGGTGGAACGCGTCGGGAATAAGGTTCCGCACCCCGCGGTAATTTTCGCGATTCTCATCCTCTTGGTACTAGTGCTTTCCCACGTTTTGCATCTTATGGGAACCAGCGTCACCGCGCAAGTGATCGAGCCGGACGGCGCTGCGATCGCGGAGGCCGAAGGTGCCGTCCCCAACTGGGACTACGAATACCCGACGCAGCAAGCGCTCTTCGATGCTCACAACGTCGAAGACGTGACGATTTCCGTCAACAGTCTGTTGACGACGGACGGCATCCGCTTTATGTACGCGTCGCTCATTCCCAGTTTCATGAGCTTCACGGCAGTCGGTCTCATCATCGTGGCCATGATTGGCGTCGGCGTGGCAGAGGAAGCTGGGCTGGTCAACGTCCTGATTCGAAAGTTGGTGATCGTTTCGCCGCGCTGGGCGCTCTGTTACATCCTGGTGTTCGTGGGCATTCTGTCGAGCATCGCGGCCGACGCCGGCTATCTGGTCTTGATTCCACTGGCAGGTTCTGCCTTTCTCAGCGTCGGACGGCATCCCCTGGCCGGACTGGCTACGGGCTTTGCTGCGGTGGCCGGCGCATTCACCGTCAATATGTTGATCAAGCCGCTCGACGCCATCCTCACCGAGTTCACGAACGACGCCATCCATCTCGTCGACCCGGACGTCTCAATCGGCCTGACGGCCAATCTCTGGTTTTCTATCGCGTCCGTCCTGATGCTAACGGTCTTGGTGACGTTTGTCACCGAGCGAATGATTGAGCCGCGTCTGGGCTCCTTCAAGGGCGAGAAACCGGTCGAAGTGGGCGGCGGACTCTCCGACGATGAGTCGCGCGGGCTGAAGTTCGCATTCCTTGGACTTGTCGCAGTGCTAGCCGGTCTTGGCGCGCTGACGCTGCCCGCGGGCGCGCCCTTACGCAATCCTGAGACCGGGGCGCTCGTCGGCGATTCTCCGTTCATGAACGGCTTGATCGCCGTCATTATGGCGTTGTTCTTGGTGACCGGAACGGCTTATGGCATCGGCGCAAAGACCATGAAAAGCCTGACGGACGTCATCAAGGCCATGGAGAAAGCGCTGTCGAGCCTGGGCAGCCTGTTGCTCTTGCTGTTCGTCATCAGCCAGTTCGTGGCGTACTTCAACTACAGCAACCTGGGAACGATCACGGCCATGAAGTTGGCCGACGTACTTCGGAACGCGAATATTGGGCCTCTGTGGTTGCTCATAGGCTTTATTGTGGTCGTCGCGATCATCGATTTGTTCATCACCGGAGCCATTGCCAAATGGGCCATCTTCGCACCGATCTTTGTGCCGCTGTTGGTGAAACTGGGCGTCAATCCCGAGGCCGTGTTGGCGGCGTATCGGGTCGCCGATTCGCCAATGAACTCGATCACGCCGCTGAACGCCTATTTCGCCCTGGTGGTGACGTTTGCGCAGAAGTACGACAAGAACGCAGGCGTCGGGACGATCGTCGCCCTGATGCTGCCCTACGTTGTGTGGATGTACCTTGTTTGGACTCTGCTCTTCATCGCGTGGCAAGTGATGGGACTTCCCTGGGGGCTGTAACGACAGGAATATGGGGTCAGCGCCGGAACGCAGACTGCGCTTCGCGGCGAAAGTGATCGGGAGTCATCGCGTTGACGCAAAGCGTCCGTTCACGCCACATAGACACAGAAAGCGAGTGCAACATGAGCAACAACTCCATTCCGTTGGACGTCAGAGCCGCTGAGCAGCATCTGATGCGGTTTCTGGAGGTCGAAGGAGTCACGGGGCAGGAGGCGGCGATCGCGGCGGCTGTGATTGACGAATTGAAAGCCGTCGGCGTGCCGGAATCGGCGATTCGCTTCGACGACGTACACAAGCGCATCCCGTTGCCAACGGAGACGGGCAATCTCATCGTCACGCTGCCGGGCACGCGGCCGGGGCCGCGGCTACTGTTCGCCACGCATCTCGACACCGTGCCGTTGTGCGCCGGCGCCAAGCCGAAACGCGAGGGCGACCGGATCGTTTCTGACGGTACGACGGCCTTGGGGGGCGACAATCGCACCGGCTGCGCCGTGCTGGTGGCGCTGGTCGAGACGCTGCTGAAACACAAACTGCCCCATCCGCCAATTACGCTGCTGTTCACGGTACGCGAGGAAAGCGGGCTTCACGGCGCGCGCGAACTAAACCCAGCCGACTTGGGCGGGGCCACGATGTGCTTCAATGTGGACAGCAAGCTGGCCGCCGATTTGATCACGGGCGCCGTCGGACAGGAGAATTGGGATGTCGAGATCAAGGGCAAAGCGGCGCACGCGGGCGTGGCCCCCGACAAGGGTATCTCCGCAACATTGGTCGCGTCGGTGGCGCTCTCCGAAGCCCACCGTGGCGGCTGGTTCGGCAAGGTCGTGAAGCCTGACGGCAACGGCACAAGCAACGTCGGCATTTTTGGCGGCAAGGACGGGAAGCCGGCGGGCGACGCCACGAACGTGGTCACCGACTACGTCCAAATCAAAGGCGAGGCGCGAAGCCCCTCAGCGTCATTCGCCACGGCTATTTGTCAGGCGTACCGCGAGGCGTTCGCCAAGGCGCAAGCCGAGGTCAAAGATGCCGACGGGGCGACTGCGGAAGTTAAGTTTGAGAGCAAACCCTCGTACCCCTCATTCACGCTGGCGGACGACTCGCCCGCGGTGCAACACGCAAAGCGGGCCGCCGAATCCCTCGGCCTGAAGGCAACAACGCTGTTCTCCAACGGCGGCCTCGACGCCAATTGGTTGGACAAGCACGGTGTGCCGACCGTGACCATTGGGGCCGGCCAATACGAAATTCACACCGTCAAGGAATATGTCGACTTGCCGGAGTTCGCCAATGGTTGCCGGCTGGCGGTGGTGCTGGCGACGCATGAAACATAGCTGATTCAGGGGTCGCAACTTTTACGGAGTGAATGTACGTGAATCGTCGAACAAAGCAGATTGGCATTGTTCTTGCGCTCTTGGCAATGGTTTCGTTCGGGGCTTGGCCATTTTGGAAATATCTCTACGTCAAATCCGCCAGCGCTGCGCTGCAGAGCCGGACGAAGGCGTTGGTGGACGCGAACCAGGATTTGCAACCAGCATGGACAATCGCCATGCAAGACGACGTGCTGACCTTGGGCGAGGCCAAGGTGATCGTCGAAGGCGCCGGCGAGAAGCTCACGCCGGACGAAGAATGACTCGGTCGAAACGCCACGTTGGGAAGCCTGGACTAAGGAGCCCGTGATGGATATCGAAGACGAGAGCGCGCCGTCAAGGATTCGTTTCAGTCGCCGCGGCGTGCTAGGCGTCGCCGCGGCAGCCAGCTCCGGGTTGGTCGCGTGCAACCTGAGCCAGGGGTTGGCGTACGCCGACTCGCTTACGAGAGAGCAGCGCGACAAGTTGACGCCCGAGGAGATCGTTGCCCTGATGAAAAGGGGCAACGAGCGATTTCGTTCAGGCGCAGGCGGTACGCGCAATTACCTCGCGGAACAACGAGCCGCGGCTGCGGGGCAGTTCCCCGCAGCGGTGGTCCTCAGCTGCATCGATTCACGGGCGCCGGCAGAGGTCATCATGGATCTCGGCATCGGCGACGTCTTTAACGCTCGCGTGGCGGGCAGCATCGCCAACGAGGATATCCTCGGCAGCATGGAGTTTGCCTGCAAGGTCGCGGGCGCCAAGGTCGTCTTGGTCATGGGCCACACGGCCTGCGGCGCGATCATGGGAGCCATCGACAATGTCGAGTTGGGCCACCTCACGGGATTGCTCGCCAAGATTCGTCCGGCGGTGGAAGCGACGGATTTTCCGGGCGAACGGACGTCAAAAAACTCGTCGTTCGTGGACGCGGTTGCGCGAACGAGCGTTGAATTGACGAAAGCTTACATTCGCGAGAACAGCGCCGTGCTTCGCGAACTCGAGTCCGCCAGCAATCTCACCTTTGCCGGAGCCATCTATAACCTGGAAACGGCGACGGTGGAATTCTTGGCCTGAGCGGGTGCTTCTCGGGAGCGATTTCCTGCGCCGCGAATCGCCGCTTTGGCCATCGCTCCACAAGCTTCACGAGTTCAACGCGGACTCGTCGGCAGGCTCGCTTGTTGCCTCATGCAGACCGCCGTGCCGTGTCACGGCAAACAGCAGCCACAGCGTCAACCCCAGAATCACAAGCTCTCCGACGAGCGTGCAAAGTTCGGCCAGCAGGGTCACCACGTCGATCGCGGACACCCAGGCGGTGCGGCTGTCGATCTCGGTCCTCATGACCGGGACGCCTCCCTGCGGGGCCTTCAGGAACAGTATCAGCAACCGCACGACCTCGACGACCATCAGCAGCAGCGAGACGGCGATGCCGGCGCAACCGGCCCAAAGTCCGACCCACAGCGTGCGGACGACGCGACTCCAGGTAGGTCGCCGGTCGGGGTCGGCAATCCGTGGCGCCAGGCGTGTGTAGCGATAGGACCAGAACGTGGTAAAAGCCAAGATGGCCAGTCCGAACAAAGCGAGATAGTCGAGGAATCCCAACGCGACGCGAGAGCCAGTCATCTTGCCCAAGAGGGCGTAGGCGATCATCGCCGTCGGCAGGATGGCCAGCGCCGTCTGAATCCAAAAGCCCGTCCACCCCAACCTGGAAAAGGCCCGGGCGATTCGTTGCACATGATTTTCTTCCATCGTCGGCCCCGTCCTTTCGCGTTCTTCAAGCAACGACAAGCTCACGAACTGCCTCTCGGCGCCGGGTCTCGGCCCGTTGCGCCGATCTCCCCAGGACCATTGCTCCCCAGGCAGCGCGGCGCGGTGACGCCCATCGACATGTAAATTCCGACCAGCTCGTCGAAGCCGCAGTTGGCTGGCGTCACCCACTCCGCTTTGACGCACAGTAAGGCTCCGCCGAAGGGCACCGGCGCCGTCGGAATCATGACGACGTGATACTCGTTGCCGTCCAGCCGCACAAGCTCCGGCGTTGGCATGAGGGCCGGGGTGGCGACGCCGCGATGGTCGCCGAGAAAGCACATGACGGGCGTCATGCTATGCTTCGAATCCTGCTTGCGGTCAAAGAGGCTAGTCATCTGCTTCGACGCGTCGTACACGGTTCCCAGGACAGGAACGTGCAGCAGCGCATCGTCCATCGCACGGCTCCAGCGGCGGCCAATGCCATTCTCGACTAGCACACCCAGGCCATAGATCGACAGCAGCGCGCCGATTAACCCGATCACGTAAGCGGTCATGTCGCACGCCACGACCGACATCCCGACGGATCTCATCACTCTGCCGCAGAGGCTGCTCGGGCCCGCCAGATCGTGCAGGAATTTCACAAGCCATGCCAATACTGCCAGGGTCAGCGCGAGCGGGAGAATCCCGATGACCCCGGTCAAAAACGTCTGCATCGCCCGCTCGGCGCCGCGGCGACCATTTTCAACAGCGGACATAGGGCATCTCCCACTGGATCATCATCGGAACGCCCTCAGTGTACTCAACGCTTTCTATTGAGTCGCAGGTAGGAACCCGCCCGGCGGATCTGCAACTGCCGCCACCCCATCCACTCGGTGTCCCACTTGTAGAGCGCCGCGCCCATGAGCGCTCCTAGACGCGATTGACGCGTCCACGTCGATCTTGGCGGAGTCGGCAGTCATGTTCCGGAGAATGCTCCACAGCCCCATCAACCGCCGCCGCCGCTCGTCGAATTCAAAACTGGCGCCTCTCGCGGCGCTGGGCGCAGTTGGTTAACCCGGTCCAAACGGCAGGTCAAGCAAGTACCAGGCGAAGAACAACATCGCCCATGCGATGAGGGTTGCCGCCGCGTAGGGCAACATCATTGCCACAACGGTGCCGACGCCGGCGTCCTTCTGCCACCGCTGAGCAAAGCCTACCACGAGGGCAAAGTGGGGCAGCAGCGGGTTGACGACGTTGGGCGGCGAATCGCTGACGCGATAGGCTGCCAGCACCACGTCGGGCGCGACGCCCAGTTTCAGAAACAACGGCACAAAAACCGGCGCAAGAATGGCCCACTTCGGCAAGATATTTGGCACGGGGATGCTCATGAGCAACCCAATGACGAGGAACGCCAGGAGCAACGTCACGCTGTTCAGATTCGCGTCCTTGAGCGAGTCGGCCAGCGTGACAGCCAGAATCGTGCCCATGTTGCTGAAGTTGAAATAGGCGACAAACTGGCTAATGACGAAAAACAAGAACATCAGCTCGCCGAGGTCGGAAAGCGTCTTGGTAATGGCGTCGATGGCGTCCTGCGAGCTTTTGAGCGTCCGGGCGCCAAAACCGTATGCTAACCCCGTCGTCAAGAAGGCGAGCATGATGAGGAACACGAGACTATCCATGAACGGCGACCCGCCAATGAGTTCTCCCGTCTCCGGATTCCGTAACGGCGCACCCGCAGGCGCCGTGATGAGAGTGATTAGCAAAACAAAGCCCGAGAGGGCGAACATCGCGAATCTCAGCCCTCGCGACTGCTCGGCCGACACCCTCTCGGGCTCGGCCAGCTGCGAATCGCCGCGATACTCGCCGAGTCGAGGCTCGACAATCAATGTAGTGACCAGCGTGCAAACCACGATGAGCACCAGACTGGACGCGACGCCGAAGTAGAAGTTTGCCGTCAGCTCGATCGATTGGGCGGGATCGACGATGTGAATCGCGTCGGTGGTCATCTCCGCCAGGATGCCGTCGATCGGCTTGACCAGAAAATTGGCGCCGAATGCGGCGGCGACTCCGGCAAACGCCGCGGCCAGACCGGCCAGAGGGTGCCGTCCCAGACTGAAGAAAGCCGAAGCGCCCAGCGGGATCAAAACCAAGTAACCCGCGTCCGAGGCAATGCTCGACACGACGCCGAGAGTCACGATGATGGCGGTCATCGCCCCACGCGGCGCTACGACCACAATCTTGCGGATGAGCGCCTGAATTAATCCCGCGCGTTCGGCCAGGCCCACGCCGATCATCGCCACGAGTATGATCCCTACAGGGCCGAAGTTGATGAAGTTCGGCACGACCGAGGTAAAGATAAAACGAATCCCATCCGCCGAGAGCAAACTCTGAACGGCGGTGCTGACGGTCTCCGTCTCGTGCGTCTGCGGGTTAATTCTTTGGTACGAGGCGCTCGTACCCAATAACCATAAGATGTGGGAAAGGACTACGACAAAGAGAATCAATAGCAAGAAGAGCACGCCCGGATGGGGGACTTTGTTGCCGGCCCGCTCCACGAAGTCCAGCAGCTTCTTGAGACGCGACGGCGGCGAATGCGTCTGCTGAATCATTGATCAAGCGTGGGATCAGCGTGGGACGACGGCCCTCTCCATCGAGCGCGGCCGCATGGAGGATAATGTACCTGCTTTTGACGAGATTGAGACCTCTCGACGTCGTCGGAGCCAACGACTCAACTCGATCCGGCCCCGACGCCCGGAGCATTCTCCGAATTGGTCGGCAATCAGCCATCGTCGCGGAGGAAATGCGTCCACATCAAGCGCAAACTCCGCACTAAACTCACGCTCAGCCGAGTTTTGTTGAAATTGCTTGGTCAGCCAGCTTAAATTGAGTGTTGCGAGCAGGGCCCTCAGGTCCGTCGAACTCTCTCTTGGGTTCGGTCGCGTCGCTAAGCGGGGACCAACCATGCAACGGCCTTACGAGATTCTCAGGTTAACCTGTCTGCTTACGGCAGTCTGTGGTGGCATAGCCGCGTGTCGCGCGGCGGAGGACGCGCCCGACGACGCCGATTCACAAGCTATTCGCTCGGCCGCGCAAGACTACCTGGTGGCGATGCGCAGCGGCGATGCGGACAAACTCCGCGCGACGTGGACCGCGGACGGCGATTACGTCGATGCCACGGGGCAATCATTCAAGGCCCATGAACTGATCAACCAGATTGCGCCGATAGGCGAGTCGGCGACGGAACCCGCGGAAGCGGAACCTGCGGAGGCGGACCCAGGGGAAAGCACGCTGCGATTCATAGCTCCGGATGTAGCCATCGAAGACGGCGCGTCGGGTTACTTCAACTCCGAAGTCGGCAGCGAACTCACCGGCCGGTTCGCAGCCATCTGGGTCAAGCGCGACGGGAAGTGGTTGCTCGACAGCCTACGCGAATCGGCCTCCGCAGCGCCGCCTGGTCATCCAAAATTGAGACCCCTCGATTGGCTGGTTGGCGAATGGACGGGCGCCACGGGCGCCGCCGCCATTCTGACGTCGTGGCAATGGACCGACGGCGGAAATTTCCTTGTCGGCGAGTTCTTAATTTACGGCCAAGGTCGCGAGGCCGTGGGCGGTACGCAGCGGATCGGCTGGGATCCTGTCTCCAGGCAGATCAAGTCTTGGATCTTCGATTCGCAAGGCAGCATGGGCGAGGGACGCTGGCGTCGCGACGGCAATCGTTGGCTCGTCGAGTCCACGCACGTCACGGCGGACGGCAAGAAGTCAAAGACGACCGCCAGCTATTCTCCCGGCGAGGCCGAGAAGTTCCTCTTGGAAGTTGCGAGCGAATGGGACTCGCCGGAAGCGAATCCGGCAGGCGGGAAACTTCCGGCACAGCGCTTCGAGTTCCGGCGTGCCGCAGGCGATCAGTAGCGGAACTGGTTTGCGATTCATCCGCGTGGCGCTCCGAGCGACCACGCGCAGCAAGACCTGGGAGGCGGACGATGGCCCTTGATTCTGGACGCACCCTGACGATTGCACTCGCGTTCCTCCTCGTTGGCGGCGTGGCAGCGCCCGCACAGGAGGCGCCGCCCCAAGGACCCACGGCCCAAGGAGGCGAATCTCGCGAGGCGGAACGCCAGACGATCCTCGGTAGCGATCGGTGGCGCGAGACCCAGCGAGATTTCAACGAATGGCTCTCGATCCAGCGGATTTACAGTCCCGCAGAGGTCTCGGCGCTGCGAGCGGAGATCGCCGACCGCGTGGCCAGCATGGCGCCGGACGAGTTGACGTCGTTCTTGGGCGAAATGGAAGATCGCCTGGCGGTCCTGATGAGCCCGGATGCGGACGATGCCCGGCAGTGGATTGCGCAGATTCTGGCCGTTGCCAGAAACCCGGAATCTCAGTTCGGCGGACCGCTGCCCGACGTGGCGAACATGACCGCCAGCCAAATCCGCGACGAGCTGCAGCGGTTCCAACGGCGTCGGGCGTCGCGGCAGCAGGCTCAGACGGCGTTCGATCGAAGCCGCGAGAGCCAGGTGCAGACGGCGCGCGACGTGCAAGCGGCGCGACGCGAAACGCTGGCCCAGCCGCGCACGGCGGCCACGTTCATCGAACCGTCGTATCGCAGCCCTTACGCGCCGCAGCGCGCGCCGCGACGAGCCATCTCCGGGCCGCCAATATATCGAATCGGCCCCTGGGGCGAGCCGATCTTTTGGAACCCCCTGAACGACTGGCATCCGTGGCGCAGTACATGGTAGCCGTCCGACGGACTGCTACTCGCCCGCCGGATCGGCCGCCGTCGGCTGCACATTGTAGAACATCGCGTAAAATACGGGCGTCACGATCAGCGACAGGATCGCGGCCGCCGACAGGCCGAACATGATGCACACGGCCATCGCGCCGAAGAACGGATCCTTGAGCAGCGGGATCATACCCAGGACCGTCGTGAGCACCACCATGCACACGGGCCGCATCTTGGCGGAGCCGCCGTCGAGGATCGCCTGGTAAGGCGGCTTCCCAGCGTCGATCTTGCTGAGGATCTTGCTCAGGACGACGATTTGCATCTTGATCAACTCGCCGCCTAGCGCGAGCACGCCCAACAGCGCCATGAACGTGAACGGCATGTCCGTCAACAGCAGCCCGAGCGTGATGCCGACGAGCGCCAGTGGCATGATCAGCCACATGAGCGCCGTGGAGCGGATCGAATTGAACAGGCACACGCAAATGAACACCATGATCGCCGCGAAGTAAGGGATGGGCCGGGCCAGCGAGGCGCGCGCCCGGCTGGAATCCTCATACTCGCCGCCCCACTCCAGTGAGTAACCCGCCGGAAGTTCGATCGCTTCGATCTTCGACCGCATTCTTCGGAACAGCTCGCTGGGCAGCCCGAACCGCGGGTCGGCATGAACGGTGAGCGTCGGGAAGCGATTGCGGCGCATGATGATCGGCAGTTCCCAAACGACCTTGGCGCCAGCCGTCACCTGGTTGAACGGAATCATCCGGCCCGCCGCGGGACTCCAAATCTGCAGGCTGTTGAGAATCTGCACGTCCTGCCGCTCATCGAACGGCGGACGGGCCACAATCGGCAGCAGTCGCGTTTCCTGCGGATACACGCCGGTCCCGGCGCCGCCGGGTTCGCGGTAGAAGCCCACCGTGCGGCCTTCGAAGCTCGTTTCCAGCGCCCGCGCCGCCTCAACGCGGGTAGTGCCGTTGCGGCGCGCCTGCAGGTCAAGCATTTCGGGGCGAATGACCTTCACGCGCTCGCGCCAGTCGCTGCGCACGCAGACGGTGCTGCCATCGTCCTCCAGAATCTTTAGCGCGCGATCGCCAATCTCGCGGAGCACGTCGGGATCGGGCCCGCTGAATCGCGCCTGGACGCGACCGCCCTGCCCAGGGCCGAGCAGGAATTTCTTGGCGACCGAGTTCGCGTTGGGCTGTTGCTCGTCCAGATGCCGCTGGACCTCGGCGATCAGCCCGTCGATCTTCCGCCAGTCGTCAACGTCGATCAGCAATTGCACGAAGGCGCTGTTCTCGCGTTCCGGGCTGTAGACCAGCAGGAAGCGCAAGCCCCCGCCGCCGATGAACGATGTGACGTGCGTGACGCCGGGCAGTTTCTGAATGTACTCCTGCAATTCGGCGGCGAACGCCTCGGTTTCGCGGATGTGTGTGCCGGCCGGCAGAAACGTGTCCACCATGAACTGCGGCCGATCGGGGTTCGGAAAAAAGCTCTGCCGGACGTGCGTGAAGCCGTACAGCGCCGCGGCCAAAGCCGCCGCGCACGCGATCGCCACCGCCCAGCGATGTCGCAGGGCCCCTTCGAGGAGCGACCGATAGATGCGGAAGGCGAGGCCCTGGTACGGTTCGTCGCTCTTGGCGTCGCCGTTGGCCTTCGGCTTGAAGACCAGGTAGCTGAGCAGCGGCGTCGCCGTCACCGACGACAACCAACTGAGGGTCAACGAAATGCAAATGACCCAGAACAGCGAGTTGGCCACTTCGCCGCTGGCGTCCTCGGACACGCCAATCGCGGCGAATGCGATGATGCCGATGGCCGTCGCGCCAAAGAGCGGCCATTGGTTCTGCGCGACCGCTTCGCGGATGACCGTGAGCTTGTCTTCGCCGCGTTCGATGCCGACCTTGCAGGCCTCGATGACGATGATCGCGTTGTCGGTGAGCATGCACAGAGCGATGATAAGCGCGCCCAACGAGACGCGCTCCATGAGGAGATCGCCCCTGAGCGACATGACGAGGAACGTCGCCATGATTGTCAGAAACAGCACTGACCCGATGACAAGCGCGGTCCGTAGGCCCATGGCGAACGCCAGCACGACGATGACGATCGTGACAGCCTTGGCCAGGTTGAACATGAATTCGTCGATGGCCGAACTGACGGCCTGGGGCTGAAAGTTGATCTCGCCCAGCTCGATGCCGAGGGGTTGGTATTGCCGCAGTTCGTCGAGCTTGCGCAATACGCCGTCGCCCATCGCCACGACATTGCCGCCGTGCACCGTCGAAACGCCGAGGCCGATCGCCGGCTTGCCGTCGTAGCGCAGCAACCGTCGCGGCGGGTCTTCATCGCCGCGGGTCAGCGTCGCCACGTCTTTAAGAAAGAGCTGGCGGCCAGTTCGGTCGGAACCGATGACCAGCTCAAGCATGCTCTCGGCCGAACTGAAGGCCCCCGTGGGATCGAGCGAAACGTGCTGGTCGCCGACGCGAACGCGTCCGCCGTCGGCGGCGATATTCCGCTCCTGAAGCTTGGCGTAAATCTGCTCCTCGCTGATGCCGAGCTGCGCCAGCCGCGGCCGCGAGATTTCGAGGAACACCGCCTCCTCCTGGGCGGCGAAGAGCTCGACGCTCTTCACGTCGTCGACCAGCAACAGCTCGCGGCGGAGGAACTCCGCGTAGCGACGCAATTCCGCCGGCGAGTAGCCGTCGCCGGAAATCGCCAGAAAAACGCCGAACACGTCGCCAAAGTCGTCGACCACGATCGAGGCGCCGCGCACCGCGGGCGGCAGTTGTCGCTGCACGTCATTGATCTTGCGCCGCAGCTCGTCCCATACCTGCGGGATCGCGTCCTTGTGGTACCGATCGATGATGCGGGCTCGCACGACCGACATCCCGCGCGTGGACTCCGATTCGACGCGTTCGAGCTGCCCCAGCCGTTGCACGGCGCGTTCAATCGGGTTGGTGACTTCCTGGGCGACCTCCTCGGCGCTGGCCCCGGGATAAGGGGTGATGATCAGCGCCTCCTTGATCGTGAACTCCGGGTCTTCGAGCCGACCCATCGAACGAAAGCCCGCGAACCCGCCGAGAATCAGCAGGATCATGGCGACGAAGACGATGCGATTGTAGCGGATCGAGAACTCGCCGGGATTCATGGCTGACCGCCTCCCAGCGCGTCACCCAGGTCGCGGACCTTCATGCCGTCGCGCAGGAATGTCACGCCAGCCACGGCGATTCGCTCGCCAGGCTCCAATCCGTCGGTGATCTCAATGCTCCCGCTGGCGATGGCGCCCGTCTCAACGGGCCGCGCCGCAACCACCCCAACCGCGTCGATGACCCACGCAACCTGCTCGCCCGACTCGCGCTTTGAAATCGCCGAGACAGGCACGAGCATCCGTTGTCCCAAAATGCCCGCGCGGCGGTAGGTTGCCGTTATCGTCGCCGTCATCCCCGGCAGAGCTTGCAGGTTCTCGGGGGCCTGCATGACGGTCCGCACTTGAAAGGTTTGCGTCGTCGGGTCGGCCACCTGGGCAACCTCTCGGATGCGCACCGGGAACTGCAGCCCGGGCGCCCCGCTCAAACTGGCGAGCATTTCCACGACGTCGGCCCGTTGAATGTCCGCCACCATGACCGACTCGGGGACGTCGACGATGATCTCAATTTCGTCGACGTCTTGAAACCGGACGATCGGTTCCTTCGCGCGAACATTCTGCCCTTCCTCGACGAACCGCCCGGCGATCACGCCGTCGTAAGGCGCCAGCAGCGTGGAGTCCTGCAATTGGAGGTTGGCCTCCACCAGCCGGGCTTCCAGGCCGCGAACCGCCGCCTCTTTTGCCATGATGTCTTCCTCGCGGGCGATCGTCGCCTGCTCCGCCATCTGGACGGCCGACTGCTGGTCCTCGATGGCCACGCGGTAGGACGTTTCCATCTGGTCGAACTCGGCGCGCGAGATCGTACGCGTCTGAATCAGCCGCGAGGCGCGGTCGAATTCCGCTCGGGCGTTCGCCAGCCGGGCTTCGGCCTGGCGCACCTGCGCTTCGCGGCGCAATTGTTCCTCGGGTCGCTCGCCGGCGCGCAGCGCCGCCAGCGTGGCGCGCGCCTGGTCGAGGTCTGCCTGCAGCGAATCGAGCCGGGCCTGGAATTCGTCTTGACGAAGCTGCGCGATCAGATCGCCTTTTGCGACTCGTTGTCCTTCCTTGACCGGCAGCGTGACCAGCACGCCGGGGACTTGAAAAGCGAGCTCCACTCGTCTTGATGCTTCCACTCGGCCGGGAAACATGCGCTGCTGAGTCGCCTCGCCCACGGAGACGACCAACGTCTTGACGGGGCGAATCAATTCCGTTGTCGGCGGCGCCGGTCTTGAGCAGCCGCTGCCAAGCCAACTCAATGAAGCCACAAGCAACAACATTTCCCGCCGAGGGGCTTGATCCCGCGTGCATCTGGTCATGTGAATCTCAAAGTCAGATCAGATGGCGCGACAACATGTCGCGCACGGTAGCAAGACGCAGCGTCCGGCTGCCAGGAATTGAGGAGAGCAATACGAACCGGCCTCCGGCGGCGGCCGACGGCGCCATGAGTGCAATAGTGCGTGAAAGCTGCGAACAGGCTTGCTGGCGAATGTTCCGCCCATCCCAGTTCGTTGCGATTTCTCCACGAACTCCACAGCGATTGTAACTGGCGCCGCACAGGCTGCCAATTTGTGACAACCAAGACCTCGTCGAGTTTGCGGCTCAGACCGAAAAGACCTGTACGGAAACGTCGAGGCGCTCGAAGGCGTCCGCGGGGCCCTCCCACGCGCCAGACAAGGGCGAAGCCTTCTCCTGCTCCCGCGACACGGCGACGGAGACGTGCTCGGCGCCGACCAGCTTATTGTTCGTCGGATCGTAGCCGCGCCATCCCGCGCCAGGAAGGTAGATTTCGGTCCAGGCATGAGTCGCCCCGTGCTGACCCTCGGCCATCCGGATGTACCCCGTCACAAAGCGCGCAGCGAAGCCCCAGTGTCGCGCGGCTTCCATCATGAACACGGCGTAGTCGCGACAAGAACCGCTGCCCAGCGCCAGAGTCTGGCAAGGAAGCTGAACGCCATATTCCGGCCGGTAGCGATACTGGAACGCCTCGAAGATGCGCGTGTTGAGCCTGCCGAGCAGCTCCCAAGTTCCGATGAGCTGACCGGGGCGGTAAAGATCGAGCAGCCACCGCTGCACGGCGGGGCCGTCGTGCGGATAGCTGGGCAGTCGGTACGGGATGATCTCGACCTGGTCGTCCGCCGAATATTGAAACGGATAGTTCGTCGCGCTCGGTTCGATGAGGCATTCCACGGGGCGATCGTAGAGCGCCACCGTCACGTCGCTCGAGATGCTCAACTTCTGCGTCGGCTCGCTGAACGTGATGACGGCGATCGAATTGCCGTAGATGTCCCGCACCCAGCGCACCGCGGCGAGCGGCTCGATGTCGATCTGTGAGTTCTCGATATGCAGATCGTGACCTTCCCGCGGCCGCATCATTGCTTGATGCGGACCGAGCCGCACCGCCGCTCGATAGTGATACTCCGTGCGATGCAGTATTCGAATGCGCTTCATGGCGGCGCCGCAACGGTGGTTCGAAGGCCATGCCGAATCCCGCCATTAGGAAGCATCGCCCAAAGAGGGTCAAGCAGCGTCCCTGCAGGCTCTGAATGGCGAAGTCTCGCGAACCGCGGGCACAGTTGAAGAAGACTCTTACTGGGCCCGCGAACCTCATGTTAAAATCGAGCTTTGCTCGAATTGGTGAAACACCCAAGGACCTGGCGCGATGAGACGTTTGCGAATCCCATTCGTACTCGCCGTCCTGACCATCGGGACCGCGGGCGCCGTGGCGGAGTCTGCGGCCGAAGCGCGCGTGTGGACCGACGCCTCCGGCAATTACACGCTGGAAGCCGAACTCGTCGCATTCAACGCGAGGTCCGTGGTCTTGCAGCGCGCCGATCATGAATTGGTCGCGTTCCCCGTCGAAAAACTGTCCGAATCGGATCGAGAGTACCTGGCGTCCGCAGAAGCTCGTGAGGCGGAGAAAGCGTGGACCGACGGACTGCAAACGTGGACGTTACGCGACGGCGCGAAAATCGTTGGCCGACTCGTCGACTATGTGAGTCGGGACGTAACGATCCAACGCCGACGGCGCAGAATCTACGTCAACGATCGCGCGCTTGACAATCTGCCCGAATTCTATCAGCAAATGGTTCCGGCCATTGTGGCGCACTTCGACCAGTTGCCGCGCGCCGATCGGCGGTCGCTCCAGAACTGGGCGGCGCGACAAGGCGGTCGACCCCGGTCGTTCCAAGTCGACGGCGTCATCCTGGAAACTGAGAATGGCGACGAATACGGCGTCCCGTTCTTCCTGTTCGCCGACGAGGACCTAGCGGTCATCAAGCCCGGCTGGAACGAATGGCTGGCGGCCAGCGGCGGCGACGACGATGACGCGCAGCAGGACCACGCCTTTCTCCTGCAGTCGCTGGCGGCGGCGCGCCGCCGCGATCACCAGGTGCAACGCGAGATCGCGCTGATGCAGCTTCAACTGCAGGCCGTCGAAGCAGGACTCACGTCGCTGTGGGAAGTCACGCTCCATCCGGCCGCCGGACAGGGAGGACCGCCGTTATGGGTCGTCGTGCCCGGACGAGATAGCCGCCAGGCGACCGAAAACGCGCTGCAACGGAATCCCGGATACGCCGCCGGGCCCGTTCGTCAGGTCTCCAGGCGGTAGGCGGCGCGGGGTCGCCGGTCCGCCTCCGCTTCGGCAGCGACCTGACCACTTCCGGAGCAATCGATGGATCCCAGTGTACAAGGCGGTGAGCCATCCGGCGGGCCCTATGTTTCCACGGGCCGCTTGCCGCCGGCCAATCGAATTCGCGAGCTCGTCGTCGAGGCCTATGAGACCTATCGAGCGAACCGGGACGGACTGAATTCACAAGTGTATCCAGCCTTGGCTCGCGTCGCGCCGGAACTGTTCGGCATTTGCGTCGTGGGAACCGACGGCAACATCGTCGCGATGGGAAGCTCCGACGTCGAATTCTCGATCATGAGCGTCTCGAAGCCGTTCGTGTTTGCGCTTGTTTGCGACTCGCTGGGCGCGGAAGTGGCCCGCGACAAAATCGGCGTCAACGCCACGGGACTGGCGTTCAATTCGCTCGCCGCCATCGAACGCGGCGACGACGGCCGGACGAACCCGATGGTGAATTCCGGAGCAATCGCCACGACAACCTTCGTGCCGGGCGGCGCGTTCGATGAGAAGTGGAACGCGATCCACGATGGATTGTCACGTTTTGCCGGACGCCCGCTCGCGCTCAACGACGAGGTCTATGCCTCGGCTTGCGAAACCAACTCGCGAAACCAGGCCATCGCCCGGCTTCTCCAAACCTATCGCCGCATCGACATGGAGCCCGCCGAAGCGACCGATCTCTACACCAGGCAATGCTCCCTGAACGTCTCGGCCAAAGACCTCGCAGTGATGGGCGCCACGTTGGCCGATGGCGGCGTGAATCCTATGACCCAAACGCGAGTCGTCTCAAGGGAAGCATGCCACTATGCGCTCGCGGTGATGGCCACGGCAGGGCTCTACGAGACCTCCGGCGATTGGCTCTACGAGATCGGGCTGCCCGGCAAGAGCGGCATCGGCGGGGGTATCGTCACCGTGTCACCAGGAAAAGGCGGTTTGGGAACGTTCGCGCCGCCGCTCGACAACGCCGGCAATAGCGTGAAAGGTCGACTGGTGGCCCGATTCCTGTCGCAACGATTGGGCATGGATCTCTTTGCCTCCAAGCCCTGGTTGTAAGCGGTCCTGCGGCTTCAGGGGCCGCCGCGCTGCCGGCGCGATAACTTCAGTTCTGAACTTGCATACCTCTGCCGCACGGCTCCCGAGGCTCCGGCGTCGCGTGCGGTACGCCACGGGTTTGGCCGTTGCTGCTGCTCATTTCTCCGACATGTCCTTGTCACTCATCTCGCAGACCTGCGTCCAGGTGACGATCTCGACGCCGGTCCTCTTTACAGCTTCGATAAAGTCAGGGTCGGTGAAGATGCGGCGGTCGGTATCTCGAAGTTTACTGCTGGAGGTGATGGCCTGAAGTTCAGCGTCGTCGTACCCGCAGTGCAGGATCAGGTAGTGGATGCCTGGCTTGCCGTTGGCGATGGCCTGCAAGTATTGCGTCTTCTTGTCCTCGAACGAGCCGCTCGTATAGAGCTGCGACATGTAATCCAGGACCGGCAGCTTGCGCTTATCAAGCTCGTGAAGTAACTGCCGACCACGAGCACGAACTCCCTCGTCAGGAACCTCGCGATCAAGACTCCGCAGGAAGAAAACGGGCAGGTCGAATGCCAGGCCGAGTTTGACGTAGACTTCAATCAGATCAGGTCGGCTCACGACCGCGCCCATGTGCGTATCGAGATGCGTCAGCGGCACGCCGAAATCCAGCGCTCGCTGAACTTGCGCGCGCAGTTCCGCTTCGACTTCTGCAGTCGCGGCATTCGCGACCACCTGGGCCACGTCGTCCCAAAGGTAACCCTCGTGGTCGACGAGGCTAGGCACTTGATCCTTGCCCAACACCGGTCCCCAGCGATAATCGTCCCACTCGCTATTGAGTGTGAGGTGAATGCCGAAGTCCTTATTGGGATGCGCCTTGGCATAGCCAGCGATCTCCCTAAACCAGGGGCAGGGCACCATGATGCTGGCCGACGAGACGATTCCCTGCTCCATCGCCGCGATCGTGGCGCGGTTGACGGAGTGTGACATGCCGGCGTCATCGGCGTGGATAATGACGTAGCGCTTATCATCCGGCTCGGCGGCCATCGCCGAAAAGACGGTTCCAAGCCAAACCAACGTCGCCTGGATGCGACAAAATCCCTTGGGACGCATAGCGAATGACTCACGACGGCAAGTTCAAAGGTTTCGCGCTGAAACGGCCGAGAGAGAGAGAGCGGTTCACACGACATTTTCAGTTGGACATGCAGGAAACAATCCCGATTCATTCTGGCCAGCATCTTAGCATTATGTCGGGGGCGCGCTCATACACGCAATTTCCGTCCGACCAGAGGCTCTCGACGCAGTTTCTGCCAGGCTTGCTGCGCGGGCGTGAAACAGACCTCTTTAGTATCGAATCAACTGAAGAGCGTACCTCAGTCTTGGTCGTCAACGGCTACGTGCAAGTACCTGCTAGTGATGCTCAGGTTCGAGTGCCCCGCCGCATCCCGCACCTCGGCCAGCGTCCGCCCGCCAGCGAGCGCATGACTGATAAACGTGTGCCGCCCGTGATGGATCGTCAGCGATCGCAGCCACTCGGCGCCCAGTACACGGCACGCCGTCCGAAACCCTCCCCTCATAGGACTCATTTCCGAACTCTTGCACGCGAGCGCGGTGAGAGCCCATTTCGGAGGTGCTTTTGAGATGGGCTCTTACGGAGTTCGAGTCTTTTCGCAGCTCAACCAATCAAGTGAAGTGAGTCATTCCAACACGACGACCTCATACTCGCCAACCCGCGGTAGCGTAAACACGGTCATGCCATTGCCCTGAGCAGCGACGGAAAGCTTCTGGTCCAACCGAATCGCCTCTGCGGCTGCGAAGTCTCCGGCCAGCTCGACGCGGATGTCGCGCATCTCGATCGGGGAGAAATAAGCCGTGCTCGAATGCCCGCTCAGGTTGACGAAGTGTACCTGCGTGCGTTTTCGCGACGACTGCTTCATGACGGTGATCTTCAGAAGAGGATGGGCGGTCGTGCGGAGCTGTCGCCCACCGCGCGGCGCGAGCAGGTGATCAATCACGTCCGCCATCAAACCCGCGTGCCCCTGCGAGCTGTGTCTGTAGTACAGCCCGCCGACGTCCCAGGGGATGTAGGCAACGCGACCGGCGCCGTGACCAGTCAGGAATAGGCCCGGGATTTTTGTCTCGACCTTGTCCATCCAGACCTTCTCCGGGGGACTTCCCATCGCCGGCGGGATCAGCGTCAAGAGCGGCTTGTCCAACTGCGCCATCTCGACATACTCGCCGTCGAGCAGCAGCAGGTTTGTGTCCTTCAATGATGGCAAGACGTCATGATCGCGAACCCGCCACGTCGCCTGCACGCGCCCGCGCCGAGCGATAACTTTGCCCACGCTCAGCGGCGCGGCCGGCACGGTTGTGCCGGCGACGAGCAACGCCCCTCCTTGTCGAACGAAGCAATCCAATTCCGGCGCAGCACCGCCACTGGGCGCGATGACCAGGTCAAACTCCCGTGCGGGATCGTCCAGCCATTTCAGGTTCGATGAAACGGCAAAGGGAATATGCTGCTCGCTCAGCAGGCGGTAAAACCCCCGAAAGGCGGGTTGCTGATCTCCGCTCAGCAGCAGCACACGGGCCGCGCTGCGTTGGCCGACGTACAGCTCGGCGTGCTTCTCGTGCCACGCAAAAATGGATCTTCCGGCGAGGAGCGATTGGCGATCCTCCTGGTCCATGGTGCCCAGCACGACCAGCGCCGGCGGAGCGCCGTGCGCCAGATTCTGATGGAGTCGCAGCCGGATTTCTGCCTGCGGCACGGTCACGAACCGCCAGGAGTAGTCGACAAAGCTCATACACAGGTTAAAGCTCATCTTCGCCGGCTCGGAATTGAGCGCGCGGTTCACGTTGTCGCTTGCCGAGTAGGGCCAAAGCGGCAACGTCCGTCCGACGGCGGTGTTCGACTCGCTCATGATCCCATCGGTATGCTCGTCGATGTACGTGAAGAACCCCGCCTCGGGCCGCAATCGATGAATCAGCTCCGCGAACATCCCGGCTACTTCGCTGGAGGAGTCTCGCATGAACGCGCGATAGTCCGGATCGTCGAGCGTCGTCGGCAGCTTCCGCCCAAAGCGCGTTTCAAACCGCGCCTTGCATTGGTCGCACTGGCACGGCCCCATCGAATTTCCGCCGTAATCGACGGACGGATCGCCAAACATATTGAAAAACAGCCCGTCGACCTCGTATCGTTCGAGCGCTTCGGTCAGAATCCTGATCCCATGCTCGCGGTAATAAGCGCCGTTGATGCACGCGGAATAGAGCCCATTGAACACGTGCGGTTGACCGTCGGTGCGCACGAAGAACCATGCCGGATGCGCGTCGTAAACAGGCTTCTCGGTCTTGCTCAAGTCGAACCTTCCGATAACTCGGATCTTCCGCGCGTGCGCCTCTTTCAAGACTTCGCCAAATAGATCCCGCCCCGGCGGAAGGAATCTGCTGGGATAGTGAAACTCCACGTCCGTGGGATACTGCGCCACGATCCCGCCCATATTGCACAGAAAGACGTTCGCAGGATATTGGGCGACCTGCTCGACCAAGCGCTCCGGATCAACGGCGGAATCCCCTTCGCGAAGATTCGTCTGAAGAAATCGGATTGGCTCCTCCATCCACCACCGGGCGGGTTGCTGCGCCGCGGCGGACATCGTTGTCACGATGGAGAGAACGACAGCCATCGAGATTGGAATGCAAGATCTCATGCAAGACACCAACGTTGGCTGGTAAAGCGTCACCACCGCTGTCTCGCTCTGCCCGCCAGAGATCCCGCCAAATGCGGACGCCTCCGGAACGAAATCGTACCGGAATTCTAACTCGCTTCCGCGGCGACATGCTGAAGCGAATTGGAGGGAGCGGCGATCTGTCGCGTCCCAACGACGCACTATTATAGTGCTTCAGCAGCCAGCCGAGCCGCGCGCGGCATGCAATTGCTTCTACTTGGTCGGTTGAGACAATAGAAGGTTGCCCTCAAGGGCCAACGGCAATCCGGAGAACGAAACGATGTGCCAACTTACCTGTAATGGCCGGCAGTCCTGCTGGACGGCCCTGCTTGCATTTGGCGCAACAGCGATACTGGCGGCCGCGTCCCCCGCTTCCACCATTCATCGCTCGCAGATCCGAATTCGCGACCCGTTTGTGCTGCCCGACCCTGAGACGCAGACCTACTTTATTTACAGCACAACCGACTGGGGGAGCGAAGCTGAGCAGCGGACCAAGTCAGTGATCGTGTATCGCAGCAACGATCTAGAACACTGGGAGACGCCCACGCCGGTCTTCGCTGTGCCGCAAGAACATTGGGCGCGCGAATCCATCTGGGCGCCGGAAGTGCATCGATATCAGGGGAAGTATTATCTCTTTGTCACGCTCACGGCCAAAGACGCGCTACCGACGCCGCCCGGACGTCCGCAGAATCGCAAACGCGGCACCGAGATCTTGGTGGCCGATCGCCCGGAGGGGCCGTTTCGTTCCCTGGCGAACCCGCCACAAACGCCGCACGATTGGATGTCGCTTGACGGCACGCTCTTCGTCGAAGACGGGGTGCCCTACATGATTTTCTGCCACGAGTGGATCCAGATTACCGACGGCAGCATGGAAATGGTTCGTCTCAAGGAGGATCTTTCTGGACCGCTCGGTCGACCAACCACCCTGTTCCACGCCTCGGATGCGAGTTGGACGCGTTGCCGAGGAGATCTCGGCGAGTTGTTTGAGGGCAAACGATATCACGCCTCGATCACCGACGGTCCGTGGTTCCATCGCACAAAGAATGGAAGACTGATTATGCTCTGGTCAAGTTATGGTCCGACGCGGTATGCCACCGGCATCGCAGTCTCGGCCTCCGGCAAGGTGGCCGGGCCGTGGGAGCAGAGCGACGCTCCACTTTGGGCCGATGATGGCGGACACCCGATGTTGTTTACAGCCTTCGACGGCCGCCTCGTTATGACGATTCATCAACCGAACCGCCGCGTGGAGCGAGCGCGCTTCTTTGAGCTGGAGGACACCGGCGACACTCTTCGGATTGTACGAGAGATCGTTGATTTCACGGCGCGCCTAGGCCGTTGAGGCCGCGGACGACGCAGCCGCCAAACTCAATGAGGAGATTCACCTGCCCACGCTTCGAAACTGATTCGATGCTCCAGACGCATCCACTGTGTTCACCGATTCGCCCGAATGCAGGGCGAAGTCAGCCAAACACCGGCGCGCCAATGGACCAGCCGGCAAGAGAACGGTTTGCGGGGAGAGAATCATTCCGGCAAGACGACTTCGCATTCGTCGTGCAGCGAACATGGGAGCCCCTGATACGGCCATACAGTGTGATAGTATTCCACGTACTCCCACACGGGATAGTCGAAGTGCTTTTCCGCGAACACCGGCACGTGGTCCCGGTACCCACCGTACCGGCCGCCCCGATTTAGCGAGTTCCACTGTCTGAAAACTGCCAAGCATATCAGATGTTGGCAACCGGCCGAAGCTGCCGCGACCGTGACTGCGACAGGCATCGACGGCCGTTGCCAATCGACGACATAACGTTGCAGCGCATGTGTGCGCGGCGCCGAGCAACTTTCCTGCAAGTGCGGAGACGCAATCAGGTTGGATGCAGTCCGGCCGCTGGTGCGATTCCAGTGGCCAATAATCCATGTCGGGTTGAGAGCAAACAGTCGATGTCCAGGCAGGCCTACGGCTGCTGCCAGACTGGGGTATTTACCCCAATTGAGTCGGTGCAGGCCCTGGCAATCATCGGATGTCGTCCGATTCCGTTCGATTTGGAATATCTGCGCGCGGTTGCAGAACTGACTTGAAGGGACTCTTGGAAGCAAGTCGAGAAATTCTACAAATAGCAACGGGCAAGAGTCTGCCATTGCGTTCGGATCGGGTAAGCATGAACTACACTCACGAGTACAAGGCGATCATAGACCGTGCGACCAAGCCAATTCAGCCGTTGTCGCTTGATGGCTCGGGCTGTCAGCTGGTGATCGACTTTTCGAGCTCTCAAATACTCGCAAAGCAGCAGCACGCGTCACCATTCGCTTTTGCGACCGCCTTCGCGTTGCCGACGTTTCGGCCACGTGGCAGCAATATCCGAAATTGCGTCGCGGATGCGGACAAGAGCGGATCGACAAAGGAAATCGCGTTGATGTCTCCTTCCGAGAATGAGCCTTGGAAGCTGCGACCGGCCTTGCCGCCTAACCCCAAACGGACAGTGGCATTCCGAGCATGACGAACCAATTGAGCAGTTTGCAGCGTAAGGCGGCCTCGACGGCTTGATTGGGCAACAATCGATTTTTGAGCCGATCGCCGAAGCTGGCTTTCAGCCGGCTCATCGCCGTCTCGGCGAGGCTGCGGCGATGGTAGCCGATCGACTCCTTCCACGCCTTGCGCCCGTCGCGGCGGATCTGCCGCAGGCATTCATCTCGTTCCAGCGGCTCTTCGGCGGAGTTGCCGTGCTGCTTGATCTTGGCGTTCTTCCGCGGCGGGATGACGCACCAGCGACTCGTTGTAGTCACGCCAGTTCTTGATCGCGTACGACTTCTTTTTCGCCTTGCTAGCGGCCTTGGCCATCGGTTCGCTCCGTCAGACGAGAAATGGGACTCCGTCCAACGGCAATCTACGCGGCGTCTCTAGAGGTTGTTCGGCAAGGTCGCTGCGACCGGATAACTCCTACGCCTTGCAACGCCAAGTTGAGAACGACAAAATGATGCACCCGAAGGCCGATGCGCGTCGTGCACGCTGCTGCTCTTTTACTCCGGCAACTCAACGGCTCCGCCGTCGGCGCGATTTCCTATGTCCCGGTGGGCGCGCCAGTCAATTTCATAAGACATCGTTCGCACGCTGCCATCGCAGAAGGATGCATTCCAGCCGTTGGCATGCGCCGAGCCGAATCGGCTGTCGGGATCGACAACGCGGCTAGCGCTATCCGGCGTGGGAGTGCATTCCCCGACTTCATTGCCCTTCAGGCGACCCGTCTTGCGAAAGTTATCGTTATTGAAACCGGTGCACCACGTCTCATTGTCTCCCAATTGAAGACCCGTGACGTAGCTGTCGCGCGGGATGTATCGCTCGCCGATGAGGTAGGTCTTCGACAGTCCGTCCAGCACTTGGGCCTCGGTCACCAGGCTGCGCTCGTAGGAGACGCCGGTGAGGGTTTCAATCTGCGCCGGCGTCGCGAGAGTGAACCTTGGCTGCTCGCTTCCCCATGCGCGAATGGCGCTCCAAATCTCGGCTTCATCGTAGCTTTCAGGGCCCTTTCCTAGCGGCCCATGCGGCCATTCGCAATACACGTGGCCGGCATTCGCCGCGTAGTCGCTCCGGCCCGCGGCATTGGGAGTGATCGAATTGAAGAATCCCAGGCGGCCGCCCTCGTTAGCGACTAAAGGATAAGTCGTCGCCTCACGCCGACTCGGGCAGTTCACGATGTCGAGCGGAGATTGGATGAGTTGTGCAGCGCCCACGCGCTGGACCCGCGTCAACTCGTCGGGCTCTCCGTCTCCGGGCAGATCGTGGAGGCCCGGACTTTGCTCGCAATAAGCCAGGATATTGTAGATCCACCCTCCTGGCTGATCCTTGCCGAATCCGCGGTCGGGGTCGCCGACCCAGTACCATCCCCAGCCGCCTGTGGGAAAGTGTCCGTGCGCGTCGAGATGCTGCAAGGCCGCGAGCGACAGTTGCTTCAAGTTGTTCTTGCAGTGCGCTTGTCTCGCCGCTTCGCGAGCCGACTGCACGGCCGGCAGGAGAATTGCAAGCAGGACGCCCAGGATTGCGACGGTCACCAGGAGTTCCACCAACGTGAAACCATTTCGCCAATGCTTGGCCATGGTCGGTCTCCGTCGAGAACGCATCGCCGCCGCACATCAGGCCATGAGAGTGCGCGCAGGTTTCGGAGAATTGATCCTTCGGGACGCCCGGTCGTTCAGGAGCCCAGCTTGCTCCGACGAGCAACATCCATGGCGCGAAGCCCTGGGAGCGTCGCCGCCACGCGCCAACTACTCGCTCAGGGACGTCCCGTAACGGGTTGACAGATACTGGAAGACAAGATTTCGATCCGACTCGGACAAGACTGCGTCGTAGACAATGACTTCGTAAATGCTACCAAGAAAATAAGCCTCCCACCAGGGTTCGGCGTGGGCGCCGACGTACTTCCTGGCGAGCTGTTTCAACGGCCGCTGGGCGCTCAACGCTCCTTGACTCCTTCCATTGAGGAACAGTTCGGCGCGGTCATTCGGCACGTCGTAAGTGTAAGCCGAGGCACAGATTTCATGCGGCTCAAGAGAAACCCCTTGCACTTCGCTAGCGTACGAAGCAGCGCCGTTCTTGTCCTTCGCCCAGACTCTGGCCTTCACGCGTCGATCGGGCATCAACGAGTATTCCAGCGAAGGCGTGCCGGAGCCGAACTTTAGCAGCATCCCGCCGTGAAACTCGCTGGCGAAGTTGACGGGGCCGGGAGCGAAGACGACGAACGCAGTAATCTGATCCCCTGTGGCCATCGGACTCGTCGCGAGATAAGTCGTCCACCCGTCGAATTGGACGGCAGGCAATCCACGAGTATCGCGAATCCAGATCGGACAGCGCCGCTCGTCGAATTGCCACGCGTCGTCAGGAAACCGATTGTCGCCAGTGAGGATGTCGGGCCAGGTCGCGACGGGGGCCCCCTCTTTGGCCTCCGGCATCGCGTCCGCCGCCAGCCAGAGCACCAGGTCTTTCGACACGGGAAGGCGAGGCAAATCTTCGGAGGGCGGTTCCGGGACAAGTCGGCGTACAAACCTTTGTCGATCCGCCAAGATCAGCCTTCCCTCGTCCGCCGCCGCGTCAAACTGAATCGCCTCGTCCTGGCGAGCATGAATGAGCTTGGCGCTCGATCGATCGTTGCGACGCGGCCGAGCAACCACGTCGCCTTCAAAGACGTGGATCTCCGACAGTCCCTGGTCGTCGACCGCAACGCCAAACTCCGTTCCCAGATCCACGATCTCCGCAGTTGGCGTAAAGATCGTATAGCCTCGACCCGACTGAGGGACGACGGCGGCGATCTTTCCTTCCTCAAGCGTCGCCGAGTTGGGAGAGCCAACGACAAAATCGGAGGGGCCTTCGACGACGACTTTCGCTCCCGTCTCGAAGGTGAGTTGAATGAGTCCCTTTTGGAGTTGCAGGCGGTGACTGAATGAGAGCAAATCGCCGAACTTCAGCGGATTGATGCCCTCTGGCCACTCGCAGTTAACCAGCCCCGTCACGCGCGCGGCGCCCGACGATCCGCGGCTGGCTGCGAGGGTTTCCGGCGCTTCGCCGCGGCGCTCGTTTGGAACCGGATCGGGGCGAGCCGCAATGGCGAGGAGGCGATTGAGCTTCGAGATCATCGCGAGGTACTGCCAGCCTAACGCCATGACGACCAGTGACGCGGCAATAGCCACCACGAGTCCATGACGATCCACGACGCGAAGACCGGACACAACGCGGTTCTTCGCCCGGACTAGCAGCCGAGCGAGGGGCGTGCCAGCCTGGGACGATGTGGCGCCATTGCTCCATCCAGGGATATCAACCTGACATGTCGCGGGCGTCATCGCGGCAGCCCCCAGCGCCGCGAGTTCGGTCCTTAGCGTTGCGACTTCATTGCTGGATTCAATGGCAGTGGCAAGATAGGAACCATCGCACAGAAACCGCACGACCGACTGGCGTAGCTCCGCGTCCTCGCGCACCAGCTCGTTGAGCTCCATCCGCTCTGCTTCCGTTGCGTCGCCGTCGACGACGCTCAGTAAGAGCGATTTGGCGCGCTGTTCTGAATTCGGATCCTGGCCCATGCGTTTTTGACTCCGACGTCGGCATCGTCAAGCGCGGCTTGACCTAAGCAAGGATTCCACGCACGTCTCCAACTTCTTGCGAATCCTCAACAACCGACTCTTAACTGAGTCCGCCGTACGCCCGCTCTCGGCACAGATTTGCTTGATCGACTTGCATTCTCGGTATCGCTGCCACAGCAAGGCTTGACTGCGTTCCGTCAGCTTTTCAACGCATGTTTGAAGGGCAGCTTGGCGGTCGCTTGGATCGGCGACCTCGCTGGCGGCCGCATCCAAAACCAAGGTCGTGACATCTTCCAAAAACACATGACGATCGCGCTGGTAGTCGCGCAGGAACGCCAACACTTCATAACGAGCGATGGACAGCGCCCAGGGTAGCAAGTCCGCGTCCTGGCGGAACTCCTTGGCCTTCCTCCAAACGACCATGTTTGTCTTTTGCAGGACATCGGCTGCGTTCGCCTGACTGCCCAAGGCCGCGACAATGAAGGCGCGGAGGCGCCCCTGGATGTCGATGAGCTGCTGAACGAACAGGTCCAAGCTGTCGGAAACGTCGCCAAACGATTCATTGTCTGTCATGGCCTCTACCCGCGGACCGCCTATTCAGGAAGGCTCGCGATTCTGGCAAATCCGATCGCAGTGCGGAAATTCGTGCACGGCGCCTGTCGTTGTGTTATCTCCGCGACAGAGTACCGAGTGTCAAAAATAATAAAGAATCATCAGAACTCGCCCATGGCCGGCCAGTTGCGCCTGGCGTTCGCCATCAAAGGCATCCGATTCGAGCTCGGTCGATGCGACATACACAACTGAAGGCCGCGAGTTGAACCACCGGCGCCGAACGACTGTTGCCAAGTAGTTTGGCGGAAGACCCGCGAAAATCTACTCGCCGGCGCATTTCTCTAATGCCCTAAACGGCAAGGCCTTACGACACGCAATTCCCGCCCCTGCCGCTCCTCTCGGCGGCGGCTTCTGAAAAATCCGAAAAAAAGCAACACCTCGTCGGCGCCACCCGGAGAAGGTCAGCCGCGGGGGGAGCCCAGGCGGCATTCTCTTCCATCGGGTGGACTCAGCGTCCGGTCTCGCGGCTGTTTCTCTTGGCATCTTTGCTTGGGCGGCGGCCCGAGAGGCACGCGAGCACCCAACACGGATTATTCCTTGAGGCGTTCGCATGAAGATACTTCAGACTCCGGTAACTTGGCTCGCCGTTTTGCTGGCAACCGGTTACGGCATTTCGACGTCGACGAGCTGGGCCGCCGACAACATATGGACGCGGGGCGCCGGCTCGCTCGATTGGAATGTCAACGGCAATTGGAGCCAGGGGGGCGTGCCCCAGGCCGTTCCGTTTGAAGAGGAAGGTGTCATTGAAAACGGCGACACCGTGTTCATTGCCGGCGCCGTGCCCGACGTCGCGGGGATCATCTTGGGGCGCACTGCGGGGACGACGGGTGGCCTGGAGATCCGCTCCGGCGGAACGATCAATGCCATCGACTCGTCGGGGACGCCCGTCGGCGCCGTGCAAGTGGGCGTCGCGGGGGTCGGCCGACTCGACGTCCTCCCCGGCGGTTCGCTGACCGCGCAGTCCCTCAGTGTGAACGACCAGAGCACGCTGAACGTCGGGGGCGTCGGCGGGGCGACGACCATGAACGTCGCCGGAACTATGACGCTCGATGGCATGACGCGCATCATCGGCTCGACCAGTACGATCAACGCCGCCGGGGCGACTCTCGGCGGGGCGAGTACGTTGACCGCGGAGCTCCGCAGCGCAAACCACTCTCCGATCCGAACTAGCGGGCAGGCCGTCCTGAACGGTGCGTTCAGGGCGGCGTTCGGCGGAGGGTTTGCGCCCGCGGTGGGAACTTCCTGGAACATCTTCGACGCAGGAGGCATCGCGGGGAATTTCGACGCGGTGGATGTCTCGGCGTTTCCCGCGCTCGGCCCCGGGCAAGTCGTGCGCCTGGCAACCATCCCGGGCGGCACGAACGGTCGGCTCTTGCAACTGCAATATCGAAACGTCCTGACGCTCAACGTCGATTGGAACTCGAAGTCCGTGTCCATCTCCAGCCCCAGCGGGCAGGCGATTGCGATCGATGGCTACTCGATTCAATCCTCCAGCGGAGGATTGAGCGTCGGCCAATGGAACAGCCTCCAGGATCAAATCCTTCCGGGCTGGGCCGAAGCGCAGCCCAGCGCTACGGCGCTCAACGAATTGAACTTCAACGTGGGCGGATCCCTGAGCGTCGCCGTCACGCCGCGCAACTTGGGGACGCCCTTCGCGCCGGTGACGGGGCCGTTTGGTCAGTCGACTGAAGACCTCGTGTTCGAGTACACCAGCCCCAGCGGCGAAACCGTCCAAGGGCTCGTCAACTACACGGGCAACCGGATCTTCAACAATCTTCTCCTGACGGTCGATCCCGCGACGGGACAGGCGCAGCTCAAGAACAGCAGCCTCAGCCCGCTCTCGTTCGATGGCTATTCCGTCGTGTCAGCGTCCGGATCGCTGCAGCCGGCCAGTGGCAATTGGTCGAGTCTCGCCGACCAAGGCCTCGGCCCCTGGCAGGAAGCCAATGCCAGCCCGAGCGCGTTGAGCGAGCTCCGAACGAGCGGCTTCACGACGCTGGCGCCGGGGGCGCTGGTCAACCTCGGTAGCTTGTTCAACGCGGCGACAGGAACGCGCGACCTTCAGTTGGAGTTTGCCCGCCAGGGCGACGCCGGCGGGCGCTTCGGCGTGGTGATGTATGGCGCCCTCACGTCGCTGTCGAACGCCGACTTCAACGGCAACGGCCGCGTCGACGGAGCCGACTTTCTCATTTGGCAGCGCGGCGTCGGAATCTCCTCCGGCGCCACGTTCGGTCAGGGCGACGCGAACGGCGACGGCGCGATCAATGGCGCCGACCTTGCGATTTGGAAGACTCAGTTCGGCACGACGAGCGGCACGGCTACGGCAGTTCCCGCGCCCGAGCCGTCCTCGTTGGCAGTGGCGTGGGCGGCGGTCCTGGCAGGATGCGCTGCTAAGCGACGTGGTTGGGCTGTGCGTGCTTAGACGTCGACGAGCAGACGACACAGTCATTCCGTGCGAAGAGAAGTGATTTGATGTTCAATTGTCGCCGATTTCCTGACGCGGGCGGGCAGGTCCGCCGCGCCTACGGTTTCACCCTCGTCGAGTTGCTCGTGGTGATTGCCATCATCGGCGTCTTGGTCGCCCTGCTGCTGCCGGCCATCCAAGCGGCGCGCGAGGCGGCGCGCCGTTCGCAATGCATGAACAATCTCCGGCAACTTTCCCTCGCGTGCCTTAATCACCACGACGTTCACGGTCATTTCCCCACTGGCGGCTGGGGGTGGTATTGGGTGGGCGACCCGGACCGTGGATTCGGCAAGGAGCAGCCCGGCGGATGGGCTTTTAACCTGCTGCCGTTTTTCGAGCAAAAAGCGCTGCGCGATTTGGGCAGCGACGGCAGCAACAACTCGGTCAGCCGCGAACAACGCCTCGGCGCCGCAACCGTCGTTCAGACGCCTTTGGCCATGATCACCTGTCCCTCGCGACGGCCCTCTGAGGGCACGTTTCCCATGGCGAACAGCGCCACCGGGTCCGCGGGCCTCCGCAATTCGATTACTCCCCCCGTCGCCGGACGGAGCGATTACGCCATCAGCTCCGGACACGTCTACAACGAGCTCAGCGATGGCCCGGCAACCTACGAGGACGCCGACCAATGGACGGCGACTCGACGCTGGAGAAGCGACCAAATCGAAGAGATCGCCGGCCTGAACGCGTTTTCGGGGGTCTCCTACGAGCGCAGCACGATCAACCTGAGGCACGTCTCCGATGGCTCCGCGAACACATACCTGTTGGGCGAGAAGCACCTTTTTTTTGACGCCTATCTCACCGGCACGGACTTCGGCGACAACGAAACCTGGTGCACGGGCTTCAATAACGACAACTTTCGCGTGACGGGACGCCGCTCCGGAGCTTCGATCGTGGAAGCAGCCCCGATCCCGGACGCGACCAGAAATCCGGATCAGCCGCAAGTCCTCCGATTCGGATCGCCCCACGCCGGCGGCGTGAACATGTCGTTATGCGACGGCAGCGTCCGCATGATTTCGTTTGACGTCGACTGGCAAATTCATCGGGATTTGGGCAATCGCGATGACGGCAACGCGGTCGCCGTTCCCGGAGCGCTGTGATTGACAAGACAAGAGAGTTGAGGCGCGTGTTTTTATGTCCTGGCGTTTCGTGTTTTCCTTTTCACTGTTGAGGAGCGTTCCAATGATGATGCGCACATGGGGATTATCGGTGATGGCGGTCCTTGCCGCTGTTGCGATGCAGCGAACTGCCGCGGCGGCGCCGGTGCCGGTCACCAACCACTCGTTCGAGACGCCCGACGTCGGAGGCTTTCAGGACAATAACGGAATCGCCGCGGGAACAGCGCTGCCGGACATGAGCAACGCCTGGTACTACCTCGGCGGCTTCAGCGCCGGCGGCTCCCCCGTCGGCGTCGAGGAAACGGCCGCGAACGGCGCCCAGACCGGCGGCGACGGTTCGCAGAGCGGCTACGTCAACGTCGGCGCGGCGCTGGGAAGCGCAAACCTCGGCGTCATTCAGGCCAACACGACCTACACGCTCACGACCGGCGTGACCGGCCGATTCAACGGATTCAACTCCACGTCCGGCGCCGGGATTGCGCTCGCGTCCGTCCCCTCGGGATTGGCAGGCGACGTCAATCTGGCCAATTCCGCCAACTGGCTCGCGTCGAACGCGATTAGCTTTGCCACCCTCCAAGCGGCGGGCGGCGCGTTCAACGACTACCAAGCGAGCTTTAGCACGGGCGCGGCCGGCGGGGCGATCGGTCAAGAGTTGGTCGTCGTGCTCATGTCGCAGGACAACCCGGGCTCGAACAATCCGATCGGTTTTGACAATGTGCGCGTCGACGCCGCGCCGGTTCCCGAGCCCGCCGCGTGCTCGCTATTGGCTTTGGGCGGTCTCCTGCTGCGCCGCGTTAGGCGGCAGTCGCGGTAGCGCGCCGACGTCCATGTGATGCATTGATCCCAGCGCCGCCCAGAGCGGCCTGATTTGGACGTCGGGCTGCTCTGGCCGCGCGAGGTTATTGATAAATTTGTCGGAATTCAAGAAGAGGAAGCGGCGGTGCAACTTCGGATTTCACCTAACCTTGCGTGCTTAGCGCTGGCTGGCGCATTGTCCTGCGCGAGCGCGGCGCCCGCGTTGAGCCAGACGTTTGCGAATTGGACCCCAACGCCGCCTATGGGATGGAACAGCTGGGATTCGTTCGGTTCGTCGGTCACCGAACCGGAGGTGCGCGCGAACGCCGACTACATCGCCGATAACCTTCGGGAGTATGGCTGGGAGTACGTCGTCGTCGACATCCGCTGGTACGTCGGCAACGAATTCAACATTTCCTACAACCAAGCCAATCCAAGCTTCACCTACGACGCCAACGGTCGGCTGTTGCCGGCCGTTAATCGATTTCCTTCGGCCGACGGGGGCGCGAGCGGCAATCTCGGCTTCAAGCCGCTGGCCGACTATCTCCACAGTCAGGGGTTGAAGTTCGGCATCCACCTGATGCGCGGAATCAATCAACAGGTGTGGAACGCCGATCTCCCGATCGCTAATTCTACGTTCCGAACTCGGGACATCGTCCGCAACGTCTGGGCAAGCGGCAACGTCGACGCGGGGGCGACGTGGTTGCACGACAACTACGGGATGGAAAAGACTCCGGCGGCTCAGGCCTACTACGACTCGATGTTCGAGTTGTACGCGTCTTGGGGCGTCGACTACGTGAAAATCGACGACATGCTGCGCGACTTCGCCCATCCCAACGATTCTTACTACGCCGACGAGATTGAGATGGTCCGTGAAGCGATCGATAAATCGGGGCGACCCATGGCGTTGAGTCTGTCTCCCGGCGCCGCGCCGCTCGCGCAGGCCAACCATCTTGTGGACCACGCCAATATGTGGCGGATCACGGACGATCTGTGGGACGATTGGGACCACGTCTACGACATGTTCGCCCGCGCCCACGAGTGGACGCCGCATCGCGGGAGTGGTCGGTGGCCCGACAACGACATGTTGCCGCTCGGCAGAATCGGCATCCGCGCGCATGTGGGCGGCGATCGGATGTCCCGCTTGTCCACAGACGAGCAGCGGACGCTCATGTCGTTGTGGAGCATTTCGCGTTCGCCCTTGATGTTTGGCGGCCACTTGCCCAGCAACGACGCGTTCACGCTCTCGCTGTTGACGAATCCCGAGGTGATCGCCGTCGACCAGGAGAGCGCCAATAATCGGCAGCTCTTTCGCACGAACGACAAGGTGGCCTGGGTGGCCGACGCCCCTCAGGGCGGCAAATACTTAGCCGTTTTCAATCTGAACGACGAGGGTGGCCAAAGCTTCGACGCGCTAGTGTCCCAGGCCAGCTTCGTCAGCGGGCTGATTACGGCAACGACGCCAGGTCGGTCCACGCCAATCAACGTGAATATCGCGGGCAAGGATCGACTGTTTCTCTTGGTCGACGATGGCGACGGCCCCGGCGGCGTACCGGATAACTTCAGCTACGACTGGGCCGATTGGGTGAACATGCAGCTCGAAGGCCCCGGCGGGCTGACGATCCCGCTCACCGACCTGCCTTGGCGCAACGCGTCAAGCGGCTGGCAAGGCCCGCGGGTCGGTCTGAACAACGAAGGGGCGGGACCCTTGCGCATTAATGGGACGACCTACGCCGACGGCATCGGGACCCACGCCGTCTCAATCATCGAGTACGAGCTTCCCGACGGCGTTTCCACGTTGACCGGGTTGGCAGGATTGGACGACGGCGGCGTCAACCAAACGGGCTCGACGTCGTCCGTGCGATTCGCCGTGACGGCGCTGGCAGGCGAACCCGACGAAGTGACTGTTGACGTCGCCCTGGCCGATCTTGGATTCTCCGGCTCCGTGCATGTGCGGGACCTCTGGTCGCGGTCCGACGTCGGACTTGTCGAAGGCGTCATATCGACAAATTTGGGACCACGCCAGTCCGCTCTCTATTTGCTGACCGCTCCGGCGCCGTCCGCCGATTTCAACAATGACGACGCGGTGGACGGCGCCGATTTCCTGATCTGGCAACGTGGAGTGGGAATTGCATCCAACGCCGATCGAAGCGACGGAGACGCCGACGGCGACAGGGACGTCGACGTCGACGACCTGCAGGCGTGGCGAACGCAGTTCGCGGCCAGCGCCAGCGCCGTTGTGCGCGTCCCCGAGCTCTCCTCCTCGGCGCTTGCGGCACTGGGGGTCGCGATGTTTAGCGTCGCTCCGACTTACAGGTTGTTTCTCTCGATCTGGCGCGTGGCGACGCCCTGGGCCGCCGCATCGACCGATCAAACTTCCAGGTACGATCTCCCTTGTCATGAAAGGTACTCCCAATGACCGCTCGAAGTCTCATGGTCGCGTACTGCTCCGTCGCCGCGCTGGTCGGAGCGGCTCGCGCTGACTCAGTGCCCGTTCCCAATTTCTCCTTCCAGAATCCGGTTACGCCCGGCTTCCAAGACAACGCCGGAATTGCTCCCGGCGCGCCGTTGCCGAATATGAGCGACTCGTGGCACTTCCTGGGCGGATTCAGTGCGGGGGGCTCGCCCGTTGGCGTGGAGACGACGGCCGCGAACGGAAACCAAGCCGGTGGAGCCGGTACGCAGAATGGTTACGTGAATGTGGGGGCCGCGATGGGGAGCGCGAATCTGACGACGATCGTGGCAAATGAAACGTACTTCCTCACCGTCTCAGTCGCCGGGCGGTTCTCGGGCTTCAACAGCACGGCCGGCGCGACAATCGCACTCGCGGCCAATCCGTCGGGCGTCGCCGGCGACGTCGCTCTTCTCGACCCAGCCAGTTGGATCGCTTCGACGCAGATTGAGTTCAGCACGCTGCAAACGGTCGGCAACGCGTTCGCCGACTACCAAGCCAGCTTCATCACTGGTCCCTCGGGAGGGCCAATCGGACAGCAACTTGTCGTCGTCCTCAAATCCGACGATAACCCCGGCCTCAACAACCCCATCGCGTTCGATAACGTGCGCGTGGACACAGGTCTGCCGTGCGGCCCTGGCGATGTCAATTGCGACGGTCAGGTCAATCTCCTCGACTTCGCGGCAATCCGCGACAATTTCCGTTCGTCCGTGTCCGGCCGCGCACAGGGCGACCTCAACGGCGACGGTCTGGTGAGCTTTGATGATTTCCGCGAGTGGAAGTCGAACTTCGCGGGCGCAGCGCAGGCGTTGCTGACTGTGCCGGAGCCTGCAGCGGGCGCAATGTTGGCGGCAAGCGCAGCCGCGATGCTGCGTCGGCGTCGGCAGTCGTGTCCGGCCTCGGCCGGAATTTGAGCGTCCGCTCTGGAGCGAACGTCGACCTAGACGGGTTTCATCGCCGTTGAAGGCATCACGCCGGGCACGTTCGGCACAGAGAAGTGGTTATTGGCGACGTACTGAAGAGGAGCCTCGTTTCGTCATTCCGAACCAAGGTGAACGAGCGGGCGGCGGGGGCCGATCAGTCAATTCTGATCCACTGGAATTCTGCAAAACCATCTTTGCCCAGGCAGACCAGCCCATTTTGGCCCGGTCCGATGCCACGGCGCCGCGGTCACCGCTTGGCCCAACGGCGTATAGTGCCTGCCGTTCACGCGGTAGCTCAACGTACAGCGAGCCCCTTCATCGACCTGGACCCGCACCAGATCTTCTCCCGCATGAGCGAATGGCCTACTTTGTCCTAGGCCGCCGCAGCGTTTTCCGCCAGGTGTAGCGCCTTGAGCTTCGTCCCAACAGGGATCGGAGCAGTACGTTGCGCACAGTGTGTCACAACGATGCGCGCATGGAGGACTGTCGTTGTGGGCCGCTTGCTGGACCGCCGCTTATTGAGGAAAAGTCACGACCCGTTCGCAAAGAAACGCAAGTTCGCGGGACTTGCTGGCGGCGCGCTAATTGCGGGCTAACGATATTACGGATCGTATTCAACTCATCGGCGTCGGTGACGGCGACAGTGAAAATGGCAGAAAGCAAGTTGGACTCCAATGACCTCGGATTATTACAGCGATGTTCATGTTCGATTGCGGCTCCTCGAGTTTCTCGGGGGGACGTCGCTCGACGACGCGACAGCCATGTTCGTGACCGCCAACGGCCGATCGCCGCACGTGTGGTACGACCCGCGGCCAACCAGCGACATGTGGCAGTTGGCTCAGTCCGGAGCGGAGATCGCCCGGTCGCTATGGGATCGCCAGTCGCTGATCGCCCATATCGACGTTGAGTACGTGAATTTCGACGACCCCGCGGAAGCGTACGTCCATCGACCGCGTTCTTTCCAGCTACAAGGGCCGGTCGTTCGCGCCGTGGAAGAACTTCTCCTCGACCATGGAATCGCCCCACTCCATCTGTTGAGCGGCCGCGGCCATCATTTCGTGTGGCGGGTGGCGCACGATTCGCCCGCATTCTTGGAACTCGCCGATCTGGGCCGCGTCTCTGAGACATTAATGGCGAAGTATGTCCAGCCACAACCGCCCCATGGCGTGCACGTCCCTCCCAACCTTGGTCGCGCCTTCGCCGGCTTGGGTCAGGTGCTTGAGTTTTTCGCCCACCGCGTACTGAAAATCGCGGGCCCATTGTGCCAGATTCCCATCCAACTCACGGCAGTCGAAGTTGGTCCGATCTCCCACGGCCGGGAGATCGTTTCCATCGATCTGTCCGAGTATGGTGATCCGCTTTTTACGCGTACCACGCGGATGCCGTTCAGTTCGTACCTGAAGCCGCTGCATGCGCCGCGCATAGCGAGCAGCGGCTCTGCACGATTGCTGGCTCCACTGTCGATGATCCCGCTCTACGAGATGGACGAATCGCAGGGATTATTCGTGATGCAGGACCTCGAGGCAGTCATCGACTTGGCGCGGCGGGCCACTGTTCAGATTCCGGAACAATCCACGGGAACGGACCGGCTGGTTACGTCCTATCACAGATCGCGCGTCGCGCGATTCCATAGCGACTTCTACATGTCCGAGCACGATTCGCCAGCGTCGTGGCCGGACGGCTACGACCGGACGCCGCTCGACGCTTTGCCGCTGTGCGTGAGCCGCATCCTGCGCCAGCCGAACGACCTGCTGCTGAAGCCGGCCGGCATCCAGCATGTCGTGCGCACGCTGCTGGCGGTCGGCTGGCATCCCCGACACATTGGCGGCTTGATTCGTTCCAAATACGAGCGGAACTTTGGCTGGGGACGGACTTGGTATGTGTATGACGCCGCGACGCGCGCCGATTTTTTCGCTCGGTTGTTTGCAGGATTAATCGCCGACGGACTTGATCCGCTGGTCGACTTCAACTGCCAATCGACGCTGGAAAAGGGCTACTGCTGCGCGACCAATTGCGGGGAGATTCTCGAGCAATGCCGCGTGGCGTGCAGCAAGCGAGGGGAGTCGATGCAGTCGACGTTCGGTCCGGAGATGATTGAAATCGGCGAGAGCGACGAGAGAATCGCGGATCCCGCGGTCGGTAAGTGACTTGGCGCGATGGCCTTGGGCTCGACGGTCGGCGACGAGGGAGGCGGCTGAATTGAACAATAACGAGGCGAAGTCATGAGCGATTGGCCCGTGGGGATTTCGACAGGCGGTTACTATCGCGCCAGCATCTTTGAGTGCCTCGAAGGCATTCGCGACGCGGGATTTAGCATGATTGAGATCTGCTCGTATCCGGCGCACTTGGACTATCACGACCATGCCACGGTCCGACGGGCCGCTTCGCGGATTCGTGAATTGCAGCTCGAACCTTACTCGTTTCACGCGCCGTTTGCCGACCACATCGACATCACGGCTCTCGATGACGAGGCCCGCAAACTTGCCGTCCGCGAGATCCTTCAAGCGGCGGAGTCAGCGGCAGAGATCGGCGCGAAGTATCTCGTGATCCACCCCGGACCCGAACGATCGCCAATTCAGGGCGAAGAACGGTTGCGTCGTATGGAGCGCGCCGCTGACGCCCTCAACGGCCTCTCCTGTCGCTGCCGCGAATTGGGGACGGCCCTCGTCCTGGAGAACATGCTGCCCCATCTGTTCTTCGGTCATGCCCAGGACGTGTTGTGGATTCTTGGCGCCATCCGGTGCGTCGACGTGGGCATCTGCCTCGACACGGGACATGCGTTCCTGTCCGGCGATTTGGCGACGGTCGTTCATAAACTTTCCGGTCACCTCTGGATGGTCCACGCGAGCGACAACTACGGCGAGCGCGACGATCATTTCCCGCCTGGCCGGGGTCGAATCCCTTGGGAATCGTTGATCGACCAACTGGCGAGACTGCGGTTCAACGGAGGTATCATCATGGAAATCGCCGGAAACGAAGAGGGAAAGATTGACCTCGCCGCTGCCAGCCAGGCTCGCAGCTACCTTCGAGATCTCGCGGGCCGCGCCGATCTGGCGGCTCGCATGCAGTCGGTGTAGCAGCGCCGTACAGGAAAGGAGTGAGCCATGTGCGTTTTAAGCATCTGCGTGAAGAGCGTGGATCTCGCGGAAGCCGCGGAACCCGTGTGGGTCGCGGCGGAGCGAATGCATCAGCGCGCCGTCGGAACGCTGGTCGTCGTCAACGAACTTCAGCAACCTGTCGGCATTCTCACCGATCGAGACTTGGTGGAGCGCGTGCTGGCGGCGGGACGGGATGCTCGGGAATCGCTCGTCGCGGAAGTCATGACCAAGGAGCCAGTGACGATCTCCGAGAACGCTTCCCTGGAGTGCGCGCTCGCCGCCATGCATGGCGGGAAATTTCGGCGCTTGCCGGTAGTCGATGCTGTGGGGAAATTGGCGGGAATGGTGAGCGTGGATGACGTCCTCATGTGCATTGCCCGGGAGTTGTCTCTTATCGGCGATTTGCTCGAAGAAGAGACGCCAGCGGCTGTAATCACCTAACGCCCGAGCATGTGATTCGTTCGCGCGACTGTGGAGTTAAACGTCGTTTCACGACAAAAGGAGTATGGAGCGCCGATGTGCGGCTCCTTTCCGGCTCCGTCGGAATCGTTCGAGGCTGTCGGCCTGGAGTCTCCGCGGAAACTCAAGACAACGGCGTATTGCGACGTCGTCCCCGCCGCTACATGGGCTTTTCCAGCGCCTTGAACAAGGCTCGCCAATGCTTCATGACGTCGTGGTGATGCGTCTTGATTCGCTCGTGGCTCTGCTGTTGCTGGCGGTGGCGAAACTCCTCGGCAGGGTGCTTGGCGCTGGCCGCCACGAGGCGCTCGTCCACTTCGCCTCGCTCGTACTCGGCCAGTGCGTGTTCGTGTTCGAGGAGTTGCTGTTCATAGAGACGAATCGCCGCGGCATGGCAATCGAGGGCCCGCTCGTGGCACTCGAGGTCTTTACGGAGCTGTTCGAAGGCGGCTTTGGCGCTCACCAGTTCGTTTTGCCACGCGCGGAGATCGTCGCGCCACAGATTATTCTCAGAGCGCCAGACGAGGTGCTCCCGGTGCATTCGTTGGTGAAGTGCGCTGGTCATTGACGTCTCCTGCCCTGATCCGAGCCATTTTCCGAGGCGAAGTACGCCGCGAGTCGCGTTGCTCGCTCCTCGTTGATTCGTTGCACCTTTCGCACAGGCGAGGGCGCCGCCTCAGGTGGAAGCAATTTCGCGTCGAGACGGCGGCAAGCGGACGGTCCTCCCAGCCGTCAATCCCTTTCTCCGTCGCCGCTGCCGCGCGAGGCGGCGTCACGTCGCCCGTGGTCAGCCCTTCACTTTGATTTGATGACTCTTGGCGTCGGGCGTTTTCTGCATGACGACGGTCAACACGCCGTCCCGGCATTGTGCGTCAACCTTCTCCTCGTCGACCGGCGCGGGCAGAGTCACCGAGCGGGAGAACTCGCCGACGCGTCGCTCCATGCGATGGTACGTTGCCGTCTCTTTCTTCGTTTCCTCGATGCGCTGGCCGCTGATCGTGAGAAGGTTGTTGTTGATCTGCACGTTAACGTCCTCGGGCTTGAACCCTGGCAAATCGATGCGGACCTCGACGGCGTTCGGCGTTTCTTTCATATCGAGGGCTGGCACAGGCGCAGCGGTCAGCCAGTTGTTGCCGCGGTCGCCCATCACTTGCGACCAGAGCGTTTCGACTTCGTCGCGGAGCGACTGGAACGGCTCCCAACTCCTCACGGCACGCGGTTCACGTTTTGCAATGGCTGTGGTCATTTCCCTCTCCTCGGAGCAGACGCTCCATGGTGAGACTGCCCATGCGGCAGTCCTAATGCAGCTTTCCGTGCCTCCAGGTTCAACGTTCCTGCAGACGCCGGGACCGGCGCCCCGGGGTGTGTCGCCCCGCGCCCCGCGCGCCGCAGCGGCGGAACGCGCGAGCCAAAACAACCCCGCGGATGCTTACGGTGCAACCGGCGTACCCTTCGACTTGTTCGCAAAATCGTTGATCGGGATGGTCCATCTCCGGCATTGTGATCAATCAAAAGTCACCTCGCCTCCGCCGAGTTGTGCGGTCTTGGAAGCGTGGTGTGCGGTTCGGCGCGCGGCTTCCTGAATCGGAAGTTCGTTGGAGCCACGGCTCACGTCACTTTTCGGCGGTGGCGCGACGCGAGCCGGTACGGAACTTGCTTTATGAGTTGACAGCGCTCAGTTCGCCGCACATGGCGGCCCGCCCTAGCATGGGTTTGGGCGCAAATCTGAATCGGGGTCACCCCGGGGAGGTAGGCGTGAATCCTTTCGCAAACAAACCGATTCTCGTGCCCGTCGATCTCTCGGAGACCTCGGATCGAGCGTTGCTCTACGCAACGGAACTGGCGTCGTCTCCCGGGCAAATCACGGCGTTGCACGTCGGAATTCCCTACACGGCCGTCGAACCTCCTTACATGTACTTGATCGACGAGCAAGGCCGACGGAGGCAACTTGAGGAATCCGTCCACGAACACTTTGCTGACGACAAATACCGCGGCGTTCGCGTCGAGGTGCGGTTTGGAGATCCGGGCGATGAGATTGCCTCGTTCGCCAGGGAACATGGCGCTGGGCTCATTGTCATGCCCTCGCACGGCCGCACGGGCCTATCGCATCTGCTGGTTGGTTCAGTCGCAGAGCGAGTCGTGCGATACGCGCCCTGCCCGGTCCTGGTGCTGCGGGGGATGAAGACTGCCCAAGCCAAGTCGACATGACGTGGGACCGAGGCCATTGTGGCCGTCGGCGCTGTCAGGAAGGGCGAACCGATGCCTGGCGCCCCTGAGGCTCCATCGTCGACCGGACCACATCGCGGAGGCCGCGTTCCGCTTGGCGAACGGTTAGGCCTGCATCGCCCGGAATTGCGCGCCTGGGCGCTCTACGATTGGGCTAACTCCGCCGTCGTGACGACGATCATCGCGGCGGTATATCCAATCTACTTTTACCGGGTTGCGGGAGCCGGCCTTCCCGAAGGCTTGGCCACGCAACGGTTCGCAATCGCCACGTTTCTGGCCATGCTGGGGTTAGCGATCTTGGCACCGATTCTCGGCGCCGTCGCCGATCGGTGGGCCGTGAAAAAGAGGCTGCTCGCCGTTTTCCTGACCGCAGGGTCGATGGCGACCGCCGGGATGTTCTTCATCCAACCGGGCGACTGGCTGCTCGCCCTGGTGTTGCTGGTGATTGTTGAGTTATCCGTCGCCAGCACGTTCGTGTTCTATGACGCCCTGCTTCCGCACATTGCCGCACACGACGAGGTCGACCGCGTGTCAACGACTGGTTACGCGCTTGGGTACTTGGGGGGAGGATTGCTCCTGGCGTTGAATCTCGCATGGATCGAGCGCCCGCAGTGGTTTGGGCTTCCGCATGGCGAATCGTTGACAGCCGCTCAATCGACGCTGCCCACGCGATTGGCGTTTCTGTCGGTCGCCGTGTGGTGGGCGGTCTTCTCAATTCCGCTGTTCCTCCGAGTTCCCGAGCCCGCCGTCGATGAGGCCGTCTCGTCGCGCTCTGGCCAGTCGCGGCTTCAGCAATCATGGGCCCAACTGAAGTCCATGGTTGACGCACTGAGACAATACAACCAGGCGGGACGGATGCTTTTGGCGTTCCTGCTGTACAACGAGGGCATTGGGACCATCATCAAAATGGCCGCTATCTATGGCGCGGAGCTGGGGCTCAAAACCGGTTCGATGGTCGGCTCCATGCTCATCGTCCAGTTCGTGGGCATTCCCTGCACCGTCCTGTTCGGCGCCTTGGCCGGTAAGCTCGGCGCCAAGCGGTCGATTTATCTTGGACTCGGCGTTTATCTGGGAATTGCGGCGCTTGGGTACTTCATGCAATCAGAGTGGCATTTTCTCGCGCTTGCGCTGCTGGTGGGCATGGTCCAGGGCGGCACTCAAGGGCTGAGCCGATCGCTCTTTGCCAGTCTCATTCCGAGACAGCGGTCGGCCCAGTTCTTTTCCCTCTTTGCCCTCAGCGAAAAGCTCGCCGGATTGCTGGGCCCGGGACTGTTCGTGGCGACAATCGCGCTGACCGGCTCAAGTCGGTACGCGATCGCGTCCGTCGTGCTGTTCTTTGTCACTGGCGGGCTGTTGCTCAGTCGAGTCGACGTCGGGCAAGGTCGCCGCGCCGCCGAAGTTGCGGACAAGCGCAACGACGAACGCTCGCCCATTGCCAATAGGTCGACTTACGGAACGTAAATATATTCCGGGTACGGCGTCTGATCGCGCGGAATGGGCACATAGTGCTCCTGCAGAAATGTGACGATGTCGATCAGTTGCGCGACGGTCATGACGTCGTTGTAGACCTTCATGGGAGACTGGCCCTCCACAGCCTCAGCGCTTGGCTTGTATCCCTTGGCCAGGCGGTGTGATGGGTTGATGATGCCCGTCACGAGATCCTCATAGGCCTTGGCATACTCGACGTCTCCGCCGAGCTTGAGCAGACGCCCGCCGGGCGCGTCGGACTCAGGCAACTCCACATGATGGACGGAATGACATTCCACGCACCCGATGGAAACAAAGGCGGCTTTGCCCCGTTCGGCGTCGCCCTGGGGAAGCGTAAATCCTTCGTCGCGAGACGCACAGCCTGTGATGCAAACGGACGCCACGAGGGACGAACGGATACTCTTTCTCCACATCTTGCACCTCCGCTGTTGATAAGAAATGTCATGACGCGTCAGTTTTGGTTTGCCAATCGGGCCATTGCCGCGGCTTGTTACGCCGATCCCATGCGTTGCGCTGCAAGTCCGCCTCGAAGAGTCTGTATCCCTCGTCTTGCGAGTTTCGTAAGTTCGATCGCGGTCACGGGGATGAGCGCCGCAACTGCGATCATCGGCCATTCCGTGAGGACGCCGCGCTGCACGCCAAAAACTGCCCTCGTCACAGGTGCGGCGACAATGGCAAACTGGATAAGTGCGGACGCAACGATGGCGCCGAGCAGATAGGGGTTTGTGAACAGTCCGATTTCCGGCATCGTGTCGCGCTGGCTGCGACACGACAGGGAATAAAAGAGCTGCATTGAGGCGACGACGCAGAACACGGACGACTGCGCCAGCGACAGCCGCTCTTCGTCGCCCTGGTAAATCCACCAGAAGGCGACCGCCGCAGTCGCTGCCATGAGCAGCCCGTGACGAAGGATCTGAAACCCGCGAGCCCAGTTGATGACCGGCGCCCGCCGGGACCGCGGCGCTCGCTGCATAACATCGTGCTCTGGCGGCTCCATACCCAGGGCGAGAGCCGGCAATCCATCCGTGACGAGGTTGATCCAAAGAATCTGAAGCGCGCTGAGCGGCGCCGGCCAACCGGCCACTCCGGCGATCAACATCAACAGCACCTCGCCCGCATTGCACGACAGGAGATAGTGCACAAACTTCTGGATATTGTCGAAAATTCCCCGGCCTTCTTCGACCGCACTGACGATCGAGGCAAAATTATCGTCCGTGAGGACCATGTCGGCCGTCTCCTTGGTGATGTCGGAGCCGGTGAGTCCCATCGCAACGCCGATGTCAGCTGCTTTGACGGCCGGGGCGTCGTTGACGCCGTCGCCGGTCATGGCGACAACGTCGCCGCGGCGCTGCCAGGCTTCCACGACGCGCAACTTATGCTGGGCCAAGACGCGAGCGTAAACGGAAATCGACGCGACGTCGCGGGCTAGATCGTCGTCGGAAAGCTCGTCGAGTTCGGCGCCGGACAGATATCGTTCCTCGTCCTGAGCGATGCCGGTCGCGCGCGCGATGGCGAGCGCCGTCTCGGGATGATCGCCGGTGATCATGACAGGTCGAATGCCTGCGTCGCGGCAACGGCGTACTGCCAGGATGGCTTCGTCCCTCGGCGGGTCGATCATGCCGACCAATCCTGCGAACACCAGATTGTCCTCTTCAAATTCGGCATGCGCCTGGTGATGGTGCTCTCGGTATGCCAGGGCCAATACCCGCAGTGCTCGCGACGCCATGTCCGAGCCGATGGCCTGGATCTCATCGCGTCGAGCATCGGAGAAAGGCTTGACGCCCCCACCCAGGAGTTCGGCCGAACACTTCGCAAGAATCACCTCGGGAGCACCCTTGGTGTACATGATGGGCCGAGAGCAGTCGCCGCGGAGGACGACGGACATGGCTTTGCGATCGGAGTCGAAAGGAATCTCATGGAGCTTTTCGTGATCTTGGACGCTGAGGTCGACGCCCGCCTTGGCGGCGACAACCAAGAGCGCGCCCTCGGTCGGATCTCCCACAATGCTCCACGATTCGTCCCCGTCGGCGGGCTTGTGCAACGAAGCCTCGTTGCATCGCACGGCGACCGTCAGCGCGTAGATGAGATCGGGCCGGTCGGAAGGGTTGACAACCTGTCGGCTCTCGGGACCACCGGAGTTTGCATCGACCGACGGGTATTCCGCCGATTGGAGCGCCGTTGCTGGCGGGGGAAGAGCGCGAAACGTCCCGCGCGGCTCGTAGCCCGTGCCCGTCACTTGATAGTCGACGCGTCCTGCGTAGATCTCGCGAACCGTCATTTCATTCCGCGTCAATGTGCCCGTCTTGTCGGAACAAATGATCGTGACGGCTCCCAGGGTTTCCACGCTCGGCAGCCGGCGAATGAGGGCATGCCGCTTGACCATGCGCTGCAGACCAACCGCCAGCGTGAGCGTGACAACCGCGGGCAGGCCCTCCGGAACGGCCGCCACGGCGAGGCTGATGGACAAGAGCAACACTTCCAGAAACGCGCCCCCGCGAGAGAGGTTGAGGGCGAACACGATGGCAACGACGACGAGGCACACGACGATGAGCACTCTGCCAAGACCAGCCAGTCGGCGCTGCAAGGGGGTGAGTTCGTGATCGTAGCGCTGCAGAAGTCCGGCGATTTGTCCCAACTCGGTCGTCATGCCCGTGGCAACCACCGCCGCTCTGGCTCGGCCCGCGACGACGGCGGTTCCCATGAACGCCATGTTGCTCCGGTCCGCCAGCGGGGCATTGTCCCCCAGCGTACGATCCGCCGCTTTTTCGACGGGAACCGATTCACCCGTTAACGCCGCTTCCTGTGTTCGAAAGCCGTAGGTCGTGAACAATCGCACGTCTGCCGGCACGTTATCGCCGGCTTCCAGTTCGACGACGTCGCCGGGGACGACGTCACGGGCTGGCACGGACTGAAGCGATCCCCTGCGGATGACGCGCACTACGGGTGATGACAACTTGCGCAGCGCCGCCAAGGCGCGGCTGGCTCGCTCCTCTTGGAAGACGCCGATGGCGACGTTCAGTACGACAATGGCGAGAATCGCCGCCATGTCGATCAGATCGCCGATGAGCGCGGACACCGCCGCCGCAACGAGCAGGATCCAGACGACGAGTTCATTGAAATGACTGAAAATCCTCGTCCACAAGGGAGTTGGCGGTTCTTCGGCCAGCTCGTTTCGACCGAAGCGGCGCGTTCGCTCCGCGACCGCTTCGTCGGTCAATCCGTTGTCGGGATCAGCGTCCAGTTGATGAAGCGCCTGTTCGGCGGTCAACGTCCACCATCGGGTCGAGGCGGCGGGCAACGTGGGATGGGGACATTGTGGGATCATGAGAGTCTGAATGCGTCGCGGCCGCGTCCCGTGGACTTCAATAGGAGACAGTTCCTGACCAATGGAGACGCCCAAGTTTGTCCCGGCCCCGGAACGTCCCTATCGCCGCACGGCAAAAAAAAGGTGGCCGCCAGGATTTGTCGAAATTCACAGTTGCTGGGTGCATGGAGCGCGTCGGAGCAAAAGTTGTCGTGGCGAACGCGGTTATTGGATCAGTCGCAAGAATTGTTCCCAGAAGGTCTTGTGGCCGCCCGTGTGGAGCGATTTCGGCCCCCTGGCTGCCATGACCGCGAAAACCGCGTCCGGCACGTGAAATCGCATTTGTATTTGTCGTGACGAGGTCGCGCTCCCGCCAAGGGCGAAATATGCGCCGTGCCGCCCACGTCAGGCGCCGGGATGGCGCCCCAAAGCGCTCAATCACATTTGCAGCATGGCGCGCAATTCGAAATGGAGTATGCGGGTTCGCTACTGCCGCAGTACGGCGGCCAGGTCGCCGCAGCCGGGCACTTCCTCCCGATCGAGGACGAACACCTTGCCGCGATGCTTGAGGGTATGCGCCGCGGCGAGATCGACGAGGTCGTCATTTCCCTCGCCAACAATGCGCACGGCGCTTTCTCCCCGTGTGGAATCGTAGGCGCCGAAAAGGTCCGCGTCGCGGGCCATGAGCAAGAGTTCGATGCGGCCCTGGTCCGCCGCCGGGAGTATCACATGCACGTCGCGAACCCAGCGTGCCGGATTGGCAGCGGCGTACGCCCGCTCGGTCTGCCGCTTGCGATCGGCGGCAGAAATCTCTTCCACGATGGGCCACACCTGTTGGTGCAACTCAGAATCCGAGAGGCGGTCGCAGTTGGCCTCAAGCTGCTGGGGGGCCAATCCCGGATAAGAAACGATCTCGCGAAACATTGACGATAGGGAAGTCACGCCGGCGAGAACTAACGGGGCGTGTTCATCCCGCAGCACGGCATGAAGCGGCGCGATGATGGTGCGGAGAAAGCCTGCGATCTCGCTTTTCCGCGCATCGGGTTTGCCGCCATGTCCGTGGTAAATCGCCGAGTGCCTGTGGGTGGGGTCCGCGCCCCCAATGTGCATCTGCTTACGGCCCTGGTCCGTGGCGATCACGCTTTCGTCCATCCTGGCAGGAAGTCCCGACGCCTCGCGGAGGACCAACCGAGATCGGTTTCCCTCGAGCAGTCGCACGCGATGCTGACTGACCGTCAGCACAAGGAACCGATCATTCTGAACCAGCAGCGGCAGCAGCGGGCGAATGACGAATCGCGCTCCCACCGAGACTCGCGGCGCGAAGTGGAGGGGCAGGCGGAATGTCTGCGAGAGATCGGACGACAGAAATACCGCGAGCCCCTCGCTACGATCGTGCCACAAGGTCTCGTCGGTAGCCAGCTCTCGCAATGGCGTCAGAAACTCGCGTGCTTCGACGCTCCGTCGCACCTGGGTCTTCACCCGCTCCTCGGCTTCGTCGACGAGATTCCTGAGGCGTAGCGGATCACTTTCCCCTTCGCGACCGGAGGGGTGGGTTGGTGCATAGAGAGACACGCACGGCGGGTCATGATCCGCCAGCAATGTATCGAGGTCGGCGTGGGTCAGGGCGTCCATGGTCGTAGGCTCCTTGAAAATCTCAAATCCGGATCGCGTCAATTCACACGACCCCGGTCGATGTGTGCTGAAGCCCGGCGCCGCCGCCCGATTGCTCCTTGGGTCCGCGAACCACGAGCACTGAGCATGGTGCGTGGGCCACGACTTGGGACGACGTACTCCCCAACAGCAGTCGACGGATAGGGCCCAACCGTCGCGCGCCGACAACGACAAGATCAATCCGAAGATTGGCGACGGCGGACAACACCTCTTGCCCCGCGTGCCCGACGGCGACCAGCGGCTCGCGACCCGCAAAGATCGCCGGCAGTTCGCCGTACCACTTCGCCGCTTCCTGGCGAATGTGAGCCTCATGGTTCGAGTCGCAACAGAATCGGCCCATCCCCAGCGCGGCAAGCTGTTGATCGTCGAGTTGCTCCTCAAGCCACTCGGGAAGATGGTGTTGAACTTCGGGCTCGATCACCGTGATCGCCATGCCGATGGTCTGCGGGGGCCAGGAGAAAAGCTGAAGAACCTCCGTAGCGCGGCGGCTCGTCTGCGAGCCGTCGCTGGCCAGCAGGACGTGCAAAGGCCCCGTGGCGGACGCTTCGCCGCAGCGGACCACGAGGACCGGGAGCGTTGCATGATCGACGACATGATGGGCAACGCTGCCGAGCGAGCGTTCTCGCACGGGCCCTGTGCCGCGAGCGCCAAGAACAGTCAGATCACATTGCCGATCGAGCGCCACAAGCGGAAGCCCTTGACTCGCTTCGCGACGGCAAGCGACCGTTTGGACGCGGCTCTGCAGCGGCTCGGGGAGATGCCGACGAGCTTGATCGAAGACTGCGTCGGCCAAATACAACTGGACGGGCTCAAGCATTCCGCCATGAGCGGCGCCGCTTCCCGGCGGCGAGTAGTAAAGGAGCACGTCGTCCTTGGCGGCTGACAACAATCGGCCGGCAAATTGAACCGCGCCGTAACTCGCAGGAGAGCCGTCGACTCCGATGAGCACTCTCATGGCTGCCTCGCCTGGTTCGGCGTGCCCGTCGTCGTTATCCCTCGGGATACCCCGCGTGGGCAACGGCGTCGGTCTTCTCTTCGGGCAGATCAGTCAAGGTGGCCTCGGTCAGCAGTAACACGCTGGCCACGGACACGGCGTTCTCCAGTGCGAGTCGTACGACCTTGGTCGGATCGATGACGCCGAACTCCACCAGGTCAACGTACTTGCCCGTCGAAGCGTCGAGCCCCATGTTCCCTGTCCCGGCCCGCATTTGTCCAATGGCCACGCCGCCGTCAATCGCCGAGTTCTCGGCGATCTGACGGGTGGGGGCTTCCAGTGCCCTTTTCAAGATTCGAATTCCAGTACGCTCGTCGCCTTCGCACTTGGCTTCCTCACGTTCGAGGGCGTCGATTGCCCGAAGAAGCGTCAGGCCAGCGCCTGGGACAATGCCCTCGGCCATCGCCGCCTTCGTAGCGCTGATGGCGTCCTCGAGCGCCTCCTTGCGACTTTTCATCTCGCTCTCCGAGGGCGCTCCGACGCGAATCACGGCCACTCCCCCGGCCAGTTTGGCCAACCGCTCCTCGAGTTTTTCGCGGTCGTAGTCGGAGGTGGTTTTCTCGATCTGCCTACGGAGCTCCTGGCATCGACCAGCAATCGCCTCTTTCTTGCCGCCGCCGCCGATGATCGTCGTCGTCTCTTTATCGATGATCACACGGCTGGCCCGGCCCAGGTCGCTCGCTTTGACTCCATCCAGTTTGACGCCGAGCTCCTCCGCGATGAACTTGCCGCCCGTGAGAGTCGCGATGTCCTCCAGGGTGGCTTTGCGGCGATCGCCATAACCGGGAGACTTTACGGCAGCACAGTTCAAGATGCCGCGAAGTCTGTTGACGACGAGCGTGGCAAGAGCCTCGCCCTCGACGTCCTCTGCAACAACCAACAGAGGTTGGTGCATCTGAGCAATCTGCTCAAGCAGCGGGACGAAGTCTTTCAAGCTGGCGATCTTCTTCTCGTGCAGCAAGACCACTGGCTCCTCGAGGACCGCCTGCATCTTCTCGGCATCGGTGATGAAATACGGCGACAGGTAGCCTCGATCGATCTGCATGCCCTCGACAACTTCGAGCGTCGTTTCGGCCCCCTTGCCTTCTTCGACCGAGACGACGCCCTCGCCGCCGACGCGTTCCATGGCGTCGGCCACCAGTTCGCCAAGGAGTGCGTCGTTGTGAGCGGAAATGGCGGCGATTTGGGCTTTTTCCTTGCGGCTCGTGACGGGCTTCGAGAGCGCTCGCACGGCCGCGACGGCCGCCTTGGCCCCGCGATCGAGACCGCGTTTCAGGTCGATGGCGCTCGCCCCGGCGGCGATGTTTCGCAGACCGTCGGCGAAGATCGCATGGGCCAGAATTGTCGCCGTACTCGTCCCATCGCCGACGGCGTCGGTAGTCCGTTCCGCGGCTTCGCGTAGCATGCGGGCGCCCAGATTCTCATCGGGGTCTTTGAGGTCGATCTCCTTGGCGATGGTGACGCCGTCGTTGCAGACCAGGGGCTGGCCCCATTTTCGTTCGATCAGCACGCACTTAGACCGTGGGCCTAAGGTGATGCGGACCGCGTCCGCCAATGCGGTGGCGCCGCGCAGGATTTTCTCGCGGGCCTCAGCACGGAATAAGAGCCGCTTGGAACTCATAGTAAGGCTCCTGGTAGGTTGATGAGCTGGCCAAGGTGCAACCTCTATGCCGTCGAAAGCCGGTGCCGTGCATCGAGCAGGCGGCGTCGAATGGCCGAGATTGTTGGGCGCCGCGGATCGTCGCGGGCGCGTCCCAGCGCGCGCCACGCGAGGCGGAGAGTGTGCCAATTCGCACAGTCATGCCCTCTTCGCACGGTCGAAGACCGCTACCGCGGGGCCGGAGACGGCGAGACGCGACGGCAATTCTTGGCGGGCCGCAACGCGCGCAGCCGCTACGTCATGCAACCAAGGTCTGGAACGGCATTTGCCGCGCATTCCCAGAGCGGGAGGGCGGCGACTCGAACGTTGCCACACGAGCGCGAAGGGGAGGATGTCACGATGAGCCACACGGGGCTTAGCGAGTTTGACAGCTCCATTCAGAAAACCAACGTCTGGCTGAAGGAGTTGATGGAACTGATGCGATGGGAAGATCGCCATCGCGCTTACTTTGCGTTGCGGACGGTGTTGCACGCGTTGCGGGACCATCTGCCGGTGGAAGCGGCCGTCGCGCTGGGCGCCCAGCTCCCGATGCTCGTGCGGGGCTTCTATTACGAGGGTTGGCGACCCGCCGGCAAGCCCGTTAAGGAGCGGAAGCGAGAAGCCTTCTTGCAGCACGTCACGGAGAGCTTCGGCGATCCCTGCCTCGATTCCGAAGAAGTTGTCCGCGCCGTCATGCGGCTCATGAATGGCCGCCTGTCGGACGGGCAGATCGAAGGTGTCAAGCAATGCCTGCCCGCGGAGTTGAGGGCGCTTTGGCCATCCCATGGTTGTTAACGATGCGAACGCCACATGTCGGCTCACGACGTCCAAGGCGAGAGTGAAGCGAAGCCGGTCGCAAGATTCTCGCCCCCGGTTCACGAGTCGCTGCTGAAACGGCTGCTCGAGGTCCAGCGGTGCGCGCTCACTGGGGATGGCTCGAGCGCCGAGGAACTGCGCGACCGCCTGGCAAACTTACGCACAGACGTTCTCGCTCATTTCAGAGCAGAGGAACAAGGAGGACCGCTCAACGACCTGACGCGAGGCGAACCGCGATTCGAGCACGCGGCCCGGCGCCTACTCGATGAGCACCGCGATCTGGAGGCAAGCCTGGACACGTTGCTAGAAGTCGCGGCGACGGCGGAGAGAGATGACGACGCGCTTCGGTCCAAGATTCGCAACTGGATCAATCGCGCTCGGCAACACGAAATTGACGAGGACATGCTGCTGATGGAAGCTGCCAATCAAGACCTGGGTGCAGCGGATTAGGACCGACGATTCGGTGCGGGAGGCCGCGATGGCCTGCATTTCGTGGGGAATACCGATGCTTCTTTCCGGCGGCGCCCATCCGACGCTGGCGAAGGATTTGGCGCGCGAACTGGAATTGCCTCTTTTCGAGCCCGAGGTCGCCACGTTCGCCGACGGTGAGACTCAAGTTCATCTTGACCACGAGGTGCGAGGAGCGTCGGTGCTGATCGTGCAGCCGACTTGCCCGCCTGTCAACGAGCGCGTCATGGCCCTCGCGCTTTTGACGGACGCGGTGCGGGCCGCGGGCGCGGCCAGCGTGACGGCAATTGTCCCGTATTTTGGCTACGCCCGGCAGGAGCTGCGCAAGCGTTGGGGGGATCCGCGATCGGCGCGAGTCGTCGGCCGTTTGCTGGGCGAAGTCGGGATCGATCACTTGGCGACGATCGATTTGCATGCGCCCGCGCTTGAAAGTGCGCTGCCGATGCCGGCGACGCTCCTGGGCGCCGAAGAACTTTTCGCGGCCAGCGTTCGACGCTGGGGTCTGAGCGACCTGGTGATTGTTTCTCCCGATGCCGGCGGCATGAAGCGCGCGCAACGTTTTGCCGCGGCGTTGGGCGCCCCTTTGGCGGTCGTCGTCAAATCGCGGCCAAAACCAGATGCAGCGACGCCGCGACAAGTCTTGGGCGATGTACGAGGGCAGGCGTGCGTCATCGTCGACGATTTGGCGAGCACCGGGCGCACGTTAGCTGGAGCCACGGATGTCCTACTGGCGGCAGGCGCTCGCGAAGTCCACGCCGTGTTCACGCACGCCGTGATGGCGCCGGGAGCGGAAGACCGCCTGGCCGCGGCCCGTCTTGGCGGGATTCTTACCAGCGACAGCATTCCGGTCGCATTGGGCGGCCGGTTCGAGGTCGAGCCCGTTGCGCCGCTCCTGGCACGAACCGTTCGAAGTCTCATCGTGCACCATTCGACGCCCCATCGCCAGGAATCGCGTCATCCCGGCAGTGCGACTTCGCGAACCTGCATCCTCGTAGGTGAGGAGACAAGGAAATGAGTTCACATCAGGCATCGGGTTTCCAACAACGGGCCGTCGACATCCCGACCGGCGCAGGATCATTACCCGGCATCCTGAATTTGCCCCCGGATTCGCGCGGCATCGTGCTCTTCGCGCATGGCAGCGGCAGCAGTCGATTCAGCACGCGGAATCAATTCGTCGCGGGCGTGCTGCACCACGCGGGACTGGCCACGCTGCTGTTCGATCTGCTCACAGAACGGGAAGCCGAAACGCGTGACAGAATCTTTGACATTGCGCTGTTGGCGGAACGGCTGGAGGACGCCACGATCTGGCAGCAAGAGCAGGAAGAACTGCAGGAGCTCCGCGTGGGTTACTTCGGGGCCAGCACCGGCGCGGCGGCGGCGCTCGTGGCGGCGTCCCGAATGCACGGGACAGCGTCGGCCGTCGTTTCGCGCGGCGGACGCCCCGACCTGGCGATGGATTTCTTGCCCATGGTCAAAGCGCCCACGCTCTTCATCGTCGGCGGTCACGATGCAGAAGTCGTCGAGCTCAATCGTGAGGCTCTTGCCGCGCTGTGCTGCGAAAAGCAGCTCACCATCATCCCTGGCGCCACGCACCTGTTTCCGGAGCCGGGGGCCCTGCAACAAGTCGCCGACCACGCATCGAACTGGTTTGCGCGACATCTGTGTCACACGCCAGCCGAGATCAGGTCAGGCGATCGCAGCGTCGCTTCTGATTGGACACAAGCCATGTAAGTCATTGCCGCGTCACTGCGTGAGAGGAGTTCTTCCATGTTCGCCAATCGCGAAGACGCAGCCCGACAGCTCGCTCGTGAGCTGGCAGGGCTGAAGCTTCATGAACCCCTTGTGTTGGCGATTCCGCGCGGCGGAGTCGCCACGGGCGCTGTCCTGGCGCGGGAACTGGGCGCCGACCTGGACGTGGTTCTGGCGCGCAAGCTCCGAGCGCCGTTTCAACCGGAGTTAGCCGTCGGCGCCATCGGCGAGGACGGAATCGTGTATCTCAATCGTCCGATCGCAGCAGCGGCGGGAGTTGACAAGGCCTACTTGGCGCAGGAGCGGGACCGCCAACTCAAGGCGATCGCCGAGCGCCGACGGATGTTTCGCGGCGGCGGCGAATGCGCTGTCGTCACGGGCCGGTCCGTCATCCTCACCGACGACGGCGTCGCCACCGGAGCGACGATGTTTGCAGCGTTACATGTCGTCAATGCTCTCGATCCGCTGGAAGTCATCGTGGCCGTGCCTGTCGCGCCTGTCGATCGCGTGGGCCTGCTGCAGGAGCACTGCGACCGGTTGATTTGCTTGATTGCGTCGCCGGACTTCCAATCCGTCGGTCAGTTTTATACGTCGTTCGCGCCCATCGAGGACGAAGAGGTCGTTCGGCTGTTGCGCGAGTTCGCCCCCATCGGTCAGTCGCCGCAAAGTTGACTCCCCTTTCAAAGTTCGCCGTGACCATGGACGCGATCAGGAAAACTGCCGAAGACCTGCGCGTGGCGCCAAACCTGCGCGATTATGCGCGGGCTTGCGCGACCTTCTCGTGGCAAGAAGCTCGGCGGGACCTGGACGGCCTTCCTGGCAAACAAGGAATCAATATTGCCTACGAAGCGGTCGATCGCCACGTCAACGCCGGGCGCGGCGACCGCGTGGCATTTCGTTGGCTTGCCAAGTCGGGAGCTCGGCGAGAACTGACCTATGCGGCACTGTCGGCGTTAACGAATCGCTTCGCCAACGCCCTGCAGGAATTGGGCGTCATGGCCGGCGACCGTGTCTACGCCCTGACCGGTCGCATTCCGGAGCTTTACATTGCGGCGCTCGGCTCGCTGAAGAATCGCTGCGTCTTCTGTCCACTGTTTTCGGCGTTTGGCCCGGAGCCGCTGCGCGCTCGGCTAACGATTGGCGGGGCCGCGGCGCTCGTCACGACGGGGTCGCTGTACCGGCGCAAGATTGAGCCGATGCGCCGCGACCTGCCCACGCTGAAGCATATTCTGTTAGTCGGCGACGGAACCGGGAATAGCCAGGTTTCGGGCACGCTCGACTACGGAGCGCTTCTGGACGGCGCGAGCGCGCAGTTCACGATTCCGCCGACCGATGGCGAAGACCCCGCCCTCTTGCACTTCACGAGCGGGACGACGGGAACGCCCAAGGGAGCCGTCCATGTTCATGACGCGGTTGTCGCTCATTACGCGACGGGCAAGCTGGCGCTGGACTTGCATCCGGACGACATTTTCTGGTGCACGGCCGATCCGGGTTGGGTAACGGGCACGTCGTACGGAATCATTGCTCCGCTGGCAAACGGCGTGACAAGCATTGTTGACGAAGGGGACTTTGACGCCGAGCGTTGGTATCGCATTCTGCAGGACGAGCGCGTCACCGTGTGGTACACCGCGCCAACCGCTATTCGGATGCTGATGAAAGCTGGCGCCGCGGTCGCTCGGCAGTTCGACCTTTCGGCGCTGCGGTTCCTGGCAAGCGTCGGGGAGCCGCTCAATCCCGAAGCCGTCGTTTGGGGTCGCGAGGCGTTCGGCCGGCCGTTCCACGACAACTGGTGGCAAACGGAAACGGGCGGGATCATGATCGCCAACTTTGCTGCCGCCGATGTGCGCCCCGGCTCGATGGGCCGTCCGCTGCCAGGCATTGAAGCCGCCATCGTGCAAGCGGTCGACGGCGCCGTCTGCGTCGTCGATCGGCCCAACGAGCAAGGCGAACTCGCATTGCGACCCGGCTGGCCGTCAATGTTTCGCGCGTACTGGAACGACCCCAAACGCTACGAGAGCTGCTTCCAAAATGGCTACTACCTTACCGGCGATTTAGCCCGTTGCGACGAGGACGGCTATTACTGGTTTGTGGGTCGTAAGGACGACCTCATCAAAAGCTCCGGCCATTTGATCGGCCCGTTCGAGGTGGAAAGCGCCTTGCTGGAGCATCCGGTAATCGCCGAAGCGGGCGTGATCGGGAAGCCGGATCTCGTTGCAGGGGAAATCGTCAAGGCCTTTGTGTCGCTGAAAGCTGGCCATCATCCCAGCGACGCGCTACGGATTGAGTTGCTCGCGTTTGCTCGCGTGCGTCTGGGGGCTGCGGTAGCGCCTAAGGAAATCGAGTTCGTCGACGCGCTGCCGAAGACGCGATCGGGAAAGATCTTGCGACGCTTGCTCAAAGCGCGCGAGTTGGGGCTGCCTGAAGGCGATACGTCGACGCTGGAGACCGTGTAAATGACGGCCAGCTCGTCATCACAGCGACCGGCCGACGAGCGGGAACATTGGCTCTCGCTCCTGCGGGAGATGATCCGCATGCGGCGATTCGAGGAGAAGTGCGCCGAGTTGTATACGCTCAGCAAGATCCACGGTTTTCTCCATCTGTACGTCGGCGAAGAGGCCATTGCGGCGGGCGCGATTCCGCTGCTGCGCTCCGAGGATGCCATCGTGTCGACGTATCGCGAGCATGGGCACGCTCTGGCTCGCGGCGTCCCGGCCGGCGCGGTCATGGCAGAGATGTTCGGCAAGGCGAACGGTTGCAGCCGCGGACGCGGCGGGTCGATGCACTTGTTCGACGCCAAACGTCGGTTTTTCGGCGGTCATGCGATCGTGGGCGGCGGATTGCCAATCGCCGTGGGCCTGGCGCTCGCCGAGAAACTTCAGGGCAAGCGCTCGGTGACGGCCTGTTTCCTCGGCGACGGCGCCGTCGCCGAGGGTGAATTTCACGAGTCGTTGAACCTCGCGGCCCTCTGGCAATTGCCGGTGCTCTTCATCTGCGAGAACAACCTCTACGCCATGGGAACTGCACTGACGCGCCACCAATCGCAACCGGATATCCGATTGAAGGCGCAATCCTATGCCATCGAGGCGGAACAGATCGACGGAATGGATGTGCTCGCCGTGGAAGAGGCCGCTAGCCGCGCGATCGACGCAGTGCGAGCCAGCGGCGCCCCCTATTTTCTCGAGGCCCGCACCTATCGGTTTCGCGCTCACTCCATGTACGACGCGGAGTTGTATCGCGCCAAGAGCGAGGTCGACCTATGGAAACAGCGCGACCCGATCATGGGACTGGCGACGCGATTGCGCAAAGACGCCCTTCTCGACGACGCTGAGCTTCAACGGATGGAGTCGTCGATTGAAACGGAAGTCGCACTCGCGGCGGCCTTTGCCGAGGCCGGCCCGTGGGAACCTCTCGAAGACCTGCTTCGGGACGTTGTGACGCCCGCCGGACCGCCATGAAAGTTCACATGACCTATCGCGAAGCGGTGCGAGCGGCGTTGCGTGAGGCGCTGCAAGGCGACCCGCGCGTGTTCCTCATGGGCGAGGACGTGGGCCGTTACGGCGGCGCCTTTGCCTGCAGCCGGGGCTTGCTCGAGGAATTTGGCCCCGAACGAGTGCGTGACGCGCCGCTGTCCGAGTCGGCCTTCGTTGGCGCCGGGATCGGCGCCGCCATGGGCGGCATGCGACCGATTGTCGAAGTGATGACCGTCAACTTCAGCTTGTTGGCGTTGGATCAAGTGGTCAACAACGCAGCCACGATCCGCCATATGTCTGGTGGGCAGTTCAGCGTGCCGTTGGTCGTTCGCATGGCAACGGGCGGCGGCCGGCAACTGGCCGCCCAGCACTCGCACAGTTTTGAAGTGTGGTACGCCCACATCCCCGGAATCACGGTGCTGGCGCCGGCGACTGTCGCCGACGCCCGCGGCATGCTGGGCGCCGCCCTGCACGAATCGGACCCCGTGTTCATTTTTGAACACATCATGCTCTATCCCACGGCCGGCGACGTCGATGACGCGCCTGGTCCGTTGGACATCGAGCATGCCCAAGTTCGGCGCGCAGGTCGCGACGTCACGCTGGTGACGCACGGCGGATCGCTCATTAAGGCGCTCGATGCCGCCGAGCGTCTCGCTGCAGACGGTGTATCCGCCGAGGTCGTCGACCTTCGCGTACTGAGGCCGCTGGATATGGAAACGGTGCATACGTCGGTCGCAAAGACTCGTCGCGCGCTGGTCGTTGACGAGGGTTGGCGAACGTGCGGGCTGGCGGCGGAAATCAGTACGCAGCTCATGGAGAAGGCGTTTCGCGATCTCGACGCGCCTGTGGCGCGATTGTGCGGCGCCGAGGTTCCCATGCCGTATGCGGCGCACCTGGAGCGCGCCGCGCTCCCTCAGGTCGACTCGATCGTTCAGGTTGCGAGAAGATTGGTGGGTCGCCATGACGGAATTCCTGATGCCTAAACTCGGCGCCGACATGACCGCAGCCACGCTCGTGTCGTGGCACAAGCAGGCAGGCGAATCCGTTCGTCGCGGCGACGTCGTGGCGGAAGTCGATACGGAGAAGGGAGTCATCGACGTGGAGATCTTCACCAACGGCGTGCTCGAGAAGCTCTTGGCGCAACCAGGGCAGCGCGTGCCAGTCGGCGCACCCTTAGCGTTGGTTCGAGAATCAGCGACAGGTCCGGCGACTGCGCCAGCGGAAGTCCCGACCTCGACTGCTCCTGACGAGTTGGCGACCATCGAACGTGGTCAGCCAACGACAAGCGACAAGTCTCGAGGGATGGTTAAGAGCATTGATCGATTCGGCGCGCCTTCGGCCGCATCGCTTCAACCAATTGTTGGTCCTGCAGCGCGGCGGCGAGCCCGGCAACTTGGCATCGACCCGCGCACGGTCGTGGGTGCAACATGCGGAGGCGCCATCATGATCGTGAACAACGGGGAAACCAGCGGCAACCGCACTGCATTCGCTGCGGAAGAATGCGAAGACGCTCGGCCGTTGGCGGAGATTTCAAGCGACGATCGAACCGCAAAGATGCGCAGAGCGATTGCCGTCGCGATGAGCCGTTCCAAACGAGAAATACCGCACTACTACTTGGGCACGTCGATCGACATGGGCCGCAGCCTGAAATGGCTTGCTGAACAAAATAGGCAACGACCTGTCACTAACAGGTTGTTGTATGGAGCGGTCGTGCTGAAGGCCGTGGCGTTGGCTCTGCAAAAGTACCCGCTGTTGAATTCCGTGTGGGACGGTGATCGCGCCGTCGCGCAATCAGACATCCACCTTGGCGTTGCCATCTCTTTGAAGCCGGGCGGACTCATGGCGCCTGCCTTGCACGCCGCCAATCGGTTGAGCCTCGACGAACTGATGTCCGGGTTCTTCGACTTGGTCCAGCGCGCGCGAAGCGGCGCCTTGAAGAGTTCCGAACTTTCGGACCCGACGGTCACCGTCACGAATCTTGGCGATCGGGGCGTGGAAACGGTCTTTGGGGTGATCTACCCGCCCCAAGTGGCGCTGTTTGGAGTCGGCAGAATTGTCGAACGACCGTGGGCGGCCAATGGTCAAGTCGTGGTTCGCCCGATCATGAACGTGAGTCTCTCTGGCGACCATCGCGCAACCGACGGGCACTACGGGGGTTTGGCGTTAAACGAAATCGATCGACTTTTGCAGGAGCCGGAGAAGCTATGAATCGAGAAGCTGTTCGTGCAAGCGTGTTGAGGGTTTTGAAGTCAATTGTGCCGGAGGCTGATCCGGCGACGTTGAACGGCCAGATGAGTTTGCGCGATCAGCTCGACGTCGATTCCATGGACCTCTTGAACTTTGCCGTCGGAATTCACAAGGAATTTGGCGTCGACGTTCCCGAGGCGGACTTTGCGAGGTTGATGACGATCGACGGGTGCGTTGAATACATCGTCGGATCGAAAACGGCCTCGGCGCCAGGCTAACTTGGACACGGCCGTAAACCCCGGGGATGCGCGGCGCGGAGGATCGACATGACAACGTCCGGCGTGCAGCACAAACCAGACGTCGAATCGTTCTACGCACTCGGCGAAGGCGACGTATCTGTCGCTCATTGCCAAGGGACGGCATGTTTCGTTGCTCGGCGCCTATGCCCCGAACGGTGGAGCGAGGCCATGCGGCAGGCATCCCGCGTGTCATGCCTGGGCAAGTGCTTCGCGGCTCCCGCCGACGCGGGGGTCGAGCAACGACCGAACATTTCCGTGCTGTCCGGTCGCACCGTCGTGTTGGAGAGGGTTGTCGCGGGCGGCGCCCGGTGGCTCGACAACTACGCCAGCCGCGGCGGGCTGACAGGTCTGGAATCCGCCATGACGCTCGGTCCTGAGCGAACCATCGTTGAAATTGACGCTTCGGAGTTGCGCGGACGAGGCGGCGCGGGTTTTCCCACCGGCGCGAAATGGCGAGCCGCCTCTCGCCAACCCTCTGCCGAAAAATGCGTCGTCGCGAACCTTGACGAGGGGGACCCCGGCGCCTACATCGACCGCTTCATCGCCGAAGACGATCCTTTTTGCCTGATCGAAGCCATGGCGATCGCGGCCTTCGCCACCGGGGCGACGCGGGGGTGGATCTATGCCCGTTGCGAGTATCCCGAGGCAATTCGTCGCCTGGAGGAGGCGCTGGCAGGCGCCCGCGCCGGCCGACTCCTGGGGAACCGCGTGCTCGACACAGAATTCTCCTTCGAAGTCGAGTTGGCCGTCGGGCGCGGCAGCTACGTATGCGGCGAAGAAACGGCCCTGCTCAACTCCATCGAGGGCCGACGCCCTGTGGCACGCGTGCGTCCGCCCTATGTGGCGGAACGCGGCCTGTTCGGCTTACCGACGATCGTTAACAACGGGGAGACGCTGGCCAACGTGCCGTGGATTATGCGTCACGGCGCCCGGGCCTATGCATCGCTAGGAATTCCGGGCAGCCGGGGGACGAAAGTCGTCTCGCTCAACTCGTTGTTTCGACGGCCCGGGCTGTACGAGATTGACTTTGGAGTTCCGCTCCGCGAGATCATCGAGGAAATCGGCGGCGGCCTGAAGAGCGGCGCCCTCAAGGGAGTCATGATCGGCGGCCCGCTCGCCGGAATTGTGCCGCCGGCGCTGCTCGACGTGCGATTCGGATTCAACGAACTGCGAGCCATCGGCGCCAGCGTCGGACACGGCGGGATCATCGCCTTCGACGAACATACGTCCATTGCGGACCTTGTTCACCATGTGTTCTCGTTCGGCGCCTACGAATCCTGCGGTTTATGCACGCCCTGTCGCCTCGGAAACCCGAGAATCGAGAGTCTCTTCGCCCGCCTCGCCAGCGGCCAAGCGGCGTCGAATTCGGAATTGGTCGAATGGCGAGAACTCGTGACCGCCTTGAAGTTGGCCAGCCTCTGCGGTTTGGGGACCGGATTGGCCGAGTTCGCGGAAAGCGTCGAACGGCATTACGCCGAGGAGCTGCGGCCATGCTTCGCGTGAGCATCAATGGGCAGACGCAGTTGTGCACGCCGGGGCAGACGGTGCTTGCCGCCCTGCGGGGCGCCGCCATGCAGGTTCCAGCACTGTGCCATGATCCGCGTCTCACGCCCATCGGCGGCTGCCGGCTTTGCCTCGTGGAGATCGAAGGACAAGATCGTCCGGTGACAGCGTGTACAACCCTGTTGACCGACGGCATGGAGATCAGAACTCACACGGAGCAACTGGAGCAATTGCGACGGACGCAGCTTCGGCTTCTTGCCCGACAGTACCCCAAGTCGGCGCCAGGCGACTCGCCGTCGAACGACTTTCTCCGCTTGATTCACGCCTACAGACTGGAGCACGAATTGGGGACCGCCAGTCGTTCCGATTTGGTCGACGACTCGCACCCGTGTATTCAAGTCGACATGGCGCGATGCGTCCACTGTTTCCGCTGCGTGCGAATCTGCGAGGAAGTGGCGGGGCGATTCGTCTGGAAGGCGTGGAACCGCGGCGATCGTACCGAGATTCGACCGGCTTCGGGAATCGACCTGCGGCACAGCGACTGCGTAAGCTGCGGCGCATGCGTCGACACTTGCCCGAGCGGCGCGCTGCAGGACAGGAGCAAGTTGCACGGCACTTTGCCGACAGCCGAAATACGCACCGTGTGCCCCTACTGCGGAACCGGCTGCGAGATGCTTGTCGGCCGGAGCGACGGGCAAGTAACGTCGGTGCGACCGGCGCTCGATGCGCCTGTCAACAAAGGGCATCTGTGCGTCAAAGGGCGCTACGGCTGGGATTTTGTTCACGCGCCGGACCGCATCACACGGCCCATGATCCGCACGGGAGACGCGTGGCGACCGGTGTCCTGGGACCACGCGATCGAGTTCATTGCCCGGCGATTCAAAGAGATAGTCGCCGCGCGCGGACCGGACGCCGTCGGCGTTCTGGGCTCGGCCCGGGCGACGAACGAAGAGAACTACCTGACGCAAAAGTTTGCCCGCATTGTGATCGGGACGAACAACGTCGACTGCTGCGCACGCGTTTGCCACGCACCGACGGCGGCCGGGATGAAGCTCATGCTGGGAGCGGGCGCCGCCACAAATTCGTTCGACGACATCGAGCTGGCGCGCACGATACTGATCTGCGGCGCCAATCCGACCGAGAATCACCCGGTCGTCGGCGATCGAATTCGGCAAGCGGTTCGGCGGGGCGCAGAATTGATCGTCATCGACCCGTTGCGGATCGAATTGTCTGACTGCGCCCGTCTCCACCTGCAGATTCGTCCGGGCACAAATATCCCGCTGCTCAATGCCATTGCGCACACGATTGTCGCGGAAGAGCTCTACGACGCCGACTTTGTGCACAAGCGCGCCGACGAATGGGAGGAGTTTCAACGGTTCATTGCCGGATATTCTCCTCACAGCGTCGCGAACCTCTGCGGCGTTAACGCGGACGTGATTCGCGCGGCCGCGCGATTGTATGCGACACAACCGCCCGCCATGTGCTTCCACGGCCTCGGGCTCACCGAGCACGTGCAAGGCACTGAGGGCGTCATGGCCCTCGTGAATCTCGCCCTGTTAACGGGAAACATCGGCCGACCAGGATCGGGAATCAATCCGCTCCGAGGGCAGAACAACGTCCAGGGCGCAGCACAGATGGGCTGTGACCCCGGGCTGCTGACGGGCAGCGTTTCGCTGGCGGAAAACCGAGAGCGACTCGCGACAGCCTGGCAAGCGCAAATTCCCGCCAGTCCCGGACTCAATGCCATGCAGATGATCGATGCCGCCCAGCGAGGCTCCCTGAACGCGTTGTGGGTTATCGGCTACGACATTGCCCTGACCAATCCCCATGCGACCAGCACCTTGGAGGCCCTCCGAGCGCTCGACCTGTTCGTCGTGCAAGATCTGTTCTTCAACGAAACTGCGCGTCTGGCAGCGACGGTCTTTCTCCCGGCGTGCTCTTCGTTCGAGAAAGACGGCACGTTTATGAACTCGGAACGCCGCATTCAACGCGTCCGCAAGGTGATCGATCCCATCGGCGAGTCTCTGGCCGATTGGGAGATCGTCTGCCGCCTGGCCCACGCCATGGGACGCGGCGAGTTGTTCCACGATCTATGCCCGCAGGATATCTGGGACGAGATCCGCCAGGTGTGGCCGGCAGGCGCCGGCATCACCTATCGGCGACTCGAAGTTGGCGGATTGCAGTGGCCCTGTCCGACCGAAGAGCATCCGGGAACCGAAGTGCTGCACGTTGGCGCTTTCGCCAGCGGCCGACGCGCGAAATTGCGGCGCATCAAATTCTCTCCAACCGCCGAGCGAACGTCGGACGCTTACCCGCTGCTGCTGAACACGGGGCGCGCGTTGTATCAGTTCAATGCCGGCGCCATGAGCGGGCGATCGCGGGCCGGCACGTTCCAGCCGGTGGACGTGCTGCAGATTTCGCCGGCAGATGCCGAGCGATTGCAAATCGGCGAGGGCGAGGAGGTGCGCGTGATGAGTCATCATGGCGAGATCACGATTGGCGCTCAGATCAGCCGTCGCGTGTCGCCAGGGGAGTTGTTTGCAACGTTTCAATCACCGGAGCTGCAAGTCAATCGGCTCACGAGCCGCCGTCGCGATAAGTTTGTGCAAACGCCGGAATACAAGGTGACGGCCGTCCGCGTCGAACGCGCCGGGAACCCTGCCGCGACCGCGACGCGGCCGAGCGAACTCCAGGAGGAGGAACGACGATGAACGCGCCTTCCAAGTCTGACTCGTATATCCGTTGGTTTCACGACGTTGGCGCCGGCGACGTGGCTCTGGTGGGCGGCAAGAACGCATCGCTGGGCGAGATGGTCCGCGAGCTCGCGCCGCAGGGCGTCCGCGTGCCGACGGGCTTCGCCGTCACCGCCCCCGCGTATCGGCGCTTTCTCGAAGCCGCGGGACTCGACCGCCCCCTGCACGCGCTGCTCGCCGGCCTGCGAACGGGCGACGTCGAAGATCTGCAGCAGCGCGGTCAAGCGATTCGGCACGCCATCCTGGCGGCGCGATTGCCCGACGACTTGCAACAGGCCATCCTGGACGCCTATCGGGCGCTATGCAACGGCTCCGCGCAACCGCTCGACGTGGCTGTGCGTTCCAGCGCCACGGCCGAGGACCTGCCCGAGGCGAGCTTCGCCGGGCAACAGGAGACGTATCTCAACGTACAGGGCGAGGCGCCGCTGCTCGACTGCTGCCGGCGCTGCTACGCCTCTCTGTTTACGGATCGCGCCATCTCGTACCGCGTCGACAAGCACTTTGACCACTTCCAAGTCGCCTTGTCGATCGGTGTGCAGCCCATGGTGCGTTCGGACCTGGGCGCCGCGGGAGTGATGTTCTCGATCGACACGGAAACCGGCTTCAGCGACGCCGTGCTGATCAATGCCGCCTACGGGTTGGGCGAGAATGTCGTCCAGGGAACGGTCAATCCCGATGAGTACGATGTGTTCAAGCCGACGCTCCGCGAGGGCTTTCGCCCGATCCTCAAGAAGAAATTGGGGAGCAAGGAATTCAAGCTCGTGTACGACGTTGGCGGCGGCAAGATGGTCAAAAATGTGCCGGTTCCTGCCGCCGAGCGAAACCGATTTGCGCTCCAAGACGATGACACTCTCGCGTTGGCTCGCTGGGCCTGCCAGATTGAAGAGCACTACAGCCGCAAACGCGGCCAGCCGTGCCCGATGGACATGGAGTGGGCTAAGGACGGCCGGACAGGCGAGCTCTTCATCGTGCAAGCGCGGCCTGAGACCGTGCAGTCCCGACGGTCGGTCGACACGCTCGAGTCGTACCGTTTGCCCCAGCGCGGCAAGGTGCTCGTGAGCGGTCGCAGCATCGGCGAAAAGATCGCCGTCGGCCCGGTGCGGATCATCCCGTCGGCGAAGGATCTGGTCGCCTTCCAAACCGGCGAGGTGCTGGTCACCGACAAGACCGACCCCGACTGGGAGCCGATCATGAAGCGGGCCGCGGCCATCGTCACCAATCGCGGCGGCCGCACATGCCACGCGGCCATCGTCAGCCGCGAGCTCGGCCTCCCCGCCATCGTCGGCGCCGAGCGCGGCACGGACGTCGTCCGTAGCGGGCAGGTCGTCACCGTCTCCTGCGCCGAAGGCGAGACCGGGTTCGTCTACGACGGCCGGCTGGAGTTCTCGGTCGACCGCGTGAGCCTCACGAACCTCGCCCGGCCGCGCACCAAAGTGATGATGAACGTCGGCAATCCCGACGAGGCGTTCCGGCTATCGCAAATCCCCAATGACGGCGTCGGGCTGGCCCGCGTGGAGTTCATCATCACCAACGTCATCAAGGCCCACCCGATGGCGCTCTTGGAGTACGACCGCATCGACGAGCCGTCGGTCAAGGCCGAGCTCGACCGGCTCACCGCGGGTTGGTCGGACAAGCCGCGGTTCTTCGTCGACATGCTGGCCGAGGGCGTGGCAATGATCGCGGCGGCGTTCTACCCCAAGGACGTCATCGTGCGGATGAGCGACTTCAAGACCAACGAGTACGCCAACCTGCTGGGCGGGCGGAAGTACGAGCCGGTCGAGGAAAATCCCATGATCGGCTTCCGCGGCGCCGCACGCTACTACCACCCCAAGTATCGCGACGCGTTCGGCCTGGAATGCCAGGCGATGAAGAAGGTGCGGGACGAGATGGGGCTCACGAACGTCAAGCTGATGATCCCCTTCTGTCGCACGGTCAAGGAGGCGCGGCTCGTCCAGCAGGAGATGCTCAAGCACGGGCTGGAGCGCGGCGTCGGCGGCCTGGAACTTTACGTCATGTGCGAGATCCCCAGCAACGTCGTCTCCGCCGCGGCGTTTGCCGACCAGTTCGACGGGTTCTCGATTGGCTCGAACGACCTGACGCAGCTCACCCTCGGAGTCGACCGCGACAGCGCGATCGTGGCGCCGGTGTTCGACGAACGCGACCCTGCCGTCATGGACTCGATCGTCGCGGCGATTCGGGCGGCGAAGGCGGCGGGCCGCAAGATCGGCATCTGCGGCCAGGCGCCCAGCGACCACCCCGGCTACGCGGCGTTCCTGGTGCGGGAGGGGATCGATAGCATCTCGCTCAACCCGGACGCGGTGCTCAAGACGACGCTGGACATCCTGGCGGCGGAGCGGGAGCTTGATCGGCCGCTCACCGGGCCGTCGTCGCTGGGTCCGACGCGGGCGAGCAGCCTGGCGGCCGCGGGGGCCGCCCCAGAGATGACCAAAATTCGGTGCGGAGCGGGCCATCGGGGGGAATGAAAGGACGGGCATTCTTGGACCTGCCCGATTTTCGGTCGTGGGTAGTGATACTGTTTGCGCCGTCCCGTCGCGGTCATGCCGAGGTCTGCCGAGGAATCCGGCCGGACCCCTCGGCAGACCTCGCACGTGACAACGTAAACGGTATCACTACCCGGTCGTGGGTTCATTTGACAATGATCATTGT
>JBIOVA010000244.1:0-41577 GCA_044867485.1 Lacipirellulaceae bacterium | reverse complement strand
GCTTCGCCGCTGAGCTTGTATCAGGCGCAATTACGCGAGCGCGTGGGAGACGAGGCGGCAAAACGAGTCGAGCCGATTCTGCTCAAACCGGAGAGCTCGACAAATCCGACGGTGGAGGAAGCGGCGGGATTTGTGGGGCGGTCCGATGCGCCGGCGCGGCGACTGGTGGAGGTGATCGAAGCGAAGATGCAAGCAAGTGGGGAGCGAATCGCGGCTCGTCCGGCTCCCTCCCGCATCGTGGAAGCACGCGAAGACTCCAAAAATGTTGAGAAGAAATCACTCTCGGTAAAGAACGGCTGGGTCGTTGTGGACGGCGCGGTGCTCACGGGCAAGCGGCTGAGCCCCAAATGGTGGGCGGGGAACATTCGGCCCGACGAGGCGGCGGCGTTTGGGCCGGCGATTACGCGGTTCGTGCCGGGTCGCGTGGATCTTGGGCTTACCGACGATCTCCGCGAGGTCGCCGACGGCATGGCGTCGCGGGGCGTCGCGGCGTACGACCACCACTACGGCCTGTGGTACGACTTGCGGCGGGCGGATCACCTCATTGTGCGGCAGGCCGATGCGTCCGCGGCGCCGCCGTTTTACGAGCAACCGTTCGCCCGCACGGGCCGCGGTCGGGCATGGGACGGGTTGAGCAAGTACGACCTCACGAAATTCAATCCCTGGTACTGGGACCGGCTGCGCGACTTTGCCGAGCTGTGCGATGAGCGGGGGCTCGTGCTGATCCATCAGAATTACTTCCAGCACAATATCCTGGAGGCGGGGGCCCACTGGGTCGACTCGCCGTGGCGGCCGGTAAACAACGTGAACGACACGGGGTTCCCGGAGCCGCCGCCGTTCATTGGCGACAAGCGGATTTTTCTCGCTCATCAGTTTTACGACGTGACGCATCTGCGGCGCCGCGAGTTGCACCGCGCGTACATTCGGCAATGCCTCGACAACTTTGCCAACTCGCCGAATGTTGTTCAGATGACGAGCGCGGAATTCACGGGGCCCAAGGAGTTTGTTGAGTTCTGGTTGGACGTGATCGCGGAGTGGCAGGCCGAGCACGGCCGGGACGTGCTCGTGGGGCTGAGCTGCCCGAAGGACGTGCAGGACGCGATTCTGGCCGATCCCGTGCGGTCGAAGCTCGTCGACGTGATCGACATTCGCTACTGGTGTTACACGGCGGACGGCAGTTTGTACGCGCCGGCGGGCGGACAGAACATGGCGCCGCGGCAACATCTGCGGCAGACGCGGCAGCGGCCGGGCGGGTTTGCGGAGATTGCCCGCGCGGTGCGGGAGTATCGGACGCGTTACCCGGACAAGGCCGTCACGTATTTCGCGGATGAGCATTGCCCGAGCGGCCGCGACGGCTGGGCGGTGCTGATGGGCGGCGGGTCGTTGGCGGACGTGCCGAAGCTGCCGGTGGAGTTGCTTCAAGTGGTTCCAACGATGCGGCCCGCGGAGGGCGTCGCGAAGGGCGACGACAATTTGTGCCTCGCCCGCGAAGGACGCGATTATCTCATGTGGTGCGGAGGCGAATCGGAGAACGTTGAGTTCGCCGTGCCGGGAGGGGATTATAAGACGCGATGGGTGCAGCCCTCGGGCGTCATTGCAGATGGCGGAAAGATTGAAGGGGACGCGACGTCGGTTCGAAAAGCGGGCCAGCTGTTGTGGCTGAGTCGCGACGAAGATCGCTAACAGATGGAGATGCTCAGCATGCCCACGCGGACGAGGGCATGCCACCCAGGAATTCGCGTCTCGGAGAAACGCGGCCACGTGTTAGTCGAGCGGGAGCCAGACGGACATTTCGGATTCGCCGCGGTTAGACCAGGCGTAGTAGGGGATGAGGCGCGTGGGGACGGGCTTCGCGGCGGGCGTCTGGCGGGGACGATAGAGCTCGTCCTTCCAGTCGGCGGACGAGTGCGCGGAGAGCGGCGCTTCGAGGACGGCGACGCCGCCGAGGTCGTCGACGCGGCGGACGGTGAATTCCACGTCGGCTGGCACGGCCACGTCTTGGACGCGGACGCCCTCGGGCAAATCCGGCGATTCGAGGCAGTACACGATCGGGCCGCGCTTGACGGCGACCTGGTTGCGCGTTTCTTCCACCAGCGGGTGGGCCTCGATCAGCGTGGCGGGCATCGGCAGGTCGAGTTCGACGACGTCGCCGGGCTGCCATGTGCGGCGAACTTCGGCGAACGTCGCCGGCGCGGCGAAGGCTTCGAGCGGCCGGCCGTTGACGCGGATTGCCGCGGCGGTCGCCCAGCCGGGAATGCGCAGCTTGAGGGCGAACTCGCGGTCCGGGCATTCGTCGATGGTGATCTGCACGCGGCCATCCCACGGGTAGTCGGTCGTTTGCGTGAGCTTAAGCGGGGCGCCGCCGAGCGTTGTCGCCAACGTGCCGGCGCCGTAGAGGTTCACGAGAATCGCATCGCCGGTCTTGGCGTAGGCGTAACCTCCCACTTCAGCGATCGTGCGCAGTACGTTCGGCGGGCAGCAGTAACTGGTGACGAACGGCACGCGCGTGCGCGACCAGCGGAGCGCCACGGGGAGCGGCTCGACTTGCCGCAGCGGGTTGACGTAGAAGTAGTCGACGCCCGAGAGGCTCACGCCGGAGAGCACGCTGTTGTCAAGGGCGAGCTCCAGCACGTCGACGTACTTGGCCTCCCCAGTGGCGAGGAACATCCGCCAGTTCCACAGGACGCTGCCGATGGCGGCGCAGGTTTCGTTGTGGGCGGCGACGTTGGGGAGTTGATAGTTGCGGCCGTAGGCCTGGTGGACGCGGGTGATGTGGGACTGGTCCTCGGAGCCGTCGGGTGAGGCGCCGTCGTAGAGGGCGCCGCAGCCGCCGGTGACGTGCATCTTGCGTGTGACGAGGTTTTGCCAGCAGGCTTCCAGCGGCGCGCGGAGCCGCTCGTCGCCCGTTTCGAGCATTAGGTCGGCGGCGCCGGCATACAGGTAGTTGGCGCGGACGGCGTGGCCAACCGCTTCGCGCTGATCGACGAAGGGGATGCGGTCCTGGTTGTCGTCGCCGCCGTCCTCGACGAGGTTTCGCATGTCGAGCAGCTTCTGAGCGAGGGCGAGGTAGCGCGGCTCGCCCGTCGTGCGGTAGAGCTCGACGACGCCCATGTAATGCGACGGGCAGACGGAGTTGCGGGCGAGCTCGGGCGTCGGGTTCCGGAAGGTTGCTTCGAGGAAGTCGGCCGTGTTGCGCGCGACGGCGAGGAAGTCGTCCTTGCCGGTGACGCGATGATGGAGACACGCCGCCGTGAGCAGGTGGCCCATGTTGTACATTTCGAAGTCGGCGCGGTCGGAGAACGGTTTTGCGGCAGCGTCGCCGTTGCGCTGGCGGATGAGGACCGGCGTGTGAATGTATCCGTCGGCGCGCTGCGCCGCGGCGATCGCCGGAATCGATTCGTCAAGGATCTTTTCCAACTCGGGGTCGCGGGTGACGGCCCACGAAGCGATCACGCCTTCGAGAAACTTGTAAAAGTCGCCGTCGTTCCAGGGGGCGCCGTGGTAGTCGCCCTCCCGTTCGCCGGCGGCGATGAGGAAGTGCTGCAGGAACGGCTTGTATTTGTCGCCGCGCATGATCGCCCACATGGCGGGGATCGACTTGTCGTGCAGCGTGGCGAAGCGATCGGCCCAGAAGCCATCGGTCCAATGAACTTCGTCCAAGCCAACGGATTGAACTTGAGCCGACGGACTGTGGCGCACACCGACAAGCTCGGCGGAATGAACGGACAGTGCGGATGCAATCAGGAGGCCCAACGGGCCGATGGTGAATAGCCAGGGGCGCCCGCCCCTGCCTAGACGGTCACCCTGAGGTCTGCCGAAGGGTCTGGCCTGCAGCACCCCGAACGATGTCGAGTTTAAGGATGATGGAAGCAAGATTCTTCGGCGGACCTCAGAATGACCTGTCGGATCGGGATACATTACTCGCCACTGGCGCGCGTGATGCGGAGCGCCATGTAGGGGCGGCCGGGGAGTTTGATCGTGCGGCCGTCGTCGGCGCCCATGAAGTAGTCGCTCACGCGCTTGGCGGTGACGACGCCGTCGACGGGCTCGACGGTCATGTTCCAGGCGTCGAGGATTTCGATCTTGAACTTGAGCCCGTCCTCCATCTCCCGATCGGGCAGTCGAAACTCCCACTCCGTGGGCGCCTGCTTGCCGAGGTACACGAGATAGTACTTGCCGCGCTGGCCACCGTATTCGGGGTGTTGCCATTTGTCGATCGGCTCAATCCCTTCCGGCGGCGCCGTGGCGAGCACGTCGCTGAGGAATGCGATCCGCGCGGGGCTTTCGCCCTTGAGCACGCCGCCCTTGGCCCACCACAGCACGTCGTCCGGGCTGAGGAAGCACTCGCCGTGGCCGACGTACGTGCCGGCGACCGTGCCGCACCAGAAGCGGTGAACCATTTCCTCGGCTGACAGATTGCCCCACCGGCTGGGAATGTCGCCTTCGTACTTTACCTCGTCGAACACGATCGGCTTGCGATACGCATCGCGGTAGAGCACGGCGCGACCGGAGTCCTCGACGGCCGATCCGTTCTGAATGCTGGCGTGCGTGAGAATGGGGTTGTTGTGGTTGTAGAGCAGCCGGCCGTTGTGGATCGAGCAGAGGCGGCGGTAGGGATCGGACTCCTTGACAATTTCGAGGAAGCGGTCCCAGTCCGTCTCCTGCTTCTCGGTCATGAAGTCGTACTCGTTGGCGAGCGACCACCACACGTTGCGGAACGCGGCCAGGCGGCTGATGACGTAACGAAGATAGCGATCATCGACCTCGTCCGGCATGCGGTCGAAGCCCCAGTGCCCTTCGTCGTAGGGGTGGAACAGGATGACGTCGGCTTCGATCCCCAGGTCGCGGAGCTGCAGGATGCGGCGCTCCAGATGCTCGAAGAACTTGGGGTTGAACCGCGTGAAGTCCCACTTGTTCGGCGGCGTGCCTGCGAACGCGTAGAGCGGCGGCTCGTTCTGATTCCAATTGTAGCGCTTGGGGAACACGCACATGCGGAGCTTGTTGAACGGCGCGGCGGCGAGCGTTTTGAGCGTTTGCTCTTCGAGCGCTGCGGGCTGGCTCGTCCACGCGTAGCAGGTCGTGCCGATCTGGCGGTAGGGCTCGCCGTCGGCGTAGGCGAAGTGGAACGTGTTGTGGACGCGCACCGGGCCGTGGTTGCCGCCCGCCGGCGGAGCGACTTGGATCGTGCCAGTTTGTTCGTTGAGGGACTCGACATTGCTGTGCGTCGTGTACGTCCAACTGCCGGGCGTGCGCGGCGAGAAGCGGACGCGGTAGATGCCGTCGCCGTCATAAAAACCGGGGACCTTGACGACGCCGTCCAAATCGCCGCCGGTGAGGATGAATGAGGCGGCGAATTGGTTGTCGACAAATGGGTTGCCGTCGCTGGGGCCCGGCAGCGCGACGTCGATCGTGCCCCACTGCTCCACCGTCTTGTCCGGGTGGAGTCCGTCGGACTCGACGACGGCAACCGCGTGCTCAGCCCAGCTGACCGCCGCGAATGTGGGCAAAACGACAGCCGCGCAGAGAAATCGAATCCACACGTTCATTGACCACCTCCCTCGTCCATCGTACCCGAAGCGACCCGATTCGTCCGACCGCGGCAACCGGACAGACTGCCCTTTTTCACTCCCGCCAAAGGTGATCACAATTCGCGCCGACCTGATGATCATCTTTGGTGAAATCCCCGGGAAAACACGTGGTTGTCCCGAGACGCGACTAATGATCATCTTAAGGACCGTCGCCCTGCTCCGGAGCCGCGTCCCCCGTGGACCGTTTGCGCCAGTAGTTGGCCAGGATCGATCCCGAAATGTTCATCCACGGGCTAAACACCGCGGCGGCCAGGCCCATCGTGCCGAGCTTGTCGAGCGAGCTGGCGATGCCCGTGGCCATGCCGCCGTTTTGCAGACCAACCTCAAAGGCGACGGTGCGCGCGGCGGTGCGATCGACGCCGAGGGCGCGGCTCATCCAATAGCCCAGGACATACCCCAACGTGTTGTGGATGACGGCTGCCAGGAGCAGCAGTCCGCCGACGGCCAGCAATTCGTTGCGCCCTTTGGCCGTGGCGACGGCGGTGAAATAGACGATGCCAAACATCGACGCGAGGGGCATCCACCGCTCGACGCCCGGGGCCGCTCGCGTGAGTGCGTGAAACACGACGCCAAACACGATGGCGCCGACGAGGTAGTTGAGGAGAACCAACCATGCGGGCGTCGGAGCGCCCGATTGAGGCGACGGCGTTGGGGCCAGGCCCAGCGCCAGGATCGTCAGCCACACGGCGCCGAGCGCTGCCACCGCGTGGACCACCTGGCGACTCCGCGGCGCTGCGTGCTTCAGGTAGTCGTGCAGCAGCCCCGCGCCGATCGGCACGAGCACCAGCTTGATGATGTCGGCCATCATCGCCAGGGCGTCGACTGCGACGCGATCACCGGCGAGCAACTTCATCCACAGCGGCGTCATGAGCGGAGCCAACAGGGTCGTGACCGAGGTCATGGTGATCGACAGCGCCAGATTGGCGCGGGCGAGGTACGCCATCACATTCGACGCCAGACCGCTGGAGCAGCAACCGATGAGAATCACGCCAGCGGCGATCTCGTCCGGCAAGGGAATGATCTTGGTGAGCGCGAAGCCCACCAGCGGCATGATCGAGAACTGGCAGACGACGCCGACCAGCACGCTCCACGGCATTTTGGCGACGCCGGCAAAGTCGCGAAGGCTCATCTGCACGCCCATGCCGAACATCACCAGTTGGACAATGGTGAGGATCAGCCATTTGTTGCCGAGATCGATTTCGCCGAGGCGGAGGAATCGCTCGGGGGCGATCATCGCGGCGGTCACGGCGGCGATGATCCAGGCGGTGAACTGGTAGCCGCGAAGGGCGGGGATCGTGCGGAGCGTGAAGGGGAGGAGCACGGCGAGAGTGATGGCGGCAAGTTGCCAGAGGGATTTCTGTTGCGTCGAGAGTCCGAAGAGCAATGCGGCGGCTGCGATCGCTAAAGCGAAGTGGCAAGCACGGATGGACGCGGGCAGGCGGCGCATCGCGATTTTTCTTGGAGGGGACGAGTACGAGAATGAACAGATCGAAGACTACCGCCCTGCGCTCGGTCGCCACTGGCGACCGTGCTCGGTTGCTCCCGTCCCTTCCAGGGAGGGGGATGAATCGCTCGCCAAGAGCTTGGCGAGGCGATCGATCGCCAATGGCGGACTCGCGAGAATTGGGACTCGACGGCGGTTGGCGGGAATCGCGGCGACGACGCGGGCCATCGAGGCTTGGGCCAGGGCGATGACGTCGACCTGCGACTGGAGTTCCTCAAGCGCCGCAAGCACCAGCTCATCGTGGCGCCGGGCGTCGCCGCTCATGAGCGCATCGAAGGCGCCGGCACAGAGGCGGGCGGTCAGCTCGATCTCGCGGCCGGCTTCGGCGGCGCAGCGGCGGACGAGGTCGGCGGTGGGGTCGAGCGTCGTCGGCAGCGTGGCGATCACGCCGACGCGCTTCGCCGTGGCGACGGCTTGCTCGGCCATCGGTCGGTCGACGCGAAGCACGGGGACGCTCGCGAGCGTTGCCGCCGTTTCGACGGCGCGGCCGATCGACGAGCAGGTCACCATGATGAAATCGGCGCCGGCGTCCTCGGCCGCGGCGACGAGCTGCGTGACGCGGCGGGCCGTCTGCGGCCGGAGGCAATTGTGGGCGATCACATCTTTGATGAGGCTGTCGTCGACCATGTTGAACACGGCAGCTCCGGGCAGCTTCTCCTTGCAGAGCTGCTCGAACATTGGCACAAGCGTTGCGGAGGTGTGCAGCAGGAAGAGTCGTCGTTTGGCGGCCATGTTGCTAGGTCTCCCTTCGGCTGGCGCGGTCGATTGCCACGGCGGCGACGATGACCAGCCCTTTGACGACAAGTTGCCAGTCGGGCGAGACCTTCAACAGCACCAGCCCGTTGTTGAGCACGCCGATGATGAGGCAACCAAGCACCGTGCCGAAGATCGAGCCGCGGCCGCCGGACAGGCTGGTACCGCCAATGACGACGGCGGCGATGGAGTTGAGTTCGTAGCCGTCGCCCGCGTTGGGTTCGGCCGTGTTGAGCTGAGCCGTCACGAGGAGCCCCGCGATGCCCGCCAGCGCTCCGCCCAGAGTGTACACGGCCAGCTTGATGCGGGGCACGTTGAGTCCGCTGAGGGCGGCGGCGCGTTCGTTGCCGCCGACGGCGTACAAGTGGCGTCCGAACCGCGTGCGACGAGTCGCGACGGCGAACGCCGCGGCCAGAGCAATCGAGATCGCCACGGGCATTGGCACGCCCCAGGGTTGGCCCGTTCCCAAGAAGGCAAAGTCGTCGCCCAGGTCGCCGATGGGGTGACCGCGGGTCCACAAGCGAGTCAGTCCGCGCGCGATGCTGAGCATGCCGAGCGTCGCGACGAACGGCGGCAGGCGGAGCCGCGTGATCGCGAGTCCGTTGCAGGCGCCGAGCACGGCGCCCGTCGCAATGCCGGCAACGACGGCGCCGAACGGCGTGAACCTGAGCACGGCGTCGAGTGGGGCGATGGTCACGCCGTCCTTCAGGAGCCCCGCGGCGACGGCGCCGCTGAGCGCGAGCACGGAACCGACGGACAAATCGATCCCGCCGCTGAGAATGACCATCGTCATGCCGATCGAGAGGCAGAGGTTCACGGCGATCTGTCGCAGGATGATGATCAAGTTGTCGTCGGTGAGAAACCGATCCGTAGTCAGGCTGAGCGCCGCGACCATGACGACGAGCGCCAGGAGCGACTGCAGCTTGGCCAGGTGATCGCGGAAGCTCACGCGCGTCATGCGGTTTTCAGCCTTTCGAGGCGGTTTGTGGGCAGCGCGGCGTGCAGAAGGGCTTCCTCGGTGGCGGCGCCGCGGGCGAACTCGCCAGTCACTCGGCCTTCGGCGAGCACGATGATGCGGTCGGCGATGCCGAGGAGCTCCGGCAGCTCGGACGACGCCATCAGGACGCCGAGGCCGGCGTGGGCCAGCTCGTCGATGAGAGCGTGGATTTCGCGTTTGGCGCTTACGTCGATGCCGCGGGTGGGCTCGTCGAGCAGGAGGACTTTCGGCCCGACGGCGAGCCACTTGGCGAGGACGACCTTCTGCTGGTTGCCGCCGCTGAGGTTGCGAACCGCCTGATCAAGCGAAGGCGTTTTCACGCCCATACGGTCGACGAAGTTTTGGGCTGCGGCTGCTTCGCGGCGTGGTTGGAGGAGGCCAAATTGCGTGGCTGGGTTTAACGAGGCGAGCGTGATGTTCTCCGCGACGCTCATCGACAGGACCAGGCCGTCGGCCTTGCGATCCTCTGGCGCCAGGGCAATGCCTGCGGCGATCGCCGCCTGCGGAGAACGGATCGATGCGCGCTGGCCGTCGACGAACACGACGCCAGACGAGAGCTTGGCGTGCAAGCCGAAGATGGTTTGCAGCAGCTCGGTGCGGCCGGCGCCCATGAGGCCGAAGAGGCCCACCACTTCCCCACGGCGTACTGTGAACGACACGTCGCGGAGGGCGAAATCGTCCGGCGCGGTTGAGCGACGCAGTGCGATGCGTTCGAGTCGCAGCACTTCGGAGTCGACGCTCGCGGGCGTTTTGGGAAACAATTCCGACAGGTCGCGGCCGACCATGAGGCGGACCAGTTCGTCGCGGGACGCGGCGCCGTACGGCTGGGCGGCGATCAGCCGGCCGTCGCGGAGGATGGTCACGTCGTCGGCGATCTGCGGGAGCTCGTCGAGCTTGTGCGTGATGTAGACGATGCCGACGCCCGCGGCCTTGAGCTGGCGGATGATCCGAAACAGCACGTCGATCTCGTGTTCGGTGATCGCGGACGTGGGCTCGTCCATGATCAGCACGCGGGCCTTGAGCGATAGAGCCTTGGCGACCTCGACGATTTGCTGGGCGCCGATTTGCAGCCGACGCACGGGCGTGCGCGGGTCGATCTCCAGTTCCAACTGGCGAAGCAGTGCGACCGCCTGCCGATTCATGGCGCGGTAGTCGATCAGCCCCAGTCGCCCGCGCGGCTCGCGGCCGAGAAAGATGTTCTCGGCGACGGTGAGGTCGGGCAGCAGGTTGAGCTCTTGATGGATGATGGCGACGCCGGCTTGTTGGGCGTCGCGCGGCCCGCTGAAGCGGGTCGCGCCGGCGCCGATGAGGAGCTCGCCGCGGTCGGGGGCGTACACGCCGGCGAGGATGTTCATGAGCGTACTTTTGCCGGCGCCATTTTCGCCAAGTACGGCGTTGAGGCGGCCGCCGCGAACCTCGATGTGTACGTCGTCGAGCGCCTGCACGCCGGGAAACGCCTTCGCGACGCCGCGAGCGGCGAGTAACAAGGGTGCGTCGGCGGTTGAGGCGGCGTGGGACATCGCGGCGGTTTATTCGATGACGACAGAAACGGGAGTCACTTTGAGCGGGGCGGCGAATTTGTCGCCGGTGATCGAGGCGCAGCCGACGAACTCGACAGTTCGACCGCTCTTAGCGTCAGTTTTGAGGCGCGTCACCGCGTGAGCCTCGGCGAGGCGATTGAGCTCGTTGGCCAGTTCGTTGAAGTGCTGAGAATTGGGGAAGTCGGCGGAGAGCAGAAGGCCTGTCGCGTCGCGCACCGCGTTGCCGAAGACGGGGCTCGTGGAGAGCATCACGTCGGCCGATCTGGAATCGGCGTTGAGAGCGACGGCGACTCCTTGTTTCTCGATGGACAGAATCGTGCCGCGGCCGCGAAGGAAGAAGTACGCCGTGCGGCTGACGCCGACCTGGCGGCCAAACTTTTCGCGGGCTTGTCGCGGGTTGTCTCGAAGAGCGGCAAGAACAGTCGCCGCATCGGCAGCCGCTTCGAACTTCGGCGTGAGGCGCCCTTGCCAAAACTCATCGGCAAACTTCGCGGCGTGGAACGACGCTGCAAGTCGCTCCGCCGCCACCTTCTTGAGCGGCACGACGTGGAACAGCGGGTATTGCCAGGTTACGCCGACGCCCAAGACCACGACGGAAATTATTGAAGTTAGTCGATTCATGGCTCGCGACAATTTGCCGCATCGCAGGTCATTCTGAGGTCCGCCGAAGAATCTTGCCACCGTCGCCCTGATGGGCACCGTCGTTCGGGATGATGCAAACCAGACCCTTCGGCAGACCTCAGGGTGACAATTTCCAGGTCAACTCAGAAATGCACTCATGTCACGGATCATCCTTTCGACCGAAGTCGCCGTACTCGTCGACATTGGCGCGCGTGACGAGCTCCACGGCGACCAGAATTTTTTGGTCAAAATCGCGGTGGCCTTTGATCCACCCGTCGGCGTACTCCGCGGCCGTGCGGGCCATCGTCTTGGGAAACTGCATGCCCGTTGCTTCGATCCTCCCCTCGCCGATCAGCTTCACGACTTCGTCGGCGCCATCGAAGCCAAACACCTTCACCTGGTCAATCTTGCCGGCTCCCACCAGGGCCTGGTAGGCGCCCATCGCCATGGCGTCGTTGCCGCAGAAGACGGCGACGATATCGGGCTCGTCTTGAAGAATCGATTCCATCACGGCGTGGGCCGTGGCACGGTCGAATTCGCCCGACTGCTGGGCGACCATCTTCAGGCCAGGGAATCGGTCGACCACCGTGTGAAAGCCCCTCGAGCGATTGTGCGTGTTGTTGTCGCCGGACTGGCCGAGCAATTCGGCGTACTCGCCTTCCTCGCCAACGATCTCGACGAACTGCTCGCCGATCGCGACGCAGCCGGAATAGCTGTCCGACAGGATCTGCGAAGTCGCGGCGTCGGTCGCGTTGATCTCGCGGTCGATGCAGAACACGGGGACGCCGGCTTCCTTCGCGCGGCGGACGTTGGCGATCGAGCCGTCGGAGTCGGTCGCGTTGAACAGAATGGCCGCGTAGCCGGCGGCGATGATGGTCTCGAACTGCGCGGTTTCCTTGGACGTATTGTTCTCGGAGTCGAACACGACAGCTTCGTACCCCAGCTCTTCAACTCGCTTCTTCGCCGCGTCGGCCAGGACGACGAACCAGGGGTTGTTGAGCGTGGAGATGACGATGGCGATTTTCTTCGTTTCGCCAGCATCGGAGTTCGCGGAGGCGGCGCTGGTCGCGGCCTTGGCGTCGGCAGACGCGTCGCCGGCGGTGTTCTTGCTGCAGGCTACGAGGACCGCGAGGCCGAGTGCCAGGATAAGAAGTGAGGCAACTAGGCGATGAGATGTTGGCATGGCGATGACTTCTCGCTTGTTTCGGTTCACACCGCCGGCTACCGCCGGCGGCTGGGAGTTGCGGTAGATTCCGTATGTCGTCACTCGGCCCGGGCGCCGCCGCGGAGCACGGCGCCGAAATAGTCGTTGTGGCCGACCTGGCCGCCTTTGAATGTGAACTCGACGCCGTCAACTTCGGCCAGCCGGCTGCGGGCGCGGCACAGGGGAGCGCCGGGCGCCAAGGACGCGACCATTTCGAGCGCCTCGACGCCGAGCGTTCTCGCGATGTCGCCGGCCGTGTCGCCACCCGCCACGGCCACGCGCCGGACGCGGCGCATGCCGAGGACCAATTGCAGGATTCGCCCCAACATGCCGCCGAGCGTCGGCGATGACCCGCCGTCAGCGCCGCGCCCGGCCGCCCTGTCGTCCCGTACGCCGCGGCTGGTATGGATCACCACCGAACGACCTTGATCATGGTGCGTCTTGACCTCGTTGGCAATTGCCGCGAGGTCGGCGTCCAGGCTCGTGGAGTCGAAGAGCCGTGCCACGTCGACTGCCGTCTCGGCGAAGCCGTGAGCGAGCGCCCAACCGATCTGCCGGGCGGTCACCGGCGAGCAACTGCCGGAGACGGCGAGGAGGCGATCAACGGCGTCAGCGGGTTGGGAGGCGAGGTCCTCGGCGGCGGCGCCGGTCGCCTGCCAATGGCGAGTGAGCGCGGCTTCGATGCCGGACGAACCCACGACGAACAGCGGCTTCAACTCGCGGCTCTGAAGCTGCGCAAGCAATCGACCGATCGTGGCGAGGTGTTGATCGGTGAGTGCGTCGAAAAGCACGACGTCGCCGGGGCTCGCGCTGTCCAGACGAGCGGCGACGGCGTCGACGCCGCGGTCGACGGCCAGCACGTTCACCAGCGCTACGGGTCGATTGGTCTGGTGCGACAGATGGACGCGGAGGTCGGCTTCGTCCATCGGCGTGACGGGATGGCGCCGCATGGTCGGGTGCCGGTCGAGGCGATACGGCGGGCTGTCGAGCCCCGAGCGGGCGAAGAGATTTCCGAACACGCAGTATCGCGCCAGCGACGGCGCCGCCACGATCAGCGGCATGAGGCGGTTTTCGAAGACTTCGGCGCCGAGATCGATCGCCCGGCCGATGCTGCCGATGTGCGGGGCGGAGTCGAACGTCGAGCAGATTTTGTAGTGGATAAACCGCGGGCCGAGATCGGCAATCGCTCGAAACGCGGGTGGAAGTGCGGCGTCCATCTGCCCCGGCGACATCGCCCTGCTCTGCCCCGCAATGCCGATAGCGCGAACATCGGGGTATCGCGCGAGCGCCTCGGCGGTCGGCGGTTCAACAAACAACACCGTCGGCACGCCGCCGCGCACGAGCTGCTCGAGCGCGTCGGTCGAACCGGTGAAGTCGTCGCCGTAGAAAGCCAAGAGGAGGTTGATGAGCGTGGCTCCCGCAGGAATTGAGTTGGTTAGCCGCGACGCGAAGGTCATCCGTAGCGGAGCGCTCCGCTCCAGCGGACTTTCGCGTCGCGGCTAACGTGGTCGGGTTTCCGAGGACTTCGCATGTTCGAGTCTGCCGTAGAACTCCAGCGATTGGCGGAGTTGTTCGTGGTCTTGCGCGTAGACGGATAAGTCAATGTCGGCGGCCGCGGCGTCCCACGCTTGCCGGATGGCCGTGACGCCCGCTGCCGGGCCGCCGGGGTGGCCGAGGATGCCGCCGCCGGCGAGGTACATCAGGTCGAGCGTGCGCGTGGAGCGATACGTCTCCGGCGCCTGGCCGCCCCATTGGCCCGATGAGACGACGGGCATCGCCAGGTCGTCGCCGAAGATGGGCTTGAGGCACGCTTCGATCGAGCGGACGACCGACTCGTCCGCTTCGTAGAACTTGTTCTGTAGGCCGTTCACATGGATTTGGTCGACGCCGGCGAGCCGCCACAGTTTTTGATAGGCGGCGAAGTCCATGCCCAGCGCGGGGCAGCGCGAGAGCATGCCCCAGCCGTTGCGATGGCCGTGGATCGGCGCCTGACAGGCGCGGCGGAGGAACTCGACGCCGGCGAGGCCGACGCTGTTGAGGCTGATCATGACGCAGTTGCCGCCTGCGGCGACGACCTCGTCGTGGTGCTCGAGCATGCGGTCGAGCTGGTCGGTGATGTTGAACGCGACCATCATCTTGCGCCCCGTGGCGTCGGCGACGTCGTTCACGGCGTTCATCACGGCCCGCACGCGCTCGCGGAGCGGTGAATGCGGCGGGTTGGCCATCAGCTCGTCGTCCTTGACGAAGTCGAGGCCCGCGAGGCCGAGCGTGCGGACCAGCTCCGCCGTCTGTTCGGGCGTCAGGCCGACGCTGGGCTTGATGATCGTGCCGATGATGGGGCGGTCGAAGACGCCGGTAAGTTGCCGCGTGCCGGCGATGCCGAACTGCGGGCCGGGAAAGTGCGCCGCGAGCGACTGGGGGAATTCCAGGTCGAGCAGCCGAAGTCCGGAGAGTTGCCGCAACTCGAACAGGTTGCCAGCGACGGTGGAGACGATCGTCGGCAAATTCGGGCCCATGTTGTCGAGCGGGAAGCTGATCCGCACGCGGCCGCGTTGGTAGACGCCGCCAGGATTCGTCGACCGTATGGCGCCGGGCAGCGAAGGCATGCGGACGGCGTCGAGTTCGACGACCGACTCGAGCCGCGCGGCATAGCGCTCGCGCAGCTCGTCAGTCTCGCCGGGGACGCGCGTAAACGTGCCCGTCGACTGCTCGCCGGCGAGCGCGTCGGCCGCGGCCGTCAGCGACAGCGGCGTTTCCACGAGGTACTCGACAATGATGCGTTCGTCAGGCATTTGTCACAATCGCTCGGAGGAAGGATCTTCTCCGCAGATGGCGCAGATGTTCGCAGATGATGGAACGAAGGCAAAAAATCAGGAGGAGTCGATCTGAACCTCAATTCTCCCTATCTGTGCTCATCTGCGTCATCTGCGGACAACTCTTTTCCTCAAAGTACTCGGCGGACGGCAGCCTGCCAGCCGGCGTAGAGCTTGTCGGCTTCGGCGGCGGGCATTTGCGGTTGATAGATTTTCGTGGTTCGCGGCAGCGCCGCCAGCTCGTCGAGGGAGCGGTCAACGCCTAAGCCCAGCAATCCGGCGGACGCGGCGCCCCAGGCGGACGACTCGGGTACGTCGGAGGCGGCGATTTCCACGCCGGTCATGTCGGCGACGAATTGCATCAGGAAGGCGTTGCGCGTTGGGCCGCCGTCGGCATGTAGCGTGCGAGCCATTACGCCGGCTTCGCGCTGCATCATGTCGAGCACGTCGCGGAGCTGGTAGGCGATGGATTCGAGCGCTGCGCGGACGATGTGCTCCTTCCGCGTGAACGCCGAGAGGCCGACCAGCGCAGCGCGTGCGTCGGCGTTCCAGTAGGGCGCGCTGAGTCCCGCGAACGCGGGAACGAGATACGCGCCGCCGTTGTCTCCGACCGACGCCGCGAGCGCCTCGGTCTCGGCGGCGTCGCGGATGAGGCCGAGTTGGTCCTTGAGCCAGGCGATGGTCGCCGACGAGTAGTTGATGAGGCCTTCGAGGGCGTAGGTGGGTATTCCATGAAGCACCCAGGCCAGCGCTGCGACGGAGCCCTGGGCGACGGGCTCGAACTTGTCGCCGACATTGAGCAGCACCGACGTGCCGGAGCCGAACGTGGCTTTGGCCATGCCCGGTTGGTAGCAGCGCTGGGCGAAGAGCGACGCTTGCGAGTCGCCCATGACGCCGCAGATCGGCAACCGCCCGGGCAGAACGCCGTCTGCGTCGGTTTCGCCGAACCGCGCGAAGCTTTCGCGGATTTCGGGGAGCGCTCGTGACGACACGCCGAACAGCTCGCAAAGTTGCGGGTCCCAATGGAGCCGCCCCGCGTCGTACAGCAGTGTGCGGCTGGCGTTGGTCGGGTCGGCGGCAAACGTGGAGCCGGCGGTGAGCCGGTGGATCAGGTACGCGTCGATCGTGCCGACGAGTGCGTCGCCGTTCTTGAGCTTCGCGGCGAGGTCCGGTCGATTGTCGATGAGCCACTTGAGCTTCGAGCCGGAGAAATACGTGTCGAGTTTGAGGCCCGTTTTAGCGAGAACGGCTTCCTCGTGTCCGGCGTCGCGGAGCTGCCGGCAGACGGGCTCGCCGCGGCGGCATTGCCAGACGATCGCATTGTGGAGCGGCGCGCCGGAGTGGCGGTCAAAGACGACGAAGGTTTCGCGCTGGTTGGTAACGCTCAGGCCAACAATTTCGGACCAACGTTCGCGCTGTCGGAATGCAATTTCGCCGAGCACGGCCAGCACGTTCTGCCAGATTTCCTCCGCGTCGTGCTCGACCCATCCCGGCTGCGGGTAGATTTGCCGATGCTCGCGGGAGGCGCGGTCGATCACCGCGCCGCTCGCGTCGAACAGCACGGCCTTCGTGGCGGAGGTGCTCTGGTCGATGGCGAGGATGAGCGTCATACGCACTCCGCCGCTTGCCTATGCGTCTCGCGGGCCGTTTGGGCGAGGCCCTCCATCGTGAGGCCGTAGTGGCGGAAGATGTCGGCCTGGGCGCCGGTGACGGTGTCTTCATCGGGCAGGCCGACGATGCGAAACGCGGGCGCGACGCCGGCCTGCAGTAGCACCGCGGCGCACGCTTCGCCGAGGCCGCCGTGGATCGAGTGTTCCTCCGCGGTGACGATGGCGCGGCACTCGCGGCCGGCGCGGAGGATGGCGTTGGCGTCGAGTGGTTTGATCGTGTGCATGCTTACCACGCGGCAGTGCAGGCCTTCGGCGGCGAGCAGTTCGGCGGCGAGCAAGCAGTGAATCACGGTTTCGCCCGTGGCGATGAAGGCCAAGTCGTTGCCGGCACGCAGCGTGGCGGCCTTCCCGAAGGCGAAGTCGGCGTCGGCCGGGGAGAGCGAGTACATCGGCGTCTTGCCGAAGCGCAAGTACACGGGATGCTTCGCCGCGGCGGCGGCTTCGACGGCACAACGAGTCTCGAAGTTGTCCGCCGGCGCCACGACGGTGATGTTGTGAATTGCCCGCAACGCCGCGAGGTCGTGCAGCGAGTGGTGCGTGCTGCCGAGGGCGCCGTAGCTCACCCCCGCGCTGATGCCGACGATCACCGCCGGCACGTCGGAGTAGCAGACGTCGTTCTTGATCTGTTCCAGTGCGCGGGCCGTGAGGAAGCACGCGGGCGACACGGCAAACGACTTCTTGCCGCAGGAGGCGAGCCCCGCGGCGATGCCGACGAGGTTTTGCTCGGCGATGCCGACCTCGACAAGCTGCCGCGGCAGCGCCTGCCCGAAGGGTCCGAGCTTGCCCGAGCCGCGCGAGTCGCTGGTCACGACGACGACATTGCGGTCGGCTTTGGCCCGCTCGAGCAGCGTGTCGGCGAACTCCTCGAGATTGGGGCGGCCCAAGCGCAGTCCGAGCCGCTCGGCGATTGCCTTCGCCGCGGGGGAGAACATCGACGGGGCGGGAACGCTCACGGCTTGGCCTCCGCGAGCGCGCGCTCGGCTTGCTGCAACTCACCGAGAGCTTGCTCCAATTCCACAGCGCTGGGGACGCCGTGGTGCCACTTCACCGCGTTCTCCATGAAACTCACGCCGCGTCCTTTCACCGTGTTGGCGATGATGCACGTTGGCTTGCCGGGCGCCGGCGGATCGGTGAGCGCGGCGGTGATCGCCGCGAAGTCGTGGCCGTCGATCGTGCGGACGGTCCAGCCAAAGGCCGCAAACTTCTCGTCGACCGGCTCGTTACTGCACACGTCCCGCGTGTGGCCGGTGATTTGCAGCGTGTTGTGGTCGAGAATCGCGGTGAGATTGTCGAGCTCGTAGTGTGCGGCCGCCATCGCCGCTTCCCAATTGGAGCCCTCGGCCAACTCGCCGTCGCCCAGCAACGTGATGACGTGGTACGGCGACTCATCCAGCTTGCCGGCCAATGCCATGCCGACGCAGATGGGCAGCCCGTGACCCAAGGCGCCGGTGTTCATTTCAATGCCAGGGATCTTGCGGGTTGGATGACCGACGAACGGCGAGCGATGCTGGCAGAGCGTTTCGAGCTGCGCGGCGGAGAAGAAGCCGCGGTCGGCCAGCACGACGTACAGGGCTTCGACCGAGTGGCCCTTGCTCTGCACGTAGCGATCGCGGTGCGGATCGGCGAACGTTTCCGGCGACACGCGGAGGACGCGGTTGTAAAGCACGTTGAGAATGTCGACGCACGACAGGCTGCCGCCCGTGTGGCCGGCGCCGGCGTGAGCGATCGCCCGCAACAGTTCGCGGCGGTAGTGAATCGACTTGAGTCGAAGCTGGCGGTCGGTCATGCGTGGACGTGCGTTTCCCAGCCGAGGTAGTTCGCGAAGGCCTCGTTGAGCGCCGCGGCGCTGTTCGATTGCGTCATCACCACGTGGTGCTCGAAGCCTCACTGGCACACGTATCGGAGCAGCTTCTGGAGTTGCGGCACATGGGCGACGGCGCGCGTGCCGAAGGTGTTCAGTTCGTCATTAGTCAACTCGCCCTCGCCGACGTAGGCGCGGATGCAGCCGTCGGCGTCGGCGGTCGTCACACGCCCGAAGGTGAGCGGCCCGGCCGGCGTGCGACCTTCGAGAGCGCCGTAGGTGTTTTCCACGCCGAGCGTGCTGCCGAGGATCGGCGCGGTGGCAATCTTGATATCGGGCAGGAAGCTCTTCGCCCAGTTGCCGCAGTGAAACAGCGTGCACTTGTTCTCGTCGTCGCCGTAGTTGTTGTTCCAGTCGACCAGCGCGGCAGGCGACCCGGCAGCGAGTTGCATGGCGTACATCGTCAGCACGCCGGTCACGTCGGTCTCGCAGGCGCTGGGCATGAACCGTTCACTCATCATGCTCATGAGCGTGCAGACGTTGCAGCCGAAGTTCTGCTGGACGCTGGTCCAGCACTGGATGGCGGTGGCGTCGATGGCATTGGCGTCCATCCAACGGCCGAGCACGACGCCGAGCTTCGCCATCTGCACGAGTTTCTCCGCGGGCACGCCGGGCGCCGGGGCGTAGCCGCGGATGTCGTCGAGCTTGGCGGCGACGGCGGCGTCGTTGTCAGCGAGTTTGCCGGCGGCGGCGAGGAATTCGGAGAGGTCAACGGTGGTGACGCTGACGCCGTGGCGTTCAAGAAGTTTCTCGCTGTAGCGCACCGTGTTGAAGGCGCCGGGACGTGCGCCGACGGCCCCCAGCCGCACGCCGCGGACGCCGTTCACCACGCGGCACACGCGGAGGAAGCGGTCGAGATCGGCATGGAAACCGGCGGAGCCGAGCGGGCTGACGTGCTTTTCGGTGAGCGTGAACTTGATCCCGGCTTGCACCAAGTTGTTGCACACCGAGATCTTGCCGCAGAACGAATCGCGGCGGCGGGCGACGCCGAGTTGCCCGAGGTCGTCGGGATACGCCTGCACGAGCACGGGCACGTCAAGATCGGCGAGTTTGAGCGTATCGGCCACTCCTTTTTCGTCGCCGAAGTTGGGCAGCACCACGAGCACGCCGTCGATCTCGTCGCGTCGTCGGCGGAAGAGCTCGGCGCAGATGCGCGCTTCGGCGTGCGTCTCGACGCCGCCGAGTTTGGTTTCCTCCGGCGAGACCATCACAGCGTTGATGCCGCGCTGGGCGAATAGGCTCACCACGTCCTCGCGGGCCTCGGCCACGAGCTGGTCAGGGAAGAAGTCGCGATTGCCGATGATGACGCCGAGCGTGGTCGTGGCGGAGTTCATGAAGAGTGCGTGCCTTCGGAGATCGCGCGAGGAGATTGCGCAACCTGCATGATAAGTCGGCGCGCAGTGCGTCGCCAAGGCGCCGAAGTCCGGAGAGGACTGCGTTTGCGGGATTTAGACGGTGCGTTGCAAAGGGGCGGATGGGCGAAGCGAAGACGCAAGCGGACGGGCGCCGTCACGGCAGCTAGCGCAATACACTTCTCGCGCTGCATGCGTCGAGCGCTTCGTCACGCCAAGAGATTGTTTACCACGTGTCCATGCACGTCGGTGAGTCGGAAGCGGCGGCCTTGATACATGTACGTGAGCTGCTCGTGGTCGACGCCCAACAGATGCAGGATCGTCGCCTGCAGGTCGTGCACGTGGACCGCGCCCGGCGTGAACTCGTCCTTCGTCGGATTGAGCGGCGCGCCGCTTTCGTCGGCGAGGTTGTAGCCGTAGTCGTCGGTGCGGCCGAACGTGAATCCCGGCTTCACCCCGCCGCCGGCCATCCAGACGGTGAAGCACCGCGGGTGATGGTCGCGGCCGTAGTTGTCGACCGTGAGGGCGCCTTGCGAATAGGACGTGCGGCCGAACTCGCCGCCCCAGATCACCAGCGTGTCGTCGAGCATGCCGCGCTGCTTAAGGTCCTTGACGAGCGCGGCGGACGCTTGATCGGTCTCCTGGCACTGGTTGCGAATTCCTGCCGGCAAGTTGTCGTGCTGGTCCCAACCTTGATGGTAAAGCTGGATGAACCGCACGCCGCGCTCCGCCAGGCGGCGGGCCAACAGGCAGTTGGCGGCGAACGTGCCCGGCGTGCGGCTGTCGGGACCGTACAAATCAAACGCCGAATCCGGCTCGCTCGACAGGTCGGTCGCGTCGGGGACGCTCGTCTGCATGCGGAACGCCATTTCGTACTGCGTAATCCGTGACTCGATCTCGGGGTCCAGTTCCTGCTCGAACTGCCGCCGGTTGAGGGCCGCGAGCTTGTCGAGCATCGCCCGGCGGCCCGAGCGGCACACGCCGTCGGGGTTGCTAAGGTAGAGCACGGGATCCTTGCCGGGGCGAAACTGCACGCCCTGGTACTTCGAGTCGAGGAACCCCGAGCCCCACAGCCGGGCGTACAGCGGCTGATCGCCCTGCCCTGCCGACACAAGCACGATGAATGACGGTAGGTCGTCGTTCATCGACCCCAGGCCGTAGGACAGCCACGCCCCCAGAGACGGCCGGCCGGCGATTTGCGAGCCAGTTTGGAAGAACGTGATCGCGGGGTCGTGGTTGATCGCTTCAGTCCACATCGACTTGACGAAGCAGAGGTCGTCGACGATCTCGCGATGATGCGGCACGAGATCGCTGAGCCACGCGCCGCTGGAGCCATGCTGGGCGAATTTGAAGATCGAGCCGGCCAGCGGGATGGACGACTGCTGGGCGCTCATGCCCGTGAGCCGCTGGCCGCCGCGGACGTGTGGGGGAAGTTGCTGGCCGTTTTGCTCGTTGAGCAGCGGCTTGTAGTCGAACAGGTCTTGCTGCGCGGGGCCGCCGGATTGGAAGAGATAGATGACGCGCTTGGCGCGGGCTGGGAGATGCAGGCCGTGCATGACGCCGTCAGCAGCGCTCGCAGCGGACGAGGGATGCCCGCCCAGAAGCGAGCCTAACACAACGCCGCCCAATCCTGCGGCGGAACTGCCAAAGAAGTGGCGTCGCGTGAGGCGGCGGAGCTCGTCGATGGTGAGCGTGGGATTCATGGGTTGCTGCGCGTAATCCTAGCGCTCGTGGATCGTTGCATCGAGACTGAGAATTGCCTGGCACGTCGCGGTCAGCGCGGCCAGCTCGTTGGGCGGCAGCTGGGAATCGATCTGCGTCTCGCCGACGCCGAGAAATGCCTCCGGCTGCTGCTCAGCGGCGACGAACAGTTTGAGCTGGCCATTGTACAACTCGACGAGCAGCGACAGTTCGACGTCATCCGGCTCGCGTCCGGCGAGCCGCAGGAACGCCTCGCGGATCCGTGCTTCGAACTCCGCATGGCGCTGCGCCACTTCAGCGGCTAGTGCGCGCACCGCCTCGACGAACTGCACATCGTTGAGCAGCACCAGGGCCTGGAGCGGCGTATTGGTTCGCGACCGCGAGACGATGCACACTTCGCGCGTCCCGGCGTCGAACGCCAGCATGTTCGGGAGCGGGGCGGTACGCTTCCACACTGAGTACAGCGAGCGGCGATGCAGCGCCTTACCGGTCGACTGTTGATAGGCCGGCGACATCTCGTTCGACTCCCGCCACAAATCCTCGCCCGGTTGGTACGGCGAGACCGGCGGCCCGCCAATCGTGCAATCGAGCAGCCCGGACGCGGCCAAGGCGAGGTCGCGAATCTGCTCTGCCGAGAGCCGACGGCTCGGCCCGCGTGCCAGCAAGACGTTTTCGGGATCGCGCTCGCGCAGCTCGGGTCGCTGCCGCGAGTCTTGCTGGTAGGCGGTCGACAGGACGATCTGGCGGCAAAGCCGCTTCACATCCCAACCGTGGGCCACAAAGTCACGTGCTAGCCAATCGAGCAACTCGGGATGCGACGGCGCCGCGCCTTGGCGGCCAAAATTCTCCGGCGTGGCGACCAGCCCGCGGCCGAAGAAGCTGGCCCACACGCGATTGACGAGCACCCGCGCCGTGAGCGGATGGCGCGGGTCGGCGAGCCACTGAGCGAGGCCAAGGCGGTCGCGCGGCGCGTCGGCGGGGAACGGAATGAGCATGTCGGCAAACGTATCGCGGCCGACGCGGTTGGCGGCGCTCTTGGGAGCGTCGTACGCGCCGCGAGTCAGGATAAAAGCCGGCCGCGACTCGGGGAGCTCCTGCATCACCGAGACTTCCTGCAGTTGGTCTTCGGCTTGGACGAAGCGTTTCCGCGCCTGTCGCAATTCTGCGGCGAGGGTGCGCGCTTCTGCGTCTACGGCGGAGAAGTAGTACTCCCGAAGGGCCGATTCTTGTTCGGATGGCGCCGCAATCGCGGCGGCCCATGCCTTGTCATCGTGAATCTGCTCCACCTCGAGCGGCGCCAGTGCTCGACTGTAAACTCGCAGCTCGTCGACGGCGCCGTCCTTGAATCCGCGGTCGCGGAACCGCTCGCCGAGCGTGAAGTCGCCGACGCCGTGGCCCGCGACGCTTGTGCTCTTGTGAATTCTATCGCGGATGACGTCAATCGGCAGTTCGTCGCCAGCCAGGTAGAGTCGCAAGCCCGTGGCGCGGCTAGAACCGTCGTAAGTGACCGTGACATGCTGCCACTCGTTACGCGTGATGGGCCGGCGAGCGCGAACGCCGATCGCGTTGCCGGGCCAGACGCGGTAGAGCCGCGCTTCGAGGACGCCGCCTGTGAGCATCAGGTCGAAGCCGTTGTATCCCACGTCCGTGCCGCGGGTTTGTTGGGCGACAACGACCGGCAAGGTATTGCGCGCCGCGTCGCGGAGCCATAGATCGACCGCGAACGGCTGCCAGCGATCGATCTCGATGAGCTTCGAGAACGTGGCGCCGCGATCGCCGTCGAACGCAACGGCGTCGCCGTGGACGCCCGCGACGCGCGGCAGTCCTTCGGCGTCGCCTGAACTATCGAAGCTGGCGTGCCGCAGCAAATCCGGAACCTTCAGTTCACGCGCTCCTTCTGACAACCAGGCTTGAAAACGCGGCTCGCCGTCGGCCTTCGCCGCCGCTAGGGCCGCTTCCGCAGCTTCCACGTCGCGGCACGCCGCGTCCAACTTGGTTTGCTCATCGTCAGTCGGCAGTAGCAGCGACGGCGACGGCGTCTTCGCCGCGTTGTCGTACATGCCGTTTTCGTCGATCGAGTTGAAGAACGCCGTGAGCGAGTAGTAGTCGCGCTGCGTGATCGGGTCGTACTTGTGATCGTGGCAGCGTGAGCATTCGAGCGTCAGCCCCAGCACGGCTGTGCCCAGCGTGTGGATGCGGTCGGAGGCATTCTCGACGAGCCATTCCTCGGCGATCGACCCTCCTTCGTTCGTCATGCGGTGCATGCGGTTGAACGCCGTGGCGAGAATCTGGTCGGGCGTGGCGCCGGGGAGCAAATCCCCGGCGATCTGCTGAGCGAGGAACTGGTCGTACGGCAAATTTGCGTTGAATGCCCGCACGACCCAGTCGCGGTACGGCCATTGCGTGTTGAGCTGGTCGCTTTGGTAGCCGTAGGAGTCGGCGTACCGCGCGGCATCGAGCCACGCGACCGCCATTTGCTCGCCGTAAGCGGGGCTGAAGAGCAGGCGATCGACGACCGCTTCCAGCGCGGCGTCGAGGTCGCTCGCGGCAGCGCGCTCGAAGTCGCGAATCCTCTCGACGGTCGGCGGCAACCCCGTGAGATCGAGCGACAGCCGGCGCAAGAGCCGTAGCGGTTCGGCACGTGGCGACGGGGCCAGTTTCTCCGCCTCCAATCGGGCGAGCACGAAGCGATCGAGGTCGCCATGGGGCCACGTTTCAGTATGCACGGCCGGTACTGCGACTTCATTGGGAAGCGGCCGGAACGCCCAATGCTCAGCGTACTCGGCCCCGGCTGCGATCCATTGGCGGATCAGCTCGATCTCGGCGTCGGAGAGCGACAGATGCGACTGCGGCGGCGGCATCCGCACGTCGGAATCGTCGGCGGTGATCCGCGAGATCAGTTCGCTTTCCTCGGGCTTTCCTGGGACGATTACGAATTCCAAAGCGCCGGCGCGCGTGTCGAGCCGCAATTCCGCCTGCCGCCGCTCGGCGTCGGGACCGTGGCACTTGAAGCATCGATCCGACAGCAGCGGCCGAATGTCGCGATCGAAGTCCGGCGCCGCGGCTGCGCTTCCACAGAGGCAAAGCGAGAGGATCGAAAAAGCAGCTGCGCGCATCCGTCGCACCATGCTCCCAGCGCTTAACCAAACTCGTCGTTGAATGGACAGGCAAGGCATCGGCGGGAACAGGGGATTTGTCCGCAGATAGCGCAGATATTCGCAGATCAAAGAGAAACAAGAGCGGTGAAGAACTGCATCGACTTCCTTCACTCGCTTCCGGCATCTGCGTTCATCTGCGCCATCTGCGGAAAAATAAATCCGTCGTCGAACGAGCCTCATGCCAGCAGCTCGGTCACGACTCGGGCGGGCTCGACGCCGGTGAGTTTCTGGTCGAGGCCTTGGAATTTGTAGGTTAGCCGGGCGTGATCGAAGCCCAACAAGCGGAGGATTGTGGCATGGAGGTCACGCACATGAACACGGTCGCGGGCCACGTTGAACCCCAGCTCGTCGGTTTCGCCGAAGGTGAATCCCGGCTTTACGCCGCCGCCGGCTAGCCACATCGTGAAGGCATTGGGGTGGTGGTCGCGGCCCGCGGCCCGTTCGTCGCCGCCGGCCTGGACCATCGGCGTCCGGCCAAACTCGCCGCCCCAAATCACGAGCGTGTCGTCGAGCAAGCCGCGCTGCTTGAGATCGGCCACCAGGGCGGCGGACGCCTGGTCGGTTTTCTTGCAGTTCTCCTGGATGTCGGGCACCAGGTAGTTGTGCTGATCCCACGCCTCGTGAAAGATTTCGACGAACCGCACGCCGCGCTCAATCAGCCGGCGAGCCAGCAGGCACGTGTTGGCGAACGACGGCTTACCCGGCTCAGCGCCGTACAGTTTGAGAATGTGCTCCGGCTCGTCGGCGAGGTTCATCGCCTCGGGAGCGCTCGACTGCATGCGGTATGCCATCTCGAACGAGTTGATCCGCGTAGCAATCTCGGGGTCGCCGGAATCGGCAAGATGCGCGCGGTTCAACTCATTGATTGCGTCGAGCGAGTCGCGCTGCAGGCGATCGTCGACGCCACGTGGATTCGACAGGTACAGCACCGGGTCGCCGCTCGTGCGAAGCTGGCAGCCCTGGTAGACGGTGGGCAGGAAGCCGGCGCCCCAGTTCGACGCGCCGCCGCTGGGTCCCTTGCTGCCGGTGCTGAACACGACGAACCCCGGCAGATTCTGCGACTCGCTCCCCAGACCGTAGAGCGTCCACGCCCCCAGGCTCGCCTTGCCGAACTGCTGCGAACCGGTGCTCATCAGGATCTGGCCTGGGGCGTGATTGAACGCGTCGGTGGCCATCGACTTCACGATGCAGATGTCGTCGACGACGTTCGCCAGGTGCGGAAGCAACTCCGAGATCTCCGCACCGCACTTGCCCTGCTTGGCGAACTTGAACTTAGGACCCATCAGCTTCGAGCTAGGGCTGATGAACGCGGCGCGGTAGCCCTCGATCAGCTCCTTCGGCGGGAGCGTGCCGTCGAACTTGGCGAGCTGCGGTTTGTAGTCGAACATCTCCAGATGGCTGGGGGCGCCTGCCATGAAGAGATAGATGACGTTCTTCGCACGCGGCGTGAAGTGCGGCTTTTTGACGGCAAGGGGATCGACGCCCACGGCGCCGGCCGCGGCGCGAGCGGGCAATGCTCCGGCCAGATGATGGAACGCCAGTGCGCCGAGGCCGACGCCGCACTCCTTGAGAAACCATCGCCGCGCAAGCTGCCGCGGCGGGACGTGGCGATAGAGGTGGTCGTGGCAGTTCATGGCGTTACTCCCTCGTGATCGCCTCGTCCAGGTTGAGGATGACGCGGGCAGTGGCCGTCCAAGCGGCGAGCTCCGTCGCGGTCGCGTCGTGCGGCAAATCGGGATGCGGTTGACCTTCGTCGGCCAAGAGCGTCCAGGGGTCGACGCCGTCCCCGGCGAAGCGTTCGCGCTGGCGGGCCAGAAAATCCCCCAGCAACTTGAGCTCGCGCTCCTTCGGAGCACGCGAGACGCAACGCTCGAACGCATAGTGCAAGCGATCCGCGTCGCTCGCGCCGCCTTCTTCGACCGCCTTCAGCGCGAGCGCCCGGGCGCATTCCAGAAACAGCGATTCATTGAGCGTCGTCAGCGCCTGCAGCGGCGTGTTCGAGCGCACGCGGCGGACGCACGCGAACTCGCCATTGGGGGCGTCGAACGCTTGGAGCGCGGGGTATGGGACCGAGCGGAAACGAAACGTGTACAGCGACCGCCGATACTTGTCCCGGCCCAGGTCGTAATGCCACGGCTTGGGGCCGTAACTGGTTGGCGGCTCGAAGAGGAACTCCGGCGCCGGTGGGTAGACGCTCGGCCCGCCAACGACGTCGGTCAACAGGCCGCTAGCGGCCAGAGCTAGGTCGCGCACGGATTCGGCGTCGACGCGGAACCGCGCGCCGCGGGCGAGCAGCTTGTTTTGCGGGTCCGCGGCAAACTGCTCGGGCGTCGCTTCGCTTGCCTGTTGATAAGTCGCCGACGAGGTGATCAGCCGGTGAATGTGCTTGAGACTCCAGCCGTGGTCCATGAGCTCAACGGCGAGCCAATCGAGCAGCTCCGGGTGCGTCGGCGGATCGCCCTGCGTGCCGAGATCCTCGGCCGTGCTGGCCAGGCCGACGCCGAAGTACGCCTGCCAGATGCGATTGACGATCGCCCGCGCGGTCGTCGGCGAACGGCGATCGGCGAGCCAGCGGGCGAACGCGAGGCGGTTGGGCTCCCCCTCCTTGGCCGTCATCGGGTGCATGAACGCCGGGACGCCGGGCGCGACTTCCTCCAGCGGCGCCAGGAAGTTGCCGCGATCGAGGCGGTGCGTGCCGCGATGCTGGTCGCGCTCGCGGAGGACGAGCTGCGTTGTGCCGCGAGGATGGCTTTGCCAGAGGGCGTCGATCCGCCGATTGGCTTCGGCGAAGTCATCGACCGTCGTGCGCCAGTAGCTGAATACGCGATCGACTTGTGCAGGCGTGCGCTCGGCGGCCGGCACGTCGAGGATCGCGCGGACCTCTGCGGGAACAGGGTCCGCTTTGGCGGCCTCGGCGGAGGTGATCGAAAAGCGGAACCGGCCGAGATTGTTATTCTGATTGTCGTCGCTATTCCAACCGCCGTGCGACTGGTACAGCTTGAACTCGATTCGCGCCGGCGCCGTGATCTCCAACGGTTTGTCGAGCACGAACACGGCTTTGCGCGGGACATTGCTCCGGCCGGGACCGATCTCGATGGTCCACGCGGTCAGGTCGTTGCCGTCGTTGGCGTAGCCGATCGCCCCTGTGACGCGGCGGCGGCCGCTGTTGTCGTCGAACGCCTTGTCGAGGTCGCGATCTGGCGGATTCACATCCGCGGTGGCTTCCTTGAACTTCAAATCCGTCGTTTGATCCGGGCGGTCAGCAGGCCAGCTCTTGGCCGTGAACTCGGTGAGCGCGAACGTGCCGTAGATCGACCGTCCCGGCCCGCCGCGCGGCAGGTTGGGGTCGTTCAAGAGTTCTAAGCGAACCGCAGTGATTTTCGTGGCGTCGAGGTCGACGATGAATTCCGTGTCGTGAATCGTCGGCGCATAGCCTTGGGCCAGGATCGAACCGTCGTCGAGCACGTAGTGCTTCTGGTCGCCCGTGGAATCCGGCTCAGGCCGCACGACGGTCCATTCGGACTGATCGCCGCGGACACTCGCCTCCCACGCCGCCATCCGCTGCGGCCAGTCGGGATTCTCCGCCCTGATCTTGTCCTCAATGGCGCAAATGAGCCGCTCGGTTTCGCGCCACTCCGCCATTTCGTCGTCGGTGTACGCCGAAATCTGCGCTTCGTCGCAATTGTTCAGAAACGCGAACATTCGGTAGTAGTCGGCCTGCGTCACCGGATCGTATTTGTGCGTGTGGCACTGGGCGCACTGGATCGTGATGCCGAGCATCGCCTTGCCGATGGCGTCCATGCGGTCGAACATCGCCTCCATGCGGAACTGCTCGGGGTCGATGCCGCCTTCCTCGTTGATCATCGAGTTCCGCAGGAAGCCCGTGGCAACTTGCTGCTGTTGCGTGGCGCCGGGCAGCAGGTCGCCGGCGATCTGCTCGACGATGAACTGGTCATACGGCATGTCGGCGTTGAGCGCGTCGATCACCCAGTCGCGATACATCCACACGCTGCGGGGCTTGTCCTTCTCAAAGCCGTCGCTGTCGGCGTAGCGGGCCGCGTCGAGCCACAGCCGGCCCCAGCGCTCGCCGTAGTGGGGCGAGGCGAGAAGTCGGTCGACGGCGCGCTGGTAGGCATCTTTGCTCTCGTCGGCCAGGAACTCCTGCAGCTCGTCGCGCGTCGGCGGCAAGCCCGTGATGTCGAGCGACAGCCGCCGCAGGAGCTTCGCCCGATCGGCGGGCGGGGATGGCTTCAAGTCCGCTTCGCGGAGCCGCACCAGCACAAAGTTGTCAATTGCGTTGACAACACGATCGCCTTCGGCCGCAGCCGGGATCTCCAGCCGCTGCGGCGCCACGAACGACCAGTGCGGCTTGTACTCGGCCCCTTCGGCGATCCACCGCCGCAGCGTTTCGATCTGCTCCGGCTTGAGCACCTTTCCCGAGTCCGCGGGCGGCATGTGCGCGTCGGGATCGTCGCTGAGGATCCGGGCGACAAGCTCGCTGGCGTCCGGATCGCCAGGGATGATGACGTCCTCAGCGCCACGGAAGTTGTCGCCGGCGGCGAACTGGTCGAGCCGCAACTCCGCCTCGCGGTGCGACGGATCATTTCCGTGGCAGCGCAGGCAGTTGTCGGCCAGAATCGGCCGCACGTCGCGGGTGTAGTCGAGCTTCGACTCCGCGGCGGTTGCCCAAACCGCTGGCACGAGTCCGGCGACCAACAACAGCGCTTGTATGCCGCAATTGCGCACTGCTCGCCTCGCGCCATAGGAATCGGGCCACAAACCGAAGTCTGCATTATAGGCAGAAGTTTGGAAGCCCGTTAAGCGGCGCGTCCGGGGTGGCCATTTAGCCCCCGGTCACTGACCGGGGGCTAAGTGAACGATGGCCAGCAGAGTGTCTCACGCGAACAGCGCCTCGACCGCCTGGCCTTTGCCGTCTTCGGTCGCGTAGAACGGCCGCTTCTCGATCGTGAACGCCGTCTTGGGCGAGACGCCCATCGCCGTGAAGATCGTCGCGTGCAAGTCGGTCACGGAGATCGGATCCTTGATCGCCAGACACGGCCGCTCCTCGGCGGTCTCGCCGTAGAGCACGCCGCGTTTGACGCCCCCGCCGAACATCAGCACGCTCGACCCGCCGGTGAAGTGGCGGTGCAGGCCATAGTGCTTCGGCTCCAGGAGCACGTCGGATATGGCACGCGACTGGTCGCGGGCTTCGCTCCCCGGGACGCCCTCGATCATCATGTCGCGGCTGAACTCGCTGGCGACGATCACGAGCGTGCGGTCAAGCAGGCCACGTTGCTCCAGATCGACGATCAACCGCGCGATGGGACGATCGATCATCTTCTTCATCCGCTCGGCGCGCGAGTGACCTTCCTCGTGCGTGTCCCAGCCTTCGAACGGCTCGTACTCAGTCGTCACTTCGACGAATCGCGTGCCCGCCTCCACGAGACGGCGGGCCAGCAGGCAACCCAGTCCGAAGCGGCCCGTGTCGTAGCGCTCGTAATTGTCGCGCGGCTCCTTCGACAAGTCGAACGCCTCGCGCTCGGGTGAGTTGAGCAAGCGGTAGGCGTTTTCCATCGCGCTAATCATCGACTCCTGCTGATGGTCGCTGCCGTGCTCGCCGAGCGGACTGCGGAGGACCAGCTCGCGGTAGTGCTTGTAGCGGCTCTCGAACCGCTGGGGCGTCATCCCCTTGGGCGGCTGCACGGCGGAAATCGCGTCGATGGGATCGGGCAGCATGAACGGCCCGAATTCGCCGCCGAAGAAGCCCGCGGTGTGAAACGCCTTAAGCTCCTCGCGCTCGCCGCCGAGGTCGAGTCGCTGGCCCACGTCGACGAACGCGGGCATGACGGGGTTCCACGGGCCGAGCACCCGAGCCAGCCAGGCGCCCAGGTGCGGCGCGGCGACCGTCTGCGGCGGCACGTATCCGGTGTGCCAGTGATATTGGTGCCGCGAGTGGAGGATGTGCCCCAGATCAGGCTGCACGTGGGAGCGGATGAGCGTGCCGCGGTCGATCACCTGGGCGATGTGCTCCAGTCCCGCCGTGAATTTGATGTTGTCGACGACCGTATCGATCGCCGGGAAGGTGCTCATGACCCGTTCAACAGGCAGGCCCACCTCGAACGGCTGGTAGCGCTTGGGGTCGAACGTATCCGGGGCCGCCATGCCGCCGGCCATCCACAGAAGAATGCAGGCGTCAGCCCGCGGCGGAGCGTGAATTAGCGGCGCATCGTCGTCGCCAAGGGCTAGCCGCGGCGCCTCGGCGGTCATCGCAGCAATCGCCGCGGCGGACGTCGATCGCAAGAACTCGCGACGATTCCATTGCTGATACGTCATCGGTCAGCCCCTCGGAAAGATTTACGACAGAGGCCACGGAGCAATTCAAGCGAATTTCCTCATCCCCGCAGCGACGGGCAAGTAGTCAATTCCCTTGCCTTATCTCTGTGTCGTCTGTGCCCTCTGTGGTTAAATCTTATCGCACAATCTGAAATTCCGGCAGCATGACGATGCACCACAGAGCGTCGGCCAGACCGTCGGCGGTGAGTGGGTCGCCCGTCAGCTCGACAAGGTTCGCCAGTTCCGCGCTGTTGGGATCGCGTGACAGCGCGGCCCGAAACGCCTCGCGGCAAACATCCTCGGCGGCGGCGGCTTGGCGCTTCGACAGCAATTGTTCGCCGCCGGCGCGAAGCAACTCGGCCAGCGGCACACCGTTGCTCAGCTCCAGCGCTTCGAGCGTGGTTAGTTCCGCGGGTCGAGTCGTCACGACCTGCTCTCGGTTGGGACGGCCGAGCGTGCGCATGAGCGGCGACGACTCCACGAGCGAGGCCCGCACGAAAGGCCGGGCGGCGGCGTTACTTCCATGGCCGCCAGCCTTCGCGGCAATGTTCACAAAGATTTTCTCGTCATCCGTCGCCTCGGGCGCCACGCCGGTGATTGACGCGAGGGCGTCGCAAAACTGCTCGGCCGTCATCCGTTTGGGGGCCGGCCCGGCAAACACATAGTCGTCAAGCGGCGTCGATTCGTCCCAAGCGACCGTGTGTATGGAATAGACCCGCGACGCGGCGATCAACCGCAGCGTCTGCTTGAGATCGTAGCCGGAGTCGGCCAGATGGACGGCAAGAAAGTCGAGCAGATCCGCGCTCCACGGGGCGGAGCCCATCGAGTCCACAGGATGCACGATGCCGCGGCCCATCAGCCGCTGCCACAGGCGATTGACGACGGTGCGCGTCAGGCGGCCGTTCTGCGGATGCGTCATCAGCGCGGCAAATTGCTTGAGCCGCGCATCGCGCGGCGCCGCTCCGTCGACCTCGCCCAGCTCGGGGAACAAGAACTTCGCCGCGGCGATCTCGCCGGTGGGCTTGTCGCAGCGATGCAATTCGAGGGACTCCTCGCTGACGATCGCCGCCAGGCCATAGGCGTCGGCGAGCTTCCAGTGGTCGACGAAGCTGTCGTGACACGACGCGCACTTGAGGTTGATCCCCAGGAACACCTGCCCCACATTCTGCGAGAACTGCAGCGCGGGGCGCTGGCTGGCATTCACCTGGCCGCGCCACACGATGCCCTTAGCGAACCCAGCGGACTCCGGCTGCGGCGCAATCAACTCGCGGACGAATTCGTCGTAGGGCTTGTCGTCGATGAGAGCCTGATAGAGCCACGCCGTGATCTGCTCCCGGCCGCCATCGATGTAGCCAGTGCCGGCGTAGTCGTTCCGCAGCAGGTCGTTCCAAAAGGTGATCCAGTGGTCAGCGTAGGCCACGCGGTCGGCGAGTAGGCGGTCGACGAGCGCGGCGCGCTTGTCGGGATCGCCGTCAGCGACGAACCCCGCCAACGCGCCGGGCGCCGGCAGCAAACCGACCAGATCGAGACTGACGCGGCGATAAAACGTTGTGTCATCGACGCGTGGCGGCGGCTTGAGGCCATGCTCGCGCCAATAGGCTGCGACAATGCGATCAACGGGATTGTCGCCGACGTCCTCGTCCGCTGGCGGCAATTCCGGTCGACGGGGCTTGAGCGGCGCCTGGTACGCGCTTTTCTGAAAGGTGAAGCCCGCCTCCCACGCGAGCCCTTCATCAATCCACCGCCGCAGCACATCAACCTCGTCCGCGGAGAGCGCCGGCCCTTCGAGCGGCATGCGGTAGTCGGGGTCATCGCTCGTTACGCGATCGATGATCGCACTTTCTGCGCCCGCCCCGGGTTCGGCGGCGCCCGCTTCCAACAGCATCTCGCGCGTGTCGAACGACACGTCGCCCTCGTACCGCCCCGCCGTGTGGCACTTGGCGCAATGCTTGGCGAGCAGCGGCAGCACCTCGTGCGCGAAGTCGACCGGCTCGGCCGCACGCGCCGGCCCCATCGCCAAGAGTCCGACCGTCAAACTGAGCAGCGCGGTGCGCATGAGGTCAATTCGCGGAGGTTACTGCTGTTGAGCGGCGATCGCCGGGTCGATCGCGTGCGTCAGGCCCAGCGAGTTGAGAATCTTTTCCACCTCATGGACCTCGCTCGGCGCGAGCCTTCCCAGCGGCGGGTTCATCAGGTCGCTGCACACGCTGAGAATGCCGAGGGCCGCCTTTAAGCCTTTCACGACGCTGGCAGCGGAGAACGGCCCCACCGTGTAAATGTGTCCGAACCGGGCCAGATTTGACTCCAAAGTGGCCAGCTCGTCGACAAACGCCGCGCGGGCCGCTTCATAGGTCCGCACGAATAACTCCGGCCACACGTTGGCGCCGCCGGACACACCGCCATGGGCGCCCAGTTCGATCGCCTCGGCCAGCAAGTGCTCGGGACCCATCAGGAGCGACCAGTCGGCGCGGCGGCACGTGAGCTCGTGCATCCGTCGAAAGTAGTCGATGTCGCCCGAGCTGTCCTTCATGCCGACCACCCTTGGGTGGTCCAGCAATCGACGCACGGCGTCCGCTTCGAACACGAGCTTGGTGAGTCCCGGCATGTTGTAGAGCATCACCGGCAGCGGCGAAGCGGCCGCCTGCTGCTCGATGTACGCCGCGAGTTCGTTCTGCGACAGCGGGAAATAATAGGGCGGCGCGATCACGACCGCCGCCGCTCCGGCCTTGGCCGCGTGGCGCGCCAGTTCGGTGGACTGACCGGGCGCCGCGTCGGTGACGCCCACCAGTACGGGAAGGCGTCCGCCCGCTTGCCGGCACACGCGGTCGATCAGCTCGCGTTGCACACGTGAGGACAGCGACGGCCCTTCGCCGCAGGTGCCGAGCAAGAACAACCCATGAACGCCGCCGCCGATGAGGCGATCGACAAGCCGTTCGACGCCGGGCGCATCGAGCTCGTCGGGGCCCGCCAACGGCGTGACCATCGGCACGATGATGCCGCGCAAGGGCTCGACTCCGGGCTGCCAATTCGACATGGGAAAGGCTCAAACGCGGGGCGTCGCGGGCTCGGGCCGCAGCAGGCTGACGACGAGGCCGACGACAAAAATGGTCAGCGTCCCGACCACTATCGTCATATTCGCGTGCAGCGGATTGCGGAGCAAGGCGGGCAACGTGATTTTCAACGTCGACTCCAACGAGGGGAGCGCCATCCACGCCATCACCGCCACGCCGCAGGCCACGGCCGTGGCTCCCGCGACGGGCCCCGCGCGGCGGCTCACCAGGCTGAGCAGGAAGAGCCCCAGCACGCCGCCGGAGAAGAGCCCCGCAAGGTTCCACCATGCATCGAGGGCCGTCTCCACCCGGATCATCGCCAGTCCCACCGCCGTCCCCGCGGCGCCCCACACGAGCGTCGACGCATGCAGCACGCGCAGCGACTCGCGCTCGCCAGCCGTAGGCCGCAGGTACGGCTTGTAGAGATCGCACAGCGTGAGCGTGGCCATACTGTTGAGATTCGCGTCCATCGACGCGGCGAAGATCGCCGCCACGACCAAGCCCGCAAACCCAAGCGGCAACTGCTTGACGATAAAGTGCGGGAACACCGCGTCGGCCTTCATCGCCGAGCCCAACAGCTCCGGCTGCTGTTGGTAGAACACGAACAACCCCGTGCCGATGAAAAAAAAGATCGGCGCCACCGGGACGTACAGCAGGGCCGTGAGCCACACGCTGCGCTTGGCGTCGCGGTCGCTGCGGGCCGTGAGGTATCGCTGCACGTAGCTCTGGTCGACGCCGAAGTTCGTAAGGTGCGTCACCAGGCCGAAGACAAACACGACCCAGAACGTCGACGAAGTGAGCGACAGGCTGAAGCTGCCGAGGCTGAACTTGTCCTGAGCGGCGCCGGCGCGGAGGATTTCCGCGGCGCCGCCGGGCGTCTTCATCGCCACGGCGAGCAGGCACGCCAGCGTACCGGCGATGAGCACGGCGCTCTGTAAGACGCCCACCCACACGACCGCCTTGATGCCTCCGGCGAATGTGTAGATCGTCATCAGGGCGCCGGTCACGATGATCGTCGTCGGCACGCTCCAGTCGGTGAGCTGCGCCACGGCCATCGCCAGCAGATACACGACCGAGCCCGTCCGCGCCATTTGGTAGAGCAGAAAGCACACCACCGCATAGGAGCGCGCCCAGCGGCCGAAGCGGCGTTCCAGATGCTCGTAGGCCGAGATCGTGCCCTCGCGCAGATAGAATGGCACGAACCACCGCACGGCGATCGCCGCGGCAATCGGCGTGGCGAGCGTGAACGCCACGGCGTTCCAGTTGTCGGCGTACGCTTTGCCGGGGTTGCCCAAGAACGAGATGCTGCTGATGTACGAGCCGAACATCGACAGGCCGATGGCCCAACCGGGCAGCGACCGGCCGGCGGCCATGAACTCGTCGGCGTCGGGCCGGCGACGGCCGAGCCACAGGCCGATGCCAACCACCGAGACGAGGTACGTGCCCAGGACGATGAGATCGACGGCAGGCATCGGCGTTGCTGCAGCGCCGTGGGCTTACGGAGTTGGTTTCGGCCACTGGCCGTCGACGATCGGCGCCGTGACGAGCTTCGCGGGATCAACCACGGCGTGTTTAATCCGGTCGCGATGCCAGGTGTAGGTGACGTGCACTAGGCCGTCAGCCGACTGGATGACCGCGGGGTAGGAGAACTCTAAGCCGGGATCGTTCTCGAGCACGAGCGCGGCCTGCCAGTGGACGCCGTCGTCGGAGACTGCCACGTTGAGCGGGCTGCGGCCGTCGTATTCGGGATTGTGGTTGTAGACGAGCAGGTGCCGGCCGTCGGCGAGCGTCACGGCGTCGGTCCCGGCGCTGGGGTTCGGCATGCCTAGCGGCGTCATCTCGCCCCAGGTTTTGCCCTGGTCGTCCGACCAGACCTGAAAGACGCCGCTGCGCCGCGTGCGGCCAATGGCCTGCAATCGCCCGTCCTTATGAACGAGGATGCTCGGCTGGATCGCCATGATTTGCTTGCCGTCGTTCACTGGCGGCGTGGCTTGCCAAGTTCTGCCGTTGTCGGTCGAGCGCTCGAAGTGGACGCGCCAGCCATCGTGCTCGGTGCTCGAGCCGGAGACGATGTCGCCGTTGGCGAGTTGCACCGGCTTGTTCTTCACGGGGCCGATGATGCCGCCGGGGAGCCGCGTGGGCTTGGACCACGTCATTCCGGCGTCGCCCGAGGTCGTGACCATGCCCCACCACTCCTTCGGCGTTGGGCCGACTTTGTAGAACAGCAGGAGCGGGCCGCCCTTGGGCTGAAACAGCACGGGGTTCCAGGTGGGATAGCGCTCGGTGGGGCCGACGACGCCGTTGGCGACTTCGACGGGGGCCGTCCATTTGTCGCCCTCGCGGCGGGCAACCCAGATGCCGACGTCGGGTTCGCGCTCATCCGTGCCGCCGAACCACGCGGCGATCAAACCGCCGCCGGATTCGACGATCGTCGAGGCGTGGCACTTGGGGAACGGCGCGGTCTCGTAGATGAACTCGGAGAGCAGCAGGCCGGGTTGCTCGGCGGCGGCCAGGGGCGCCTGAATCGCAAGCACCACGGCGACGCACGCCAGAAAGCGAGAGAGCGAGTCATTCATGCAGCCAAGTCTCCATGTTTGGCGAGCGGCGTTCAAGCAGTAGGGGACGCTCCCCAATGCCCCCGCGGCGGGGCGTCCGCTCCATAGATGGTCTAAAGTCATGTGAGGGGTCGGGGCCTGTTTTCTCGGCATTTTCTCCATAGAACGCCAAAAGTCGGCGGAGATGCCAGGGTATTCCCCCCGGCGCCGCGTCGCGTTTTGAGACGAAGTCTAGCGCTCCCCATACGGCGGCAAGTCGCCTGTGATTCGCCGCAGCGCCCGTGAGCGGGCCAGCTCGACGCCGTCGGCCCAGACGGCCAGGCCGGCGCCGCGATTGTACCGTGTGCCGGTGCGGTCCCACACGATCGTGAGCGATCGGCCGTGGTACGGCACGCCGTCGAGGCAGAACCAGTCCCACGCATCGTCGGGCAGCAGCGGGTCGATCTCGACCACGTCGTCCTCCCGCGGCACGAGGCCCGCGAGACCGGTGATCACCAGGTCGTTGAACGTCGAGTGGTTGTAGAACCGGCTGCGCTCGGCCTTGGGGCCCGTGATGAGCCATTGGCCGGTCGTCTCGTCGAAGTACTCGCCGATGTAGGCTTCGCCGTTTTGACGGTGCGAGCGGGCATAGGCGAGGAGGTGGTCGAAGTAATCGCGGCGGGTGACGAACTCCTGCGGCGGGCCGCGGAGCACATTCGCCAGGCCGCGTAGCGTCTGGCTGGTGGCGAAGGGCCAGACGGCGCCGTCCCACTCGCACGTGCCTGTGCCGTGGGTGCGGAACTGCGGATGGCGGCGCTCGGCGGTCGTGAGGCCCCACGGCGCCCAGAAGCCGCCCGGGTCCTTGATCTGCGCCCAGGCCTCGGCATGCTGGGGGAGCGCGAGGTGGAACATCCAGGGGATGTAGCCGATCTCCTCGCGTGCGTCGGAGAAGCCGCCGTTCTCGAATCGCACCTTGAAGAACTTTGCCTCGGGGTCCCACAGCGCGGCGATCATTTTGGCGCGTAGGTTGTCGGCCTTCGCGGCGAAGCGGTCGGCCAGTTCCTGCCGGCCCGCCCAGCGGGCGATGCTCGCGATCGCGCGGGCGTTGGCGACCATGTAACTATTAATCGTCGGCCGGACGTTCTTGGCCGTGCGGCTGCCGCTGATCGACTCTTCCATGCCGTCGCGGACGTCGAACTGCCAGAACAACCCGTCGTCGCGGCTCCGCTCCTGCTCCCACACGTCGTAGTCCGCGATCAGATCGCGGAGCAGGTTGATGACCAGCACGCGATCGCCCGTAGCCAGCGCGCGTTCGTACAGCGCCGCGGCCGCCCAACTGCTGAATTTGTGAAAATGCGCCGCCGGCGTGTCGCCTTCGCCCGAGTGGAACCAGAACCGGGCGTATTCGTCCAGCAACGCCTGATCGCGCAGCCACCGCCCTTCGGCCAGATGGTGTCCGAAGGCGCAGGCGACGGTGTTGTGCGGCCCGGCGTGGCTCACCGGCGTGATGAACTCGGTGAGCACGCGGCCATCGGACGTCTCGCGGATGTGCTTGCGGTAGGTCCACCAGCGAAAGTAGTAGACTTCCTCGAACTGGGCCGAGGGGCAGTCGAAGAGCGGCGCGTTGGCGACGATCCACGGCCACGCTTGGGCGTTGGGCACGAGATTGACGACCGCCTCGTCATCCGCGGCGTTGAACGTGACGACGTACCGCGCGTAGTCCTCCGGCTGCAGAACCAGTTGGCGAGTTTCTCCGAAACTCGCACGCGACAGCGCCAACTCCACAGCGACGGCGAAAATCAAAAACGCTCGCCGCCGCACGCGATCAACTCCGGGCCATAGTCGGCGGAAGTATGAAGCCCCAACTAGCCGCCATTGTGGCGATTGCCGAGCTCGCCCCACACGATCGGATCGACTTCAAACACATGGCCGTGAACCGACCCGTCGGCGTAGACGACGTTCACCGTGGATGTGTGGGGGCTGCCATAGCTCTTATCACCACTTGGCGCATATTTGAGTTCCTCGAGGCGCGGCGCCGTATCGCGAAGCGGCAACAGTCCCTGAGGACGGCCGTCGTCGTCGAACGATCCGCCCGCGCCACGGATGGTGTCCTTATCATACCCTTGCCACATGGAGCTATTGTCGCCGGGATTGTCACTCCCGTAGTTCGATGCGGTGCCACTTTCGTACGTAGGCGTCTCATAGAACACGGGCGCAAGGTACTTCTCGCCAGCGAGAATTGTGTTCGACGTGCCGTCCGTGATCTGTCGAATCTTGGCGCCGATACGTTGACCAACGATGCCATTCCATTCTTCGTTGATCACTTGTGGGGAAAAGAACCAAGCAGTGGTGCAGTTGGGGAACCCGCCCAGGCAATCGGTCATCGTGGCATTAGGATTCGGCCCGTTTACTCCATCGTAGACTTTCGTTCCACCGCAGATCGCGTAGTCAGTTTTCGCGTCGGCCGGTGGAGCGTCCGCGTTGTAGGTAAACTCGCCCAACCCTGGCGTGCCTGGCCCCAACGCGACAGGTCGGCGACGTGAAGGGCAGTAGAACAGATCGATGACAGTCGCTCGCTGCTGCGCGCCCGCGGCCGCCAATGCCGGGCCGCTCAAGCCTTTGCCGAGCAATGTGACATTTGCCTGCTCGATGAACGGCGCCACTTGGTAGATCCACCCACCCGGTTGCCGCGGACCGGCCCCTTGGTTGGGATCACCCATCCAACGCCACCCCCAACCGCCAGTCGGGAATTCCTTCCTCGCCGTTTCGTAATTCAGACAGGCGATGCCGATCTGCCGCAGGTTGTTCTTGCACTGCGCGTTGCGGGCCGCCTCGCGGGCGGCTTGAACCGCCGGCAAGAGGAGCGCCACCAGGACGCCGATGATGGCGATGACCACCAGCAACTCGACCAGCGTAAAGGCAGAGCAAGAGTGAGTAGGTGAGTAGGTGAGTACGTGAGTAGGCGAGCGGCGACTTTCTTTGGGGCGGCGCGGTTGGGCGTGACAGGCGGACGGCCCACGGAGTGTGCCTGCTCCATAGCGAAAGGCTCGGCTTGGTGAGCGCCGCCGATGCGAAGAGTTCGACGTAGTTTGCACCGTTGTGTTCCTTGAAAACATCGGCCATCCGAAATGGCTCCGTCGGCGCACGCTCATTCGCACGGCGCAGAGAAACGCCGTACGCATCGCAACGAACGCCAAATTCAGAGCCGCCTCAACTCTGTTCTGTGCCAACGCGCGAACGCCGCCGTGTGCGAGCGTTGCACAATTCCCGCGAAAGCCACCGAGAAGTTCCCAAGACAAGCGTGACGTGGATCACGCACCGCGGCGAGGGCGACCGAAGCTTCCCCACGCGATCGCCCCGCCCTGTTATCTTAGCCCCGTGCTCCGTTGCAGCGAAGTACCAGTTTCTGCAATCAATGGCAGGATGAACGCAAAGGGGAGGGAGATTTACCACAGAGGGCACAGAGGGCACGGAGGAAATGCAGGAAGGGACCTGGGCGACGAAGGGCGGTGCTCAACCCGTTCCCATTGTTATCCCTATTCGTTCTTCTTCCTCTGTGCTCTCTGTGTCCTCCGTGGTTAAGTCCGACTGGCGAATTGCGTTTTTAGGGAAGCTTTATGCGGATTTTCCGCGTTCTCAGCAATGAAACGGCGATTACACTGAGGGAAGCAGCGAGGGGTGCTGCGCGGTCTGGTGAGCTGGCGTTGAGGGTGCAACGTTGGCGACGAGGGCGACCGCGCCGTGGGGCCTAGACTCATCTCGTGCTCGTCCAGTTTGACTAGTCTTCTTTGAGTTCTCAATCCTTGAGCGAGGATGGCCTCGCCGCAGTCGAAGCAATTACCTGCTTTAGAGGAGCGCGTCTAATGAAGTTGCACCAACTGAGTCTCTCCCTGCTGGCGCTCGGCGCGCTGGCGACGGCGGCGAGCGCCGCCATCATCCCCACGAGCTTCGGCATCGGCGCTGACGCGGAAGTGCGGGATCATCAACCGACCACGAACTTCGGCGCGAGCACCGAACTGGCGACGCGCATCGTGGACAATCAGCCGCTGGGCGGGGCCGGCGACGGCAACGACCGCTTCAGCGCGATGTACCTGAAGTTCGATCTTACGGGCTCAACCCTGCCCGCCGACGGCCAGGCGCGGCTTCGCTTGACCTACCGCAATACGAATCTCACGCCGAACCGCATCCACGATACCGAGACGCCGAACATGGATTTTCGCACCGGTTTGGCGATTTACGGGCTGGACCGCGACAACGCCGGCAACACTTGGGACGAGGCGACGATCACCTACCTGACCGCCCCGGGCATGAACAACGGCGGCGACTTCAACAACGGCACGAAGGACCACGACTTCGTCGATCCGGACGCGGGCGGTCCGCTGCGGGCGCCGCTGTCGGCGCTGGGCATCGCCGCGTTCCCCGTGGTGCCGCCGCAGAACCGCCTGCCCGTGGGCGGGGCGCTGGTGTTCACCAGCCAGGCGCTGACCGACTTCGTCCGGGCCGCGCTCAACGCCAATAAGACGACGGTGACGATCGTGGCGAACATCGCCCACGACGGCAAGGTGCCGATTAACGGATGGAAGAACTTCAACTACCTGTTCAACCCGAAGGAGCAGCAGACGCTCACGACCGATACCGCGTACGATGCCGACACGACGGATCCGAACAACGCGCTCGGCAGCCCATGGTCGGCGGCCAGCAATGCGGAAGACGCGAACGGGTTCTCGCCGTTCTCGCCGCAGTTGATCCTGGTGCCGGAACCGAGCGCGTTGGGCCTCATTGGGTTCGGCGCCTTGGCGCTTGTCCGCGGACGTCGTCGCTCGTAAGCGGCGTTCGCTGGGCGATTGGTTGTTTGATTGATCGTGCAAGGAAACTGCCCGGCGTCCGCGCGTCGACT
>JBIOVA010000243.1:0-4464 GCA_044867485.1 Lacipirellulaceae bacterium | reverse complement strand
GATCGCTGGGACCTTTGTTGGACACGGTGGACTTGTAACGATCCGATCGCCGCCGAGCTGACAGTTCTACGACCGGCGTCGACGTTGCGAGGCGAGCGCGGCCGCGCCGCAGGCGACAATCACCGCCGATTGCGGCTCAGGCACTGCCGAGAGGACCCGACCGGTGGCGATGACGGGAGCGCCCGTCACGGCGTGTCCCGTGACCTGGGCGGGTTGCAGGCCCAGCGGCGTGGCGGGGTCGAAGAGCAACGCGAACGTCGGCACGGCGATGCCGAGGTCGGTGCGGCCGGTGGCCGTGTCGGGGAAGAAGCCGTTGCCGAGGTGTTGCCACTCGACGTGATCGGCGGCGTACTCGATCCGCCATTCGGAGCCGAACGGCAGGTCGTAGGTGTAAACGCCGAAGCCGTTGTCGAACACCATTCCGTAGTTGCTGCCGGCCCAGTAGTTCTGCATGACGCCGGCGGCGGTGATGAACTTACCCGGGTTGACGGCGCCAATGACGTTCGTGCCGACGGGGAAGTCGACGCGGTACTCGAAGATGGAGCCGTTGCCGAGGCGGTTGAGCAGATCGTATTGGACGCGCTTGATGGGGATGGCCGGGGCAGGATCGACCAACCCGCCGAGGGTGAGGTAGCCGGTCATCGTGGGGCTGTCCGACAGGGACATGACGTCGACGGTTCCGAGCGTTCCGGCGAGCGTGGTGGGCGTGCCGGCGCCGTTGAGGAGCAAGGCGTGGGCGACGCCGGCGTTGCTGAGCGCAGCATGAGCCAGCGCGCAAAGCAACGAGAGCCTGGAGAGCGCGTTCATGAGACACCTCCTGAAGAAAAAGGAACGACCGAACGTTGTCCCGAGCACGAAATGCGAATGCCGCCGGGCGGAATCGCCTCGTCGGCTCTGTGAAGTGCGCCCTGCCCTACGGCGTGCGCCCTGTGGCTCTGGATGTCGTTCTCTGAGGTGTGCGCCGCCAGTCGTCGTGATCAGCGAGTTGGTGCGACGGACAGAGGCGCTGCAATCGGCATACCGGCGCGGATGGCAGGCGGCGATCTTGGCCGCCAATCGGCGAGCGATGGCGAGTTTGCCGAGAACTGTCAATGCGCCGCCGTGCGCGGCAACGTTGGCAGTTATTTTGCACACGGCCGACGAGGTCGACGACCCGTCTCGTTCTGCGACGCTGTTCTGAAAATGAAACTGCGAGCTGTGCGGGCGTCTTAGAGAAAGCGGCGCCCCGTCTCAACGTCCGCGAGGCGTCCAAATTGACGACCCCGCGGTGGCTGATATCCTAGAGCGTCCGCAAGCACGCGGCAGGGGCACAGCGTTCAGGAGTGTGGCATGAACCGAGTTCCAGGGCGGCGGCGATCGAGTTTCACGGGCGCTTGGATCCGAGCGGCGCTGGTCGTCGCGAGTTTGACGGCGTCGGCGTCGGCCGCTGGCGCCCTCGAGGTCGACTTCGAAGTCGCGAGCGATTTGAACGGTTTTCTGCGGCGCAATGAGTTCCAGTGGTTGCCCATCAACTGGACCAGTTCCGGCGGGGTGGGCAATTCGCCGGCCTTGTTGGTGAGCCGGCCGCACGACACGACGTACAACGCGGCGACGTTCGAGATGACGGAGGTTGGCTCAAAGCTGGCCGTGTCGGCATTTTTCAAAACGTCGAACTTCGGCCCGACGGGTCCCGGTTCGGCAATCTCGTTTGGCGAGGTGTACCTGTCGAAGGAGCCGGAGGGTTGGAACAGCGCGGTCGCTTCGGTGAGCGTCGATCAAACGTCGCTAGGCGTGCGGCTGTGGGGCGGGCCCATTCCGGCAGGCGGCGGGTCGTTTCCGGGGTTCAGCCCGCAGTTTGGTCAGGGGCTCATTCTGCCCAATCGTTGGTACGAGTTGAACGTCGAGTACGAGAAGCTCGCAGGCTTTCAGATTGGTTGGGACATCGAGGTGAACGACTACGGCGACGATGGGTTGAACTTCGTCGCGACGACCATTTCGTCCACGCAAGTCACGCCCGATACGCAAAGCTTCACGAGCGACGCGACGCTGTACGCGGGGTTCACGGCGTCGACGTCGGGGACGGCGTACGTTGACAACTTCTTTGCCGGGCCGCCGGCGCCTCCGGACGGGGTGGTCACGGTCTCGCTGACGCCGTCGGTCGACGTCGAACTCACTCCCGGCAGCGTGTTTACACTGCGCGAAGGAGCGACGACGCTGACGATCGACGGCGGATCCGGCGCGAGCTTCCCTGTGAAGGAGGCGCTCTTGGAGTTTCCGCTCGATCAGATTCCGGAAGGCGCCAGCATTGTGAGCGCGACGCTCGCGCTGGACGGGATTTCCGGGGGCGGTTCCGTGGAAATCGTCGTCGACGGTTACGCGGGCGACGGCTTGGCGGCGACGGCGGACGTTTCCGCGGCGACGACCGAGCTGGCCGTGAGCGCTCCGTACACGTCGAGCTCGAACATTTCGATCAACCTCGACGAGGCGTACATCGAATCGCTCTTAGGCTCGGCAAGTCACTTGGGACTGCGGCTAAGCAGCCTCGACGCGGGGCCGTATCTTAACATTGCGTCGCTGGAATCGACGGCGGGAACGGCGCCCACGCTGTCGATTGTCTACGAAGACCCGTCGCTGCCGGGCGATTTCAACGGCGACGAGGCGGTGGACGGCGGCGACTTTTTGATTTGGCAGCGCGGCGGTTCGCGGATGGCGATGAGCGGCGGCGACCTGGCCGACTGGAGCACAAATTTTGGCACTGGCGGCGCCTCCGAGGCAAGCACCGCCGCCGTGCCAGAGCCGGAGGCGCTGGCCTTGGGCGCGCTGGCGGGTCTTGTCGGATGCGCCGGCTGGCGCCGCGGACGCTCCGAGGGAGCATGCGCGCGGCGCTCGCCGCGGACGCGGGGAGCTTAGAACCCGACCCACACGCCGCCCCATGGGCCGATCGAGTATCGCGGCGGGTCGTACGGCGCCTCGTAGCGCTGCGGGCGAGGAGCGCGCGCCGGCGGCGCGTACGGCGTGCCGAACGTGGCGGGGCGCATCTGCGCCGGCGCGGCCGCTTCCTGGGCTTTGCGCAACGCGCTTGCACCGGCGAGCTGCGCCGCCTGGCTCTCCTGGAACGCGGCTTGAGCGGCGCCCTGGTTCTGGCGGTCGCTCGCGAAGCGGTCGAGCGCTTCCTGCAGTTGCTGGGCCGTCATGTGCACGGGATCAGCCGCGCCGTATTTGGCGGCCAACGTTCGGCGGCCCTGTGCGGTGTAGAACTCGTCGGCCCAGTCGCGGGCGGCGGTCGCCTCGGGGCTGAGCAGCACGTCGAGTCGTCCGTCCATGAGGACCATAAACGCGCGCAACTGGTCGGCCCGCATAGCGGCGATGCGCGACTGGAGTTCTTGTTTGATGCCGGCGACCCCGGCGTCGTCGTAGGCGGCTTGCTGGGAGAGCCACTTGTCGAATTTGCTGCGGACGGCTTTCCACTGGTCGCTATCGAACACGGCCTGGCGGGCCTGCTGCTCTTGGGGCGTGAAGCTGGGCGCTGCGGCGGCCGGCGGCTGCTGCGCTTCGGCGGTGCGCGGCGCGGGCGGCAGGGATGCGAGGCCGAGCAGGACCAGTATTGCGGTGCGAATCGCGGGCATTGTCGAAGACCTTATCGGAACAGGGGCGCGGGCGATGGGCGAGCGACAATGGTGTTTGTCAGGGCGCCGCGTCGGCGGTGCGGGTGAATTTCAGGACGAGGTCGTCCGCGGGCTTGCCGTCGACTTCGCCATTGAGGGATTTGAACCAGCACGCGCCGTCGCCTTCGGGCATCCAGAAGTGGACGGACTTCGTGGGGCGGCCGTCGGCGAGCGCGCCCGTCGCGTCGGCGACCCAGACGTCGCCCTCTTGGCGCCAATGGGCCTCGCTGAAGCTGCCGTCGGCGTTGAACGTCCAGGAGCGGATTCGCTTGGCGACGGCGTCCCAGGCGATGCGCTGCTCGCCGCTGCGCTCGGCGCCGTCGGGGCGTTTGGCGACGAAACGCTGGATGAGGAACGATTTGCCGGGCGTCCATTCGGCAGTCAACTCAATCGTCGCGGCGCCGTTGGGGGCGGTCCAGCGGCCGACCATCCAGTCGAGGTCGGCCAGGGGATTGGGAGTGGTTGCCGATTCCGCGGCGGACGGCGGCGCCGAGGCGAACTCGCGGAGCAGGCTGAGGCGCCAACGGCCATCGTCCTTGACCCACGCAGCGACGAAACACATGGGCGTCGCCTCGGCGCCGGCGCCCGCGCCGGTGGGCGCATCGGCCCGGCCGTGCTCGAGGGCCACGGTCGGCGCGACGAAATGGATCGCGCTGTCGATGGACGCCAGCGCGGCGTCGTCGCGCGGCGGGATCGCTTCGGCGACGGGCTTTTCGCCGGGAGTCAGGCTCCGTGCGGAATCGCTGTGCCCGTTGGCGTCGATGTACACGCCGTCGTCGGTCCAGGAGTCGGCGATGGCGGCCGCGTCGCCGCGGCGCAG
>JBIOVA010000242.1:0-48776 GCA_044867485.1 Lacipirellulaceae bacterium | reverse complement strand
GTTACGGGTCAACGCCAATGCGCGTCGCCCGGCCGCTCGGGGAATTGGGTGACGCTTGTATACTACACGAGGGGCGGCCGGATTTCAAGGGGGAAAATGGGCCACGCCTCGATTGGGGGCGAGCGGCGCTTGGTGAGATCAGTCGGTTAGAGCAGCGGAATCATAAGGATGCCTGTGGAATTTCCGCGCTCGGGAAGCGGACATATGTTTAGGCGCTTTTGACTCCGCCGAATCCCGCTCAACCCCTCTGAATCGGCCACGCGAGTGTAGTGGTGTAGCGACTTAGAGCAGCGGTATTCTGTTCCGCCCGGCCACCCAGTGACGCGATTCCCTACACTGGCTGCACCAGCGTGCGCATTCCGCCAGTTTACGAATCAGGCGAAATTGCTAGACGTCACGCGTTTTTGCTCGCCGTGTAAGCATCTGCTCAATAAATCGGGGTACAGTCCTCCAATGACTTCGCAGCGTCATTTACGAGCAACTAAGCGACCGAGCGCATGGGCTTACAGCAATACCAATGGACTACGGTCCCTGCGTGAAGCAACGAACGTTAGCGACTTCGTTGCACGGCTTATGGCGACATACAGACGACATCGGGCGGCTTCGGAATCATCAAAGTGGTGTGCATCGCAGGGGACAATCAATACGTGACTGCGCTCGAGTCCCTTCGCCTTGTGAATAGTGCTGATTGCGTTGGCCGGTGGTGTAGTCCGAGCGTAACTACGCCGGCGCGAGATCTCTGCAAAGCCCTCATTTGGGTCGTCGAAATCGCCGATTCTCACCGCATCCCAAAACTCGCGATGATAGTCGATCTTTATGGTCTTGAAAGCCGGATCAGTGGCGATGAGTTCATTCAGTCGGCGTAGCGCTGTCGCGGCACCCTTGTGATTCGGCAGGTCGACGATCGTTCGCGCTAGCGCCTGCAATTTGGCGGGTTTACCACTGCGTCTTCCGACACACCCGCCTGTAACTTCGTCGAGGAATTTGTCGCCAAACGCAGATTTTGAGAATCCGGTCGCGACCTTCTGGACAAAAGCGACTAACGCGCGCGCAATCGGACAAGGATTGCCTGTGTCCGTGTGGATATTGTCAACGAGCACCGACAGATTATCGCGTACATGTCCCTCCCAAATGGGCAATCGTCGCCCAAAGAATGCGCGTAGCGCCTTCACAGTTTGATTCTGGGCTGCCAGGACCAGAATCGATGTCCGTTCCTTAATAATCTTGTAGATGGGTCGCCCGTCGGCATTGGTAAGGTGGTAGCCGCCTTGCTTCGGCGATTTATTCTCTGCGATAATGACTGAGAGTCCAAGGGGCAAAGGCCCGCTCAGGTCAATCTGACCACCATCGCGCAATGCGGTGCGTGCAGCCCGAATCCACTGGCCCAGCTGCTCTGATCCCTTCGACCATCGGTGTGGCTGATCGAGATTGTCGAAGATGTCGGCGTTCTGCTTTAGGGCTGCCCAGCGTTGCTTGAATCGTTCGACTTCGCGGTTTTTTCTAGTGCCGAAGATACATTGCATCGGGTCTCCGAAAACTCGGACAGATGCACCGCCACTGTGGCAAGCCATCACAAGCGCCTCTTGGTCTGCGTTGGCGTCCTGATGCTCATCGCAAACGATAACGGGATATCGCAGTGCGAGCGATCGTGCGATCACCGGCGATGCACGAACAAGACGTGCCACCTTGCTCGCCAATTGCGAGTAGCCGTCCTTCTGCCGTCGGGCCCACGTGCCTGTATCGGAGGGAAGCCCAAGCGCCAAGTGGTAAATCGAAGCCATCTGGCCTATTAGACTGTCGATCGTGCGAATTTCGACGCGGCCGCAGGCCTCGTGGGTGTGCGCCGCGAACGCATCGCATGCGGCGTGCGTGTGGGTGAGAATTAAGATTCGCCCACCCCCAACATTACTCGCAATCTCACGCGCACATCGACCACCCTGGAATGTCTTACCGCAACCTGCGGGCGCTTCAACGACCACCAGTCGGAGGTTCGACCGCAGCGCCTTCGCGACAGACGCATCGCTCATGATGGCAATGTAGCGATTTCGGGAAGATGAACTGCCGTGCGGACGGCGTTGAGGAACGGTAAGAGTTGCCCGGCAAGTTGGGGCCAGAGGTCGAATTCGATGATTTTGTTGGCAAGCTCGCGGCCCCCTTCAACGGACTTGAACCAGTCCTGCGCATGCTTCTTCAGTGCTTTTTTGTCTGCCTTGTCGGCATTTTCCCTGTCGGGAGGAATAGCGCCACAAGCGGCGTCAATGATGAGCTGCGTCAGACCAGGCGCCCGTGATCTGATGATATGAAAATCCTTGTCGGTGATGCCAAGTCGTTCTGCGAGCGTTCGTAACCGGTGGCCGGATTCGCCGTCAGGATCTTTGATAAACTCTTCCAGGCGTTCGTCCGGAACAAGTCGAATAATATTCTCTTCGAGACATCCGCTTGGCCAACGAAATAAAAGCGCCCCAAGCGTACTTTTGACGTCTGCCCATCTCGATGGGGCACGTGATTCGTCGTCCACAAAACCGGCAAAAAGAAGACCACTACCTGTCAGGTCCTCAAGCAACTTCAAGGCATTGTCGTTGCCCTCCGCGTCCGTGACCCAGAGGCCAAAATCAAGCGGGTTGCCGCACAATGCTTTCTCAATGAAGAAGCCGGCAAAGCCGACCTCCGTTATGCCCTCGGCGATGATTGTAAGCCGCGCCAGAAATGCCTCCGGATCTCGGCGCCGATGCGTCATTACGCTGCCCTTCAATTTGCCAATCGATCCCTTGAAGTCCATATACCAGATCGTGGCATTCGACGCAGCACTGAGCGCTGCAGCACTGTGGGTTGTAACAAACGCCTGTGATTCGCGTTTTTCCAATTCGGAAATCAGCATGCGCTGCCGGTACGGCTCAAGGCCTCGCTCCACCTCATCAACGAGCGTGATTGGGCTGTCTCCCTGATGGACAGCAGCAATTTCGAGCGCCGCCAACCTGCGTGTTCCCGCGCCCCAATTGGAGAGTGGCAGTTTCACTGAATCCTTCATCGCTGTGAGACCAACAAGTGCGTTGACCGAGAGCCCCTGGCTACCGGTGAGGCCCAAACTGAGGCCCGTTGGTAGCTCTTGGTCCTTGAAGGCTGTGTCTAAAGCCTGAAGTCCAAGTTTAGCCTCATTGTTTAGCTCAGCTTCTATGTCGCTCTTGTCGAGCTTTTGACCAAGACGTGCCCGAAGGGTCTTATCTGATAACAGTCGATCGAGGGCCGACCCTTGGATCAGGCGAAGGTCACGATCGTTGCGATCATCGCCACCAAGGCGAACGAGGCCAATCTTGCGACGGACCGATACGCTCAAGTGCTCCGTCGAATTGTCAGGTTGAAGGATCTCCCACGACAAATCCAGATCTGATGTGCCCCGCACACGGAGGCAATACACGGGATTGAGAACGTCGTTGGTCGCTGGATCGCAATCGATGTTCGGCAGTTTTGGATCCGTCCCATCCCATTCCCAGGGCCACGCATGCTTCGCTTGTTGATTAATGCCAGAATGCTCCGGCAAGCCCATCACCGTTTCAATGCAGAAGCCGTTTTCGACATCACGACGAAAAAAATCGGCGTCCGATAGAACTGCATAGTTCGTTGGACTGAACAGCAATGCAATGGCATCAAGGACTGTCGTCTTGCCGACGTCGCCCCCGCCGAGAATGAAGTTGACGCCCGGCTCCGGATACCAAACTAGCCTCTCGATTCCACGAAACCGCTCGACCGTCAAGCGATGTATTTGAGGAACCAGAGCAGCGGGAACAGCGCGGGTTCGATCGGTTATGACCGGGCTACCACCCATAAACTCGTGCTTGACCGTTCAGCAGCGAAATATCTGATATGCCCCAGATAGTATCAGTAAGTTACCTTACCAAGCTAGAGATTTGAAGTGTTACGCCGTGGCCAACTGTAAATCGAGCGTCGGCGCAACACTCCGTGTCCACTGTGGTAAGACACGCCTTGGCAAACTTGGGAAGTTCTCTGCCTAGCTTGGAGGCACCCCAGAGAACTCCCTGCGATGGCCAACGTCAGACTCCGCCAGCTCAACCGACACACAAGTCATCTTCCGCTTTCTGCGGCCTAGCCGCTTGATGTCGGGCGCAGCGCAGGGCAAGGTGTGAGTACGCTCGACGCCGATGGGACGGCACGGGCGCCTTCTCAGCCGCTGGCCTTGCGGGTTCGAATCCCGCCGAGCGCACGTTGCGACGAACGCCGAATTGGATCGGCAACGGCGTCCTATTGAGAACTGCGCTGCTAATGAACCCGTCGTTAGGCTGTCGGCTGTCGGCTATCAGCCGTCGGCCAGAGGGGATGGGCTCGTTGCGTGCGCAGGGATCAATAATACGACAGCGCTACGTTGAAACTCAAGAAACCACGGATGACACGGATTTCACTGATCAAAACCAGCATCGCGCCCTTTCCGCATATTGCAAGCGTTGCACATGCTTGCAGTCCGGCAATTCGTCGGGAAAATCCGTGCTGATCCGTGAAATCCGTGGTTCTGACTTGGCGCTGTTGTCCTAAGCCGCCATTCCAAGTTCGAATCCTGGTCGTCGCGGCGGGCGGCATGCCCGCGGGTGTCTGCCGACGTGGGCATGTCCGGCTTACGCGCGGCCTCGTTTGCCTCGCGAAACCTCGTTGACGAAGAATCGTGGCCGGGACTCGAAGGCGATCCTCAACGCCCTCTGGCGTACGTGGGCATCATCGGCCGCACTCGACGAAGCCCAGGCTTCCGGCGCGTCGCAGAGACCCCGCCGAATCGGGTTGGCGTGAATGTCGTCGATCTCATCGCGCGTCGCGTCGTCGAGTTCCGCGTAGTCGTTCGTCGTGTCGCGGCGGCCGCGCTCGGCGTCCTGGGCGATTGCGGGACGCCCCTTACCAAAGTCGCCGAGGTTGAGCGCGGCGTCGAGTTGCTGCATCTCCGCGACGGCGTCGGCGGCGAGGCGTTCGGAGCGGCGTTTTCGGCCGTCAGGGGTTTCGTGGACCGGGCAACGACGGGCTGATCGGGCCGTCGACAGCCGTGAGTGCAGCAAGATCTTGCCTAGCGGAAGTCGTGGCCCATTTTCAACAAGAAAAAGTGATCCATCTTGATAGCGCCGTGCGGCGTGCCATCGGACCTGCGTCCTGTGTGTCGGGGCCCGGAACTTCGAACTGTTTGTGAACCGCGTTCCCGGGCCGTATCTTGGGGATTGTGAATGACGTCACACGCATCTTGTCCGCGATCGAGCAGGGCGATCCGCAGGCCGCGGAGAAGTTGTTGCCGCTGGTGTACGACGAGCTGCGGAAGTTGGCCGCGACCAAACTGTCCCAAGAGAAGCCGGGGCAAACGCTGCAAAGCACGGCGCTGGTGCATGAAGCCTATTTGCGCTTAGTGGACGTGGACGCGGCGCAACATTGGAACAGTCGGGGGCACTTCTTCGCCGCGGCGGCCGAGTCGATGCGGCGGATTCTCGTGGAAAATGCCCGGCGGCGCAGGCGCGGCAAACATGGCGGCGACCTCGCTCAGGTCGAGCTCGCGCCCTCGGAAATTGCCGCTCCGGAGCGAGCCGAGGAACTGCTGGCCCTCGACGAGGCGCTGGAGCGGCTCGCCCAGCGCGACCCCCAATCGGCGGAACTGGTGAAGCTCCGCTACTTCGCCGGTTTGACGATTCCTCAGGCGGCGGAACTTCTTGGGGTGTCGCCCCGAACGGCCGATTCGCTGTGGTCTTTCGCGCGAGCCTGGCTGCGACGCGAGATCGACGGCCGCTAAACTCGGGGAGCGCCGCTGGACCGCACGGAAATATCGCTTTTCTTTGCGCGATTCGCCTCTCGAAGTCGCACTGACCCTTGGAGGCTCGCGCTGTTCGTCACGCGAGGCGTCGATCATGCGGGAACGCGACATTTTTATCGAAGCTCTCGAAAAAGGCGACCCGTCCGAGCGGGCGGCGCTGCTCGACGACGCGTGCGCGGGGGACGCGACGCTGCGGAGGGAAGTCGAACGGCTTCTGGCGGAACACGAACGCCAGGAGAGTTTTATTCTCGACACCCCGCCGGCTGGGTTGGACGCCACGGACGATCGGCCCCTGTCGGAGGGGCCGGGCGCCGTCATCGGAGCGTACAAGCTGCTGGAGCAGATCGGCGAGGGGGGATTTGGCGTCGTGTTTCTGGCCGAGCAGACACGGCCCGTCAAGCGCCGTATCGCGCTGAAGGTCATCAAGCCGGGGATGGACACGCGGGAGGTGATTGGCCGGTTTGAAGCCGAACGGCAAGCGCTGGCGCTGATGGACCACCCCAACATCGCCAAGGTGTTCGACGCGGGCGCGACCGAAACCGGCCGGCCGTACTTCGTGATGGATCTGGTGAAGGGCGTGCCGATCACCGAGTACTGCGACCAGCAGCAACTCACGGTCCGCCAGCGGTTGGAGCTCATGGCCTCCGTCTGCCACGCCGTGCAGCACGCGCACCAAAAAGGCGTCATCCACCGCGACCTCAAGCCCTCGAACGTGCTGGTCGCCGAGTACGACGGCCGGCCCGTTCCAAAGATCATCGACTTCGGCGTGGCTAAGGCCACCGCTCAACGGCTCACCGAGCGGACGATGTTCACGCAGTTCGGCCAGCTCATCGGCACGTTTGAATACATGAGCCCCGAGCAGGCCCGCTTCAACCAGCTCGACGTCGACACCCGCAGCGACATTTACTCTCTCGGCGTGCTGCTTTACGAACTCCTCGCCGGCAGCACGCCTTTGGAAAGGCAGCGGCTCGAGACAGTCGCGTTCGACGAGACGTTGCGGATCATCCGCGAAGTTGAGCCGCCGCCGCCGAGCACGCGGCTCGATTCGAGTCAGAAACTTCCTTCGATTGCAGCCCACCGGCGATTGGAACCAGGCCGATTGCCCCGGCTTCTTCGCGGCGAGCTCGATTGGATCGTCATGAAGGCCCTGGAAAAGGACCGCAATCGGCGCTACGAGACGGCCGGCGCGCTGGCCGCGGACGTGCAGCACTATCTGAACGACGAGCCGGTGCACGCTGGGCCGCCGTCGCGAATCTATCGCGCCGGCAAGTTTGTGCGCCGAAATAGGTGGTCGGTGATCGCTGCGTCTGCCGTGCTGGCAGGACTCGTCGTCGGCGTCATCGGCATGGCGATGGGTTTGGTTAGCCAGTCGCGGCAACGGGCCGAAGCGCAGCTCAATTTGGCGATCGCACTGCAGTCGCAGGGGCGATATGCCGAGGCCGAGGCGATGTATCGAGAGGGACTCAAGTCCGCCAGCACTGCTACGGCTGAAGAGCGGCAGCGTGCTGCGCGGACGCTCCTGCGCTTGGCCAAGGTCGTGTACGAGCGCGGCGATCCCATCGAGTCCGAGCGACTGCACCGCGAGGCGCTGGCCGCTTACCGGACGGAGTTTCCGCGCGGCGACCCGAACATTGCCCACGCGCTGATCACGTTTGCCCTGCTGCTCAGATCGCAGCAGCGGTTCGACGAGGCCGAGTCGTTGTTTCGCGAGGCCCATGAAATCTCTCGCCGATCCGCGCCGGCGGACCACCGTGCGATCGGGGAGAGCGCCACGCACCTGGCCAATGTGCTGATCACGCTGGGCAGATACGCCGAGGCGGAGCCGATCGCGCGCGAGGCCATTGCCGAACAAAAGCTTGGCGTCCCGCAGGACCTCCTGGCGCTCGCGTTTGCGCGCATCGAGCTTGGACGCGCGCTGGTCGCGCTGGGCAGATTTCCAGAGGCGGAACGAGAGCTCCTCGACGCGGAGCGCGTCGTCACCACGACCGATCACTTTCACGTCGGCATGCTTGCCGCGATGGCGCTCTATTCAACGTGGGACGAAGCCGAACCGGGAAAGGGGTATGACGCCAAAGTGCGCGAGTGGTCCCGCACACTTATCGGGACGTTTGTGCGGCTCGAGGAGCCGCAATCGACCGTCGAGGGGACCCCAACGTCCAGGCGACAATAACGCGCCGCCGCCGCTTGCCTCCGCCAAGATGCGCCCGGCGTCAGATTTCGGCTTCCATCATGAGGAGCGAAGGATGATTGCCAAGCGTACGCGACACATCTGGTCCGCGATAGCCGCGGCGACGGCACTGTGGTACGCGTTCTCGCCGGCGCGTGTCGTCCGCGCCGTGACGTTTGAATTCCTCTACGCGGACCCTGGCGGCGTGGGATTCTTCGATCCCGTCACCGGGCTCGATCGGCGCACCGCGGTCGAGTACGCCGGCTCCCTCTGGGGTAGCCTGATTCCCTCGGCCTACGCCGGCGAGACAATTACGGTGATCGTTTCCTACGCCGAACTTGGCACGCAAACTCGTGCAGCCACGCCGCCCGGGTATTTATATCCTGCTCCCACGCGGCCTGATACGCATTTTCCCAAGGCCCTGGCCAATCACCTGAGCGGAACCGACGTCGACCCGGATAAGGCGGAGATTTCGATCCAGTTTAATTCCAATCCCGCGTTCGGCGGCGCCTATTGGTACTACGGAATCGACGGCAACCCGAGCGCCGCGGAGACCGACTATGTTTCCACGGCATTTCATGAAATCGGGCATGGCTTGGGATTCAGCTCAAGCCTCCGACAAAATGGCAGCTACGGTCTGTTCGGAGACGGCTTATTTAACCCCGATGTTGTAGAATCAGGGCTGCCGACGATTTACGACCAGTTTCTCACGCTCGGCCCCAATGGGACGCGGCTTCTGGATCTCCCCCAAAATCAGCGCGTCGCCGCGCTGGTGAGCAGCAACGTCTTCTGGAATGGGGTCCAAGCAACGGCCGCGAACGGCGGAACGCCGGTCGAAATCTGGGCGCCTAATCCCTATCAAATGGGCTCGTCGACCAGTCACGTTGATCACACCATCGATGCAACAACGGCCAGCGCCATCATGCAGGCGGCGCGCCCCACGGGGAAAGCGATTCACGCGCCCTTGACGTTTGAGCGGGCCATGATGCGCGACATGGGCTGGAATATTGCGGTCACTCCCTCGTCGCTCTTTTGGTCGGGTGAGGGCGCCGACAACTCGTGGACCACGCCAGGAAACTGGGCCCTCGACGCGCCGCCTCGCGGCGGCGACACGGTGAGTTTCGGACCCAGCCCGCAAACCGACGTCGCGGTCCGCTACGACGGCGGATTTGCGTTTTTCGAGTCGCTGAATCTCCAAGTGGGCGCGCCGGCTTACACGCTCAGATTCAAAGCACAAACCGAGACCAAAATCACGGGGGCCGGAATTCTGAACTTCTCAAGCCAACCGCTGACAATCTTCCTCGAGTCCTCGCTGCGCGACGATCTCACTTCGGACCATACCGCCGCGAAGTTGACATTTACGGGCCCTGTCGGCATGGCCGGCGCCAATGCGGGCAACGCGGGCTATCACCTGCGCGGCGGCGGCACGACCATCGGCGGCATTGCGCCGCCGCATGGAACCTATTTCTTTGATCGCCATGCCGGGGCATCAGTAACTTTTGAAATGAGCTCCACCGCCGGAACGGCCGACTTCGAGATCGAAGGCGGCAGCGGCGACGGCGGGCCCAACGCGCTCGTCACTTTCCGAGGCAATTCCTCGGCTTCCGGCGCCGAGTTTCGTACCAAGAGCGGCAGGCTTGGTCCGAGTTTGCCGCTGGGGAGCGTCGCCGTCGGCTTCGGCGGACAGGTGCTTTTTGAGGATAAAGCAGAGGCCGGCAGCGCGACATTTCACAACGAAGGCCAGGCCGACGCCGCCAACGGCGGCGGCGGCTTCACCATCTTCACAGACGACTCCACCGCCGAAGGCGCCGAGATTCATAACCACGGTGCAACCTATCTCACAGGATACGGCGGCGCGACGTATTTCGAGGACCATTCGAACGCCGGGTCAGCCATGATCATTAACCACGCCGACGGTTCCAACCACGTCAACTATACCGCCCAAGCGCGCACGATTTTCGTTGATGATGCCAACGGCGGGATGGCGACCATCGAAAACGAAGGGGCGCCCAGCCAGTCGCAGCGTCCAGGACGGACCGAATTCCACAATAACGCCAGCGCGGGCGGCGCGACCATCAACAATCGCGGCTACAGAACCGTCGGCGATTTGGCGGGTCGCACGCTGTTTTATGACGATACCACGGCCGCCACGGCTACGCTCAACACGTTCAACGGCTACAGCGATCACGGGCGCATCGAATTCCACGACCGGTCCACGGCAGCCAACGCCCATATCTTTCTTGAGCGCGACCCCATGGTCACCGCCAGCCTTGGGGGATACCTCCTCTTCTACGATAACACCACGGCGGCCAAGTCCGAAATCACGCTGCGCGCGGGCAACAGTGGTTTCAGCGGGCTTCAGTTTTACAACAACGCCGCGGCGGCCGACGCTCAGGTCGTCGCCGAAGACAGTGGCGGCAGCATTGTGTTCTGGGGCAATTCGACGGCCGGCGATCCGCCCGGGGCCGACACGCCTGAGTGGGCCAACTTCTCGCTCGGGCAGGGCGTGGTCATGTCGTTTTACGATCAGTCCACGGCCGACGATGCCCATTTCACGCTGGCCGATCGCGCCCAGATTTTTTTTCAGAATAGTTCCTCGGCCGGACACGCCCAAATCGCCGCCGCGGGCGGCTCCGTCTACACCGCGAGCCCCGGCGCCACGATCACGTTCAATTCGAATTCGACGGCTGATAACGCCACAATCCTCATCACCGGCGCCACCGCTCCCCTGGCCTCCCCCGCGGCTGTCTGGTTTATCAACGGAGCCCACGCCGGAAATTCAACGCTGATCGCCAGCGGCGGAACCGGCGGCGGCTCCGGCGCGACCATCACCTTCACCAGCGGCGCCAAGGGGGACACGGCGCGACTCGTTGCCAACGCCGGCGGCACGTTCGATTTCGCTCAGCAGTTCGCTGGCGGAACCACGACTGTCGGCTCCATCAACGGCGCCGGTACGTTTTACCTCCGCGGCACGGAGCTCGTCGTCGGCACACGGGACGAGGACTCCACCGTCACGGGACAAATCGTCGACACGCTCCTCTCTCCCACCTACACAGGCGGCCGCCTCACCAAGGTCGGAACCCGCACGCTCACGCTCGCCGGCGCGAATACGTATAGCGGCGTGACCACGGTCAACGGCGGCACCCTGCGCGTCGACGGCTCGCTGGCGGGCCCCGTCGTCGTCAACAACGGTGGCACGCTGATTGGCGACAGTGGCAACATCCCCGCTGGCATCGCCCTCAACGCCGGCGGCGTGTGGTCGCCCGGCGCATCGCCGGGCACGATGACGATCGGCGGCCTCACGATGAACGCCGGCAGCACGCTCAACTTCGAACTGGGCGCCTCGGACCGCGACCACATCGTGCTCACAGGCGATGGCAACGTCGTGCTCGACGGCATTCTCAATCTCTCGCTCCTGGACGGCTTCATGCCCACGCCAGGCCAATCGTTCGCGCTCTTCGAGGGCGCTGTGGGCTCCATCACCGGCGCATTCGACGTGATCAACGGGCCCTTGTTCAACGGCTTGACATTTGACGTGCTGCAAAACGCCAGCTCGGTCATGCTGCAAGTCGTCGAGTCCGATTTTCTGCCCGGCGATTTCAACCACGATGGCGTTGTTAACGGCGCCGACCTGACAAACTGGCAAACTGGCTTCGGCGCGAGCGGCTTCGCCACGCACGCGCAAGGCGACGCCGACGGAGACGCCGCCGTCGATGGCGCCGACTTTCTCGCGTGGCAGCGGCAGCTTGGCGCGGTCACGCCGGAAGCGGCCGCCGTAGGTTCCGCGCCTGAACCTGGGACGCTGCCCCTTCTCGCCATAAGCGTCCTAGGTCTAGCTGTCCGCGCCCGGCGGCGCCGGCTCCGCAGCGCGGATGCCCGTTTTCGGCCCTGCGGTCCTTGACGGTGCGCTAAGATCGGCCGCGTTATTCTGTTGACCCGTCGCGCCGCACTCTACAATGCGTGCACCTGGCGGCGGTCGTCCTGGCTCGCCGCGGCCCTCTCTTCACCATCAGGAGGCTCGCGATGCCGACCTTCATTAGTACAATCCGCTTCACCGAGCAAGGCGCGCAGACTGTGAAAGACACCTGCAAACGAGCGGCGACGTTCAAGGCGGCGGCGAAAAAGATGGGCGTCAAAGTCGCCGACGTCTATTGGACGTTGGGACCATTCGACGGTTTCTTATTGTACGACGCGCCCGACGAGGAGACGGCGACGGCTGCCATGCTGCACCTCTCCTCCTTGGGCAACGTGCACACCCAGACCGCCCGCGCTTACAAGGCGGCCGAAATGGAGAAGATTCTGGCCAAACTGAAGTGACGCGACGGCTCAAGGCGCCGCTGTGCCGCTTCTGTATCCGTGCCTGTCGAGATACGCCGCCCACCGGCGTGTGATCTCTTCGCGGGTGGGGGCGTCGAGTTCGGCGTACTCGTTGGTTTTGTAACGGCGGCTGCGGTCGGCGTAGGCGGCGATCGCGGGGCGAACGGTCTCGAAATCGCCAAGGTCGAGGGTCGCGTAGAGCTGTTCCATTTCCGCGACGGGGTCGGCGGCGAGGCGTTCGTAGCGGAGCTCATAGAAGCGGTCGGCGGGAATCAGCGAGCGCGTCGCCTCCAATCGCTCGTGCATGTGGGCGAAGTCGCGGAAGACTTGCTCGCGCAGGAGACTCTCGTAAGACTCGCTGGGGCGTAGGGGGACAGTCCCATTTTGCTCCGAAGACTGCGCAAAATCGGGACAGTCCCCTGGGTTGCCCATTTTGCTCCGCGGACTGCGCAAAATCGGGACAGTCCCCTGCAGGCCGTAGCGCTCATACATCGTGCGCCAGAAGTGGATCGTGGAGGGAAAGACGACGTAGGGGTCGCGGATCATGTACACGAAACGGGCTCGCGGAAACATGGCCGACAGCACAGGCAGCCGGTTGGTGTGCTGCGGCGACTTGAGCACCAGGCGCCCCGCGCGACGGAAGAGCAATAACTGCAACAGCCGGCGGAAGCCGGCTTGCCACGCGGCGAGGGCGCGGGGGCTGAGGCCGTCGAGGTCGACGTACTCGGGGTATTGCGGCGGGCGGCGGGGGAATGCCACGGTGAGGAACGGGCTGGGGACGCCGCGAAGGGCGAGCGCGGCTTCGTCCTCCTGCGGGCGGTCGTAGCTCATCCGCATGTTGTCGAACGGTCGCTTGCGCGGGAGCAGCCAGGCGGCAAAGCGGCGGACGAAGCCCTCGCTCAGCAGAAAGTGGTTCGGCGAGAGGCTTTCGTACGTGGTCGGCGCGCGGTGCCGCGGGTCGAGGGCCAGCAACTCGTGGAGCATCGTCGTGCCGGTGCGCCAGTGGCCGATGATGAAGATCGGGTCGTCGGCGAGCGGCACGCGGCGGACGTCGCGGCCGAAGCGGAGCCACTGCACGCCGCGGAGGAGCGAATTGCCGGCGGCGGCGGCGGCGACCAGGGCCGCCATGGGGATTCGCGTGGGGTGAATGGCGAAGCGGTTGCGCGCCAGCAGGCGGAGCCAGGCGGCCAAGTCGACGCCGAGCCAGATATTGGCCTCAAGCCAGGACTTTTTCATGCACGCGTGAGTGCGCTGGGCGCTTCGGCGGCGGGCGTTTCGCCGCTGGCGGCGGCCGTCGCGGCGAGCAGCGAAGCGGCCGCGGCATCGCACGGTGCGGGCTTCGCCCGGAGGTCTCGGACAAGGCGGTCGGCGGCGCGGTCGGGCACGGCCAGTGAGCTGCGCTCGGCATGGCGGTTGAGCCACAGTTCGCGCACGGCGAGCCGCAGCGGGTTGAAGCGGAACAGGCGCCACATCATGGCCATCGACCACAGCGAGCGGACGGTGATGCGCGGATGGGCGGCGAGGAACATCTCGCGGTAGTCTGGACGAAAGCGGCTCTTGAAGTGAAACAGGCCGCGCATGTCGTAAATGGGGTTGAGCCGCCGCCACCAGAAGTTGGCGATCGTGCGAAAGATGGCGCTGTCGCCGGCCACAGGCGTGCAACGGAGGAACGGCGCCAGCGAGAGCGAGACGTAACGAACGCCTTCGAGCTGCATCGTTCGCAGAGCGTGCATGATGACGGCGGGGACCACGCCGCGCACGGCGTCCCGGCGGCGGCGGTAAACTTCGACGGCCCACATGTCTCCGGCGAGACCCGGATTGCAGACGATGAACGCGACGATGCGTTCGGCTTGCTCGGCAACGAACAGGCGGCGATCGCGGAGGTCGAGCGGCGAGAATTGGCTGACGAAGAACTGCAACTCGCGGCGGTGGAGCGTGCGGGCGATGTGATCGCGGGAGATGGCGTCGAGCTGTGGGGCGATCTCGTCGGCGTAGGCCGCGGGGTCGTCGGCGGGGACGACCTCGCGGAAGCGCACCTCGTGGCGTTGACAGTAGCTTTCCTGGCGGCGGACCCATTGCCAGTCCTTGCCCTGGAAGTGCGTGCGATCGAGCCGCACCAACGGCTCTTCGCCGCACTTGGTCACCTGGCAGCCGCGGCGGCGAAAGAGGTTAATTTCGTTGCGCGGCACATTGAGATAGGACGTGTGCCAGCGATTGCGCTCGGCGAAGTCGAGGAATTCGGCGAGCAGGGCCTCGCGGTCGTCGGGGTCGGCCAACAGGCCGTCGGCGGCGACGACGAACCGGCCGCGGCGGCGGAAGCCGACCACGCCGCGGCGGTCTGCCCCCCAGAAGTACTGGCGGTCCGGCTCGGTGACGAGATACGCGGCGTAGGTGTCGCCGAACTCCAGGGCGAATCGCCGGAGTCGGTCGCGGAGGTCGACGGGCATCTCGGCTGGCGAGGCGTAGTGCTCGCAAGCAGGAGGGAGAGCGGGCTTGGCGTGCATCATGCGGATCGCGTCGTGCGTGGGGAGCGGCGCGGTCAGTGTAACGCATCTTGGGGCGAAAAGGCTAGTAGGCGGGTCGCCGAGGGGGCCGCCTGGCGGCGAACTCTTCGGCGAATCGCTTGGCAGGGAGCGTGCGAGGGAGCGCCGTTGAAAAGCGGCGCCGCCCGTCGCCCGCTGCGGGGCTCAACGGCGGGGCTTGACGATTTATTTATAGTCTGTCTATGATTACGGCATGGAACCGATTCACGGCGACAAACTGCGCGGACATTTGGAGACGCTCGTGCTCGCGACGCTCGAGCGGGGCGAGGCGCATGGGCTGGAGATTCTGCACCGGTTGGAGGTCGGTGGGTACGGGCTGCTGCGGCTCAAGGAGGGGTCGCTCTACCCGGCGCTCTACCGGCTCGAAGCGGCGGGGCAGATTGCCGGCGCTTGGGAAACGGGGCGGCACGGACGGCGCGGAGCACGGCGGCGGATTTACCGGCTGACGACCAAGGGGCGGCGGTCGCTGGAGCGGGGCCGCGGGGAGTGGCAGTCGTTCGTCGCGACGCTGGGGGGCATTTTGGCAGCGCCAGCGTGACGGCCGACGCGGACGATCCATCGCTTACGAGATTTGTTCAACGCGCAGTATTCAACACACAGTCGCGAATGCCGAGTGAGTGATGCCATGTCGATGATAATGAGCGATCAGGCCCGCCGCGTGATGACGCTTGCCGGCAAGGAAGCACGGCGGCTGCGGCACGACTATGTCGGGACCGAGCACATTCTGTTCGGGCTCGTCGAGGAGGGCGCGGGCTTGGGAGCCGACGTGTTGGAGACGTTTGGCGTGACGTCGACAAAGATGCGCGCGGAGGTCGAACGGTTGATTGCCCGCGGGCCGGCGGCGCCTGGGCCGCGCGAGTTACCGCTCACGCCACGGGCTCGACAGGCGCTGGCGTTTGCCGCCGATGAAGCGCGATTGGTGAGCGAGCCGCTGGTTGGCGCGGAGCATCTGCTGTTGGGGCTGGTGCGCGAGCACGAGGGCGTGGCCGGACAGGTGCTGCGGAATCTGGGGCTCAAGCTCGAAGCGGTGCGCGAGGCGGTGCTCAAGATTCGCGTGCTGCAGATGACGATCGTCGAGCGGGCCGTGCGGCCGGTGCGAGCGACGACGCCGCGGAAACGGAAGATGCGCGAGGAGCTGCTTGCGCACCTGTCGGCAATTTACGACGAGGAACAGGCGGAACGCAACGATCCGGCGGCGGCGGTTCGCGCGGCGGCGGAGCGGTTCGGCGATCCGACAGCGCTGGCGCGCGAGCTGGATCGATCGCTGTCGTGGTCGGAGCGAGTGGGGTACGTTGCAGAGCGGTGGTTCGCCTGGAGGGCGCCGGAGTCGGTGCTTCGCTACGCGTGGCGGCTGGCGGCCAACACGCTGGTCGTCATGGTTTCAGCATTCTTCCTGACGTTGGTCGTAACGTTGGCGAGCGTGGGCTGGAACCACGACATTTGGACGCTGCTGCAAGTGCTCGCCGCACTGCTGGCTTTTGCCCCGCCCGTGGTGTTCTTGTGGACGGTGGGTTACCTGAGGATGCGCGACGCGATGTGGGGCGCGTTCGGAAGCCGTCGCTCGTTGGGTCGGGTTTGGGCGTGGAGCGCGCTGTTGGCTTTGGGCGGCTGGGGCTTTGCGATCGCGCTCGCGGCGGCGGCAGACGGCGACATTTCCAAGCCGGCGGAGCTTTGGCCGTCGATCGCCGTGGCGGGATTTGCGGCGGCGGCGTGTTCGCTATTGGCCGCGCGGTACAGCGGGCCGATGGAAATCCGCGACGCAATTTGGGCGCTGTTGGACGTGTCGGCCGCGAACGGGCTTAACGATTCGGAGCCGGCGTAGGCTGCGCTAGCGCCGAGCCCAGGCGGCTCCGCCGAGAATTGTGGCCAGCAGGGACCAGACGGCCATGCTGGGAAGTTCGGGCACGGCTTGGACTTCGCCGATGCGGAGCGTTGCGCTCCCGACGGCGGTTGCTCCCGCATCATTCTGCAAGCCAACGGCCAGCGCATTCACAATCCATTCGTAGCTGTGTCCGGCGAGGAGCGTCCCAGTGACCGTCCCAAAGGTCAAGTTGGCGAGCGAGGCGTCGCTCATCTGGAATGACGAGTAAATGCTGACGATGCCCGAAGTCGTATCGGACAAGGAATTCAGGAATTCCGTGTGGCCGGCGGAGTGCGAGAACGACGAGCTGGCCGCGAAGGGGACGTCGACGGTCGTGGAGAAGGAGATGGAGACGATGCCTTGCGTGAAGCCGCTGGCGACTCCGCCGCGAATTTGGTCGAAGTCGGCCGTGAACAGGGCCGAGTCGCCCGCGAACGAGGCATTGCCGATCGATTCGCTCACATAGGGCGCGGCCACGGCGTCGATCGTGACGCCCAGCATGTTGAGTGGCGCATCGAAATCAAAAACGGTCCCGTTGAAGGCGTAGGCCTGCGTGGAACTGCTGGTCACGACGATCGACGCCTGCGAGTTGACTGCGTGCACGGCGATGACGAGACCCGCGAAGAGGGCGAAGGCTCGGATCATGGAGTCAACTCCTCACGACGTCGGCGGCAGGACGCGCCCGACGATGCATGCCCGGGCGGTCGTTGCGGAACGCGGCTCATTCTAAAGCGGGAGGTGGCCGCCAACAACGAAAAACGGGGCGTCCCGCGAGATTTGCGGGAGATCGAACGGCGTGGATCTACGGGGACCCGCGAGCGGAGATTGACTTCCTGCCGGCGGCGATCGAAGGCGAGGTTCAATGAGCCAATCGGCCGTTAAGAATGTTGCAGCGCCGAGTGGCGACTGTGGCCGAGACGAAGGCGCCCAGGGCCAGCATTCCGGAGGCGGGCTCGGGCACGTTGCGGGTGATGCCGCCGCCGATCGTCCCGCCGCCGATTCCGCCGCGTCCACCTGTGGGGAGCGAGGCGACGCGGCGGCCGAGCTGCCGCTGCAGAATGAGGAAGTCGGCGCCGTCGACGATATAGTCATGGTTGGCGTCGCCTTCGCCGTTGACGCCGGGGCCGCCCGCGGCAAGCGCGATCGACCACGCGCTCATGTCGTCGCCATCGACGTCTCCGTCGGCGTCGAAGTCGGCGGCGAAGTTCGAGCGCGTGACCCGGAACGCGACCTTGCCGGGCAGATAAACGAGCTGTCCGCTGAATTCCACGTCGGCGGGCGCCCACACTTCGAAGCTGGGGAAGGCGCCGAACACGTTGGCCGCGGCGAGGACGTCGAACTGGGCGCCGACGGCGGGCAGGAAGCCTTCGGCGAGCGTGATTTCCACGCCGCCGGCGATGTGGGCGTCGCCGCCGACGCGGAGGACGTCGTAGTTGACGCCCTGGCTGAAGCCGGCGAGATCGATCAGAAGCTTGCCCATCCACGACTGGGCATAGAGGCCGGTGGGAATGCGAAGCTCGCCGGTCGGGGCCACAATGCCGGCGTTGTCGACGCGGTTGACGGCAAGGTTGCCGCTGCCTTCGATGCGGCCGCCAAAGTTGACGAGGTCGTCGCCGGTGACTGTCGAGCCGGGCCCCATCGTGAGCGAGCGCTTGAGCGTCCAGCTTGCGCCGGACAGGTTGACGTTCAGCGTGGCGCCGTTTTCGAGGGCGAACTTGCCGCCGTAGTCGAGCATGTTGGCCGCGGGGCCGATGTGGTGGCCGACGAGATTGAGCCGCCCGCCGCTCATGACGCGGATGTTGGTGAAAAAGCCGGTGACCAGCGGCGCGTCGATCGTGGCGACGCCTTCGACCGTCGTGTCGCCGCCGAACTGGATTTCGCCGCCGGTGAGCGTGGCAGCCGTCGCGGCGGTGGATCCGCCCCGCATGACCAGATTGCCGCCGAAGCTCCACGGTTGGTAGAAATGCATCGTGCGGCCGGCGCCGACCGTGGCCGTGCCGTTGAACGCGTCGGCCAGCGGGCTGACGATGCGGAGGTTGCCGTTGACGGCGCTGATGCGGCCGTACTCGTCGTTGAATCCGCCGGGGAAGGCGAGTGCGCTCCTGCCGGGGTCGAGGACACGCTCCTGGCCGCCGTCGAGGTCGAGCTTGCCGTTGTCGATGGCACGGAGGAACAGGTCGCCGCCGAAGCCGAAGAGCAGGAACATGCCGGCGGAGATTTCGCCGTCGTTGTTGAGCTCGCCTTGGACCTCGACCTGGCCGCCGCCCATGAGCGTACCCTGGGGCCCGATCTGCAACTTCCCATGGGAAACGAGCACGGCGTTTTGGCTGCTGAGATTCACCAATCCGTTGTCGATGCGGAAGCTGCCGGCTTCGAGCCACGGCACGCCGACGAGATTGCCGACGTGAACTTCGCCGCGTGTGCCGACGGCGGCGTTGCCGACGCGGAGCTCGTGGATGACTTTCAAGTGGCTGCTGTTGGCGGTGAACACCGACGAGCCTTCGTCGACGAGCAGGGTGCGTGCTTCGGCCAGCCCGCTTTCGAGCCGCACGCTGCCGCCGTTGCGGACAAACGTATCATTGAACCACTCGGGCGCTTTGCCGCCGATCCAGTTGAGCGTGTCGTTCCAATCGTTGGAGTGAGCGCCGAGGAGGTCGATCCGCCGCAGGTTATAGTTGGTGAAATCGCTCTGGTCGTGGGTGGCGAGGATGTCGGTGGCCGAGGGGAAGGTGCGTCGGCCTAGCCTGGCGACGGAGTCGTTCATCAGGGCGGTCTTCAGAACCAGTTCGTAGCCTTCGGCCTCGAAAGCGCCGACGTCGAGGCCGCCGATGTCGGCCGAGTCGAAGTCGTAGTCGTCGTCCGTGAGCGAGAAATTCATGCCGAGGGCATGGCCCATCTCGTGCGTCAGGAACGTGAGCAGGTCGAAGCCACTGCCCGCGGTCGTGCCGACGGGGGCGACGGCGAAGGCGCCGGCCTCGAGCAGCGGGACGTTGGGGCCGGCGTAGGCCTCGTCGGCGTGGACGGGGTCGAGGTCGCGGACGAGGGTTTGGATCAGCGGGCCGAACTCCTCGTCGGCGTAGGGCGTTTCGTCGAAGAACCAGGGAATGGGCATGCCGTTCATGTGCGTCGAGATGACGATGTCGATCGAGTCGAACGGCACGTAGCTGGGGACGTACTTGGCCATCCGGTTCTCGTCGTCGAGATTGTCCCAGGAGATATCGAAGTGCCAGTCGTCGTCGTCGAGGATGTGCCACTGCCAGCGGTCGGCGGCGGCGCGGGCGATGGCTTTGAGCTTGGCGCCGTCGGGGTCGAACGCAGGCTGATCGTCTTCGTCGTAGGAGAGATCAATCGAGATCGCGCTCGCCGGAGGGGCGGCGGCGAGCAGGGCGAGGACGGTTGCGGCCAGGAAGCTCGGGCGTTGCAGTAACTTGGGCATCAGCTTTGACATGGGACAGGCGGACCAGGGTCGCTCCATAGGTAGGTAAGGACAAAAAACAGGCTCGTGCGTGGTGGAGCGGAAATGGCCCGGGGTTTGCAACAGCAAGGCATTTTTGCAGGCGCGCCCTGCGGTTGTCCGCAAGCTCTGCAGCTACGCTGGGGGTGACGGCGGGCTCGTGGAATGATATGATTAGACAGCTAATGATTAGGTAGCTTACCGCGGCCAAACCGGCCTCCTGGCCCGACCATCGCGCCTTCCCGGGATCGTGTGGCGATTCCGCTAGTTTCACGCCACAGCGCGTGCTTCCTACCGCCATGCTTGAGTACGACTTTCAGAGCAGCATTGGCTACTGGTTGTGCATGACGTCGCACGCTTACGAGCGGGCGATGAATGAGGAGCTCACGGCGCAGGGCATCACGTTTCGGCAATGCCAGGTGCTGGCGTGGCTGGCCTTGGAGGGGGAGCAGACGCAGACCGAGCTGGCGACCCGGATGAACATTGAACCTCCGACGCTCGTGCGGGTCCTTGATCGGATGGAACGGGACGGGTTGGTAGCGCGCACCGACTGCCCGGACGACCGCCGGCGGAAGATCATCAAGCCGCTGGCCAAGGCGCGGCCGATTTGGAAGAAGATCATCGCGTCGGCGGAGGTGGTGCGCGGGCGGGCGGTCGAGGGGTTGTCGAAGCAGGAAATCGCGACGCTCAAGAAGCTGCTGGGTCGAGTGATGGAGAACGTGCAAGGCGGTGTCGGAGCGGGAGCGAAGATTTAGTCGTCGTGTTTTGGAGCGGAATCAATTGTCTGCGAATCTCTCGAACAGCGTCGTGGGCGCGAATCCCTCCACTGCAGACGCAAAGACTACCGCCCTACGCTCGGTCGTCACTGCCGACCGTGCTCGGTTGCTCCCGTTCCTTCGAGGGAGGGGGATTTTACTTGCGGTTGCAGTGATGGTCGCCGTGGTCGGTTGCGCGCCGAAGAACGAGTTCGTGAAGCCGCCTCCGCCCCAGGTGACAGTGGCCAAACCGGTTGAGCGCGAGGTCGCCGACGCGTTGGTGTTCCCCGGCTGGACGCAGGCCACCGCGGCGGTCGAGCTGCGATCGCGAGTGAACGGGTACCTCGAGCAGGTTTTGTTCGACGACGGGGCGATGGTCGAGAAGGGCCAGCTCTTGTTCGTCATCGAGCAGGAGCCCTTTGAAACAGCGCTCGCGGCCGCCGAGGCGGAGCTGCAAAAGGCGCAGGCGGCGCTGCACCTTGGCGAAACGGAGTACGCGCGAACCGCGGAGCTAGTGACGCGGCAGGCGCGCACGCAAGCGGAGCTCGATGTCGATGCGGCGGAGCTGGAGACGGCGAAAGCCAACGTGGCGGCGGCCGAAGCGAGCGTGCGACGGGCCAAGCTGGATTTGAGTTACACGGAGATTCGGGCGCCGATCGGTGGGCAGATCGGCCTGCATCTGGTCGACGTCGGAAACCTCGTGCAATCCGAGCAGACGCTGCTGGCGAAGATCGAGACGGTCGACCCGATCTACGCCTATTTCAGCGTGGGCGAGAGCGACTTGCTACGGTTCATGGAGCTCGCCCGCGAGGGCGGAGCCACGCTGGAGGATCTGCGTAAGAACCCGCCGAAGATTTCGCTCGGGCTCGCGGACGAAGAGGGCTTTCCGCGCGAGGGGCATTTCGATTTTTCCGAGCGCAGCATCGACCGACAAACGGGCACGGCGCTGCGGCGCGGCGTGTTTGAGAACAAGGACCGCTCGCTGATTCCCGGGTTGTTCGTGCGGATTCGGGCGCCGCTGGGGCCGCCGCGGCCGCGACTGTTGGTCGAGGAACGCGCGGTCAGCACCGATCAGCAGGGCGACTATCTGCTGGTGGTCGGCGAGAGGAACGTGGTGGAGCATCGGCCAGTGAAGCTGGGGGTCGTGACCGACGGTCTGCGCGTGGTCGAGGACGGCGTCGGCGCTGAGGACTGGATCGTCGTGAACGGCTTGCAGCGGGCGCGTCCCGGGGCGCCGGTCGATCCGCAGCACGAGGGCGAAGAGGCCGCCGTGGCGGCGGCGGCGCCCGCGAAAGATCGAAAGAATTAACCACAGAGGACACAGAGAGCACAGAGGGAACAGAGAAGAGTTGGCCGATAGCCTGCCGTCTCTAACTCTGTGCTCTCTGTGAACTCGGTGGTGAAAATCTTCAGCATTGACGCGCAGCAATGTTTTCCCGGTTTTTCATTGAGCGGCCGATTTTTGCGAACGTGATCGCGGTGATCACCGTTCTCATCGGGCTCGTGTCGCTGTGGCAACTGCCGATCGAGCAGTACCCGGAGATCACGCCGCCGACGGTCCGCGTGTCGGCCAACTACCCCGGCGCCAACGCTGAGGTGGTCGCCAACACGGTGGCGGCGCCGATCGAGCAGCAGGTCAACGGCGTGCCCGACATGCTGTTCATGCAGAGCACGTCGAGTAGCGACGGCTCGTACTCGTTGACCGTTACGTTCGAGATCGGCGCCGACCTGGACGTGGCCCAGGTGCAGGTGCAGAATCGGCTGGCGGCGGCGGAGCCGATCCTGCCCGAGGAAGTGCGGCGGCAGGGCGTGACGGCCCGCAAGCAGTCGCCGAACATCATCCTGGCGATCGCCCTCCAGAGCGAAGGCGATAAGTACGACGGGTTGTTCCTGGGCAACTACGCCACGCTCAATCTCAAGGACGAGCTGAGCCGCGTGCGCGGCGTGGGCGAGGCAATCGTCTTCGGCTCGGCCAACTACAGCATGCGGGTGTGGATCGACCCCGCGAAGCTGAAGGCCCGCGACATGACGACGCAGGACGTGCTCGACGCGATCCGCGAGCAGAATGTGCAGGTGGCGGCGGGGCAGGTGAACCAGCCGCCGATTCTCGACGGGAGCAGCGGAGCGTTCCAGTACACGGTGACCACGCTGGGGCGGCTGTCCGACGTCGATCAGTTCGAGAACATCGTCGTCAAGACGAGCGAAGGGAACCGGATGACGCGGCTGAAGGACGTCGCCCGCGTCGAACTCGGGTCGATGATCTACGACCAGTACAACCAGCGCGAAGGTCGACCCACGGCGGCGATCGGCATCTTCCAGCTTCCGGGGAGCAACGCGTTGGAAGTGGCCGAGGAAGTGAAGACGGTGATGGCGCGGCTCGCGCGCAACTTTCCCGAGGGCCTGGAATGGAATGTCGCGCTCGATACGACGAAGTTCGTCGAGGCGTCAATCCACGAAGTTTATATAACGCTGCTCGAAGCGGGCGTGCTGGTGCTGATCGTGATCATGGTGTTTCTGCAGGACTGGCGGGCGCTGTTGATCCCAGCGACGACCGTGCCGGTAACGATCATCGGGGCGTTCTTCGCGATGGCGATGCTGGGCTACACGGTGAACATGCTGACGCTGTTCGGCCTGGTGCTGGCGATCGGCATCGTGGTGGACGACGCGATTGTCGTGGTGGAGAACGCGGCCCATCACATCGAGCAGGGCATGCCGCCGAAGGCGGCGACGATCCGTGCGATGGACGAAGTGCTGGGGCCGATCATCGGCATCACGCTGGTGCTGATGAGCGTGTTCCTGCCGAGCGCATTCTTGAAGGGCATCACCGGCGAGCTGTACCAGCAATTCGCGCTGACGATCGCGGCGACGGCGCTCATCAGCGCGATCAACGCCATGACGCTCAAGCCGGCGCAGTGCGCATTGTGGCTGCGGCCGCCCCAGGGGAGGAAGAACTTCTTCTACCGCGGGTTCAACGCGGTTTACGACGGCGCGGCCCGCGTTTACATGCGCATCACCCGATTCCTGGTGCGGCACGTGGCGCTGACGATGGCGGTGTTCGTCGCGATGATCGGCGGCACGGCGTACTGGTACAACCGCGTGCCGACGGGATTCTTCCCCATCGAGGACCAGGGTTATGCCCTGGTGGTCGTGCAGTTGCCGGACGCGGCGTCGCAGCAGCGCACGCGCGGGGTGCTCAAGCAGATCGACGACATCCTGCGCACCACCGACGGCGTATACAGTTGGTTCGCCATCGGTGGGCAGTCGTTCATCGACCAGAGCAGCGCGTCGAACATGGCGACGCTGTTCGTGACCTTTCAGGCTTGGAACGATCGCCTGCCTAAGGGGCTCACCCTGGATGCGATGATCGGCCAGTTGTTCGGCAAGTTCTCGCAGATCAAGGAGGCGATCGTGCTGCCGCTGACGCCGCCGCCGATTCGCGGACTTGGCGTGCGAGGCGGGTTCGACATGCAGGTGCAGGATCGCGGAGGACTGGGCCGGGCGGCGCTCTCCCAAAGCGTGAATGAACTGGTCGCGGCCGCCAGCTCGCAATCGCGGCTGCAGATGGTGAACACGAGCTTCCGCGCCGGCGTGCCGCAGATTTTCGTCGACGTCGATCGCGAGAAGGTGAAGCTGCTCGACGTGCCGCTGAGCGCCGTGTTTTCGACGCTGCAGGCCTCGATGGGCGCCGCGTATGTGAACGACTTCAACAAGTTCGGCCGCGTCTACCAGGTGCGGGTGCAGGCCGAGCCGCAGTACCGGGCCCGGCCCGACGACATCAAGCGACTGGAAGTGCGAAGCCGCTCGGGCCAGATGGTTCCGATCGGCACGGTGGCGGAGGTGCGCGAGTCGTTCGGCCCCCAGACGATCGCGCGGTACAACTTGTACCCGGCGGCGGCGCTCAACGGCACGCCGGCGGCGGGCGTGAGCACGGGCGAGGCGCTCGACCTGATGGAGCAGATTGCCGCGCAGACGTTGCCGCAGGGGATCGGCTACGAGTGGTCGGGCATCTCGTTCCAGGAGAAGCGCGTCGGCGGCGAAGCGGTGATCGTGTTCGGCATGGCGGTGCTGCTGGTGTACCTCGTGCTGGCGGCGCAGTACGAAAGCTGGTTCACGCCGCTGGCGGTGATCCTGGTCGTGCCGCTGGGCGTGCTAGGGGCGATTGGCGCCACGTCGCTCCGCGGGATGGACAACAACTTATTCACGCAGATCGGCATCGTGCTGATCATCGCGCTGGCGAGCAAAAACGCGATTCTCATCGTGGAATTCGCGACCGACATCCGCCGCCAGGGGAAGAGCATCCGCGAGGCGGCGCTGGAGGCAGCGCGGCTGCGGTTCCGGCCGATTCTGATGACGAGCTTCGCGTTCATCCTGGGCGTGGCGCCGCTGGTGTTCGCCACCGGCGCCGGCGCGGCAGGGCAACGGGCGCTGGGCACCGCGGTGTTCGGCGGGATGCTGGCGTCGACGATTCTGGCCGTGTTCTTCGTGCCGGTGTTCTATGTCATGTTCCAGGGCCTCGCGGAGCTGTGGTACGGGCGGAAGAAGTCGCCGTGGATTGAGGAAGAGAAGGAGCTGCCGCTGTTTGCGGAGTTGGAGGCGGAGCCGGCGCTGGCGAAGTGAGCAGCGCGGCGTTCTCGCACGGGCCTGGCCATGTTATAATTGCCAGTATGACGAAGACCTTGGAGCAAGCCATTGAGCAGCTACGGCATCTGCCGGAAGACCGACAGGATTTGCTGGCCAGGCTGATGCTCCACGAAATGGAAGAAGACGAGAAGTGGGCGCGTTCGACCGAAGCGAACGCAGGCAAATTGACTCGTCTCGTCGACGAGATTCTGGAGGCCGACCGTCGCGGCGAATGCGAGCCGCTTGATCCGGAAAGTCTGTGACTTCACGGCTCCATCCCTCTTTTCGCCGTGATTTCGCGAAATTGCCGTACGACGTTCAGCAGCGGGCTCGTACGGCGTATCGCCGGTTTCAGGCGGATCCGTGGCATCCATGCCTGCAATTCAAGAGGCTGCACACAACGCTTCCGTTTTGGTCGGTTCGCGTGACGGATTCGTATCAAGCCGTTGGCGTCCGAAGCACCGATGACGAGATTGTGTGGTTCTTTATCGGAACCCACGCCGATTACGATCGTCTGCTGTCGAGTTTGTGACGATCGCATTGGCTGATGGCCCCCGGTCGCCGCTTCAGAAGACGTGACCGGGGGCTAAATGCTTATGGGGCGCGGGTTCCGGGGACGTCGGCGCCGTTTTGGTGGAGGATGAGCTTGGCAGCCTTGCCGTCGGCGTCGACTTCAAACGTGAGTTGGGCGTCGACAATCTTGTAGAAGAACTTCGTGTCCGACTCGGCGAAGACCGGGTACTTGTCCTGCCCGGTCGCTTGCGCCATGAGCTGGCCGTCTTCGAGCGTGACGGTGATCGCGAAGAACGGCGCCAATTCGTACTTACCGACGTACCGTTGGAGCACGGCGGGGTCGACGGCGACGGGCTGGCGAATGCCCGGCGGATCGACCTTCATGCCGGCGACGCTTTGGAGGACTTTCTCGCCGAGCTCGGTCGTGAGGTCCGTGGCCGTATTGCAGAGGACGACGACCGCGAGGCGCCGCTCGGGGATGTAGCCGACGAAGGAGCTGTAGCCGCCGGTCTGGCCGTTATGCCAGCGCGTGAGGCCGTCGCGGGCGAGGTGCCAGCCGAGGCCGACGCCGATTTCGCCGGGCTTGCCGTGGCGGTGCTCGCCGGCAAGGCGGAGCGCGCGGGAGACTTGCGAGTCGCCTTCGTCGATCGCGGCGGCGAGCAACTTGAGCATGTCGTCGGCGGTGGATCGCAGGGCGCCGGCGCCCGCCAGGGCGTCGAGGTCCCAGTTAGCGTTGGGCGTGAGGGCGCCGTCGTGCGGCGGGGCAAGACGGGCGGTCTGCTCGGGCGAGAGTTTGATGCGCGTGTCGTCCATCTTCAGCGGCGTCGCGATGCGCTCGATGACAAGCTCCTCGTAGGACTGGTCCGCGCGGCGGGCGAGCAAGGCGCCGAGCAGCCCGGCGCCGTAATTGGAATACTCGTACGTGCCCGGAGCGCGGCGGAGCTTGTGCTTGTTGAGAAAGGCGCACATCAAGTCGGCTGTGTAGTCCGCGTAGGGATTGGTGGGGTCTTTGGGCGCCATGTTGTCGGGCAGTCGCGGCAGGCCGGACGTGTGGGCGGCCAGGTGCTCCAGCGTGATCGGCTGGTCGGGTGCGAAGGCGGGCGGAACGACGCCCGCGGGAAGCAGCTCGGCGATGGGTTGGTCAAGCTTGACCAAGCCGCGATCGACCATGTCGGCCAGAAGCGTGCCGGTAATCGCCTTGGTCGCCGAGCCGATCTCGTAGATCGTCGCGCCGTCGGGCGTGCGGCCGTCGCCGCGGGCGACTTCGCCGTAGCCGTGGACCTCGCGCTGGTCGCCGTCGATGACGCCGATGACGCCGCCAACGATGGCGCCGCCGTCGACGAGCGGCTTGACCAGGCGTTCGATCTGGTCGGCGTGGTCGGCGCGGCATGGCGCGGCGAGGCATGCCAGGCCGGCCAGGAGGGCGTACGACGTGCGACGCGAGTACATGCGGGAATCTCCGGGGGCGGGGTCGTGCGGACGGGCGTTCATGGAGCACGTAGCGATTAAGTCGCTGATCGTGGCGCCGGCTTGCGCCGCGGGATTACTTTAATCCTTCACAATCGCAGTTTACACTTTTGGCGGCGGGTTAGACGATCCGGAAAGGCGCCCTGCCAAGCCGTGTAGAATGGCGTGAACGGGGAGTCCACCGGCTGAGCCGGTGGCTTTTCAACCGGAGGAACTTTCGATGCTCGATCTTTCGAAACTTCACGAGGCGGTGCGGCACGAGGGGGGCGTGAGCCGGCGGCTGTTCCTGGCGTACGCGGCAAGCTTGTCGTCGACGTGCGTGTTGGGGAGCCGGGCTCGCGGCGGCGTAACGAAGGCTCCGTTGGCGGGAGACCCGTTCACCCTGGGCGTCGCCTCGGGCGATCCGGCGCCGCGCGGCGTCGCACTGTGGACGCGCCTGGCGCCGCAGGCGCTCGAAGCCTTCGGCGGGATGCCGGCGGAGAACGTCGAGGTGACGTGGGAGGTGGCGAGCGACGATGCGTTCAAGTCGGTCGTCCAGCGCGGCTCGACGCTGGCGACGCCGCAGCTTGGGCATTCGGTGCACGTCGAAGTCGACGGCTTGCGGCCGGATCGGTGGTACTGGTACCGGTTTCGCACGGGCGACGCAGAGAGTCCCGTGGGCCGCACGCGCACACTGCCGCGCCGCAACGCGACGCCGGAGCAAGTGAAGTTGGCGTTCGCCTCCTGCCAGCATTTCGAGAGCGGTTACTACACGGCGTACGAGCACATGGCGAAAGATGGGCTCGACCTGGTGTTTCACCTGGGCGATTACATCTACGAAGGCCGCGGCGCGAACGACGGCGTGCGGAAACATGTGGGTCGGGAGATTCGGTCGCTAGAGGACTATCGCCGGCGGCACGCACAGTACAAGACGGATCCGCTGCTGCAGGCGATGCACGCGCAGTGTCCGTGGGTGGTCGTGTGGGACGACCATGAGTTCGACAACAATTGCGCGTGCGATATCTCGGAGGAGGCGGATGTTGACCCGGTGGATTTTCTCATCCGGCGGGCCAACGCCTATCAGGCCTACTACGAGAACATGCCGCTGCGGCGGCGATCGTTGCCCCGTGGGCCGTATTTGCAGCTCTATCGGAAGTTTGCGTGGGGGCGTTTGGCGGAGTTCTTTGCGCTCGATACGCGCCAGTACCGCAGCGATCAGGCCAACGGCGACGGCAAGAAACCGCTTAACGACGCGGCCAAGTCGAAGTCTCAGTCGATGCTGGGGGCCGAGCAGCGCGATTGGTTAGAGGCGGGGCTCGTCCAGTCGACCGGCGCGTGGAACGTGCTCGCCCAGCAGGTGATGATGGGCGTCACCGATCAGCAGGCCGGTCCGGAAGAATTGTTCCCGATGGACGTGTGGGCCGGCTACGCCTACGAGCGCGAGCAGTTGATGCGGTTCATGCGGCAACGGCGCGTGCCAAACCCCGTGGTGCTGACGGGCGACGTGCATTCCAACTGGGTGAATGAGTTGCGCGTTGACGATCGGCGGGAGGACTCACCGCTGGTCGGGACGGAGTTCGTGGGCACGTCGATTTCCAGCAGCGGCGACGGCGGCGAGGCGACGGACATGCGCGACACGCTGATGGCGGAGAATCCGGGCGTCAAGTTCTTCAACGCCGAGCGCGGCTACGTGCGATGTACGGTCTCGAAGGACCAATGGCGAAGCGACTATCAGACGGTCGCGAAGGTGACGACGCCGGGGGCGCCGGTGACGACGCGGGCGTCGTTTGTCGTGGAATCGGGCAAGCCAGGCGTGCAGCCGGCGTGATCGGCAATCGTCCCATTTAGCCCCCGGTCACTGACCGGGGGCTAAATGCCAGATTGGCCAAAGACGGCTGGCCGAGCGCTCGATGCGGTCGACGGCGACGCCGTAGACTTCGGCGAGGCGCTCGGCGGTAACCACCTCGTCCGTGGAACCCGCGGCGAGGATGCGGCCCGATTGCATCAGCAGCGCGTGTTCGAAGCGCGGCATGATTTCTTCGACGTGGTGCGTGACGAACACGAGCGCGCAACTCGCCGCTGACGCAGCCTTGCCGTCGAGCCAGGCGAGGAAGCGCTCGCGGACGCCGGGGTCCATGCCGGCGCAGGGTTCATCGAGCACGATCAGCAGCGGGTCGACCATGCGGGCGCGGGCCACGAGCGTTTGCTGTCGCTCGCCTTGCGAGAGAACGCCGAACGGTTTGTCGGCCAGCGCGGCGCAGTCCATGTGATCGAGCAGTGCGCGGGCGGCGGCGAAGTCGGCGGCCGCGGGTTGCACGTTGCCGAGGCGCTTGAGGCCCACTTGGGCGTACTTGCCCGAGACGACGGTTTCGACGGCGCGCTCGTCCGGAGGAATCTGGGCCGGCAGATCGGCGGCGACCCAGCCGATGGAGCGGCGCAGCTCACGCAGATCGAGAAGCTCTTTGCCCAGGCGGCGAACGGTTCCGCTGGTGGGCCAGAGATATCCGCAGGCGATGCGGAGCATCGTGGTTTTGCCGCACCCGTTGGGGCCGAGGACGGCCCAGTGCTCGCCGCGATCGAGCCGCCACGACACATCAACGAGGATGTCGATCGCATGCTGGCGGTAACCGACGTGGTCGAGTTCGATGATCGGGGCGTCGGGCATGACGGCGATGGGTGGTATGGCCTCGGAGGTCTGCCGACGTGGCCATGTTTCCGGCAGGTCGACATGCTCACGAAGACGAGAGCATGCCACTCAAGTGCGCTTGGAGCTGTTCACGGCGAAGCTTGCGGCGAATCCACCAGAAGGGGTCGTACGGCTCGTTGATCAGCGGCGAGGGTTTGCCAAAGCCGGGCAGATTGTCGAATTCGCCGGCCTCGATCGCGGCGCGGAGTTTGTTCTCGGCGACCCGTGCGAGGGCGCGTTCGGAGAACGCGGACATGTCGGCCATGGCGCAGATGTGGTTAGAGTTGCTCGTCGAGCAGCACCGCTTGCAGTGCGAGCTCCAACGGCGAGTCGGATGCCTCGTCGCCATCGATCGGCGCCGACCGCGACGAACTCGCGGCGATGCCGGTCGGGTCCTTGGTATTATCGACCATCGCCGGCGACGGGACTACTGGGGCGGGGCGATCAGACGGGCGCGAGGCGATCGCACGCGGGACGTTCGGCGACGCGAAGGCGCCGGCGAGGCGGGTGAAGACTGCGTCGCGGAGGGCGAGGTCGGCCGCGGCGTTGGCGTCCGCTTGTGACGACGAAGCGAAGACGGCAAGCGAGCGGTCGCCGGATGTGAGGGTCGCTGCGGCCGCTGGCGGCGCGGCCGACGTTCCCAGTTGGCGCTGCCAGGCGAGAAAGTCGGCGCCGTCGACGTCGGAATCCCCGTCGGAGTCGCCGTCGTCGTGGTTCGCCCCGCTGGACTGACCGAAGTTCGCGCTCCACTGGCTCAGATCGAGCGCGTCGACCACGAGGTCGCCGTTGTAGTCGCCGTTGAGGACCACGTAAATCTGTGGCGTCGGCGGCGCGGCCATGCCGGCGCCGAGGAAGAAGCTTGGGTGCGGCGGCTGGTTATACCCGCTGTTTTGCCAGGCGATCGCCTGGCGGTACTGCGAGTCGTGCATGAGCGTGTCCAGCCGGTTGTTGGCGGAAACTGGCGTCGTAAAGATGCGCAGCGCCGTGCTGTTCGAGGTTCGCCAGATCGCTTCTTCGCGCCAGTCGCCGAAAATATCGGCGGTGAGCGACGGGTTGCTCTTGCTGCCGTTGTTCGACGACACGCCGGGGGCCGACTGCGTGCCGGACTGATTGGGATTCAGGTCGATGTTCGCGCGGCCGTGGGTCGTGTAATTCCAGTTGGAGATCGTCGTGCCGTCGAGCGTTTCGCGCTCCAAGTCGGCGTCCCACCAAATGAGGTGATTGACGTGCATATTGCCGGGCTTGGCGTAGAGGACGTTCCCTTGCGCGTCATAGACGCTGCCGTGGTAGCTGTCCCAGAACTCGTAGCCGGGCGAGGTGGGATCGATGTCGGCGGCCACGCCGCGACCCACGTCCGGCCAGTCGCCTTCGGAGTTTTGCACCACCGTGGGCGCTGCCATGAGGGCTCCCGTGCGGGCATCGCGCAAACTGGCGCCAATGTGCCCGTTGCCGCCGGTGCCCTCGTGCGGCATGAAGACCTCGAGCCCGGGACGCGACGGGTCCATGTCGGTCATGTGCAGGGCGTCGCCGTGGCCCAAGCCGGTGTTGTAGAGCAGTGCGCCGTTGTCATCGAGGGCCGAGGCGCCGGTGATGATTTCGTCTTTGCCGTCGTTGTCGACGTCGCCCACTGTAATACTGTGGGCCGACTGGCCGACGTAACCAGGATTCTGGCCATTGGTGGCCGCCTGAAAGACCCAGCGGACAGAAAGCTCGCCGTTGCGGAAGTCGTAGGCGGCGACTTCGTTGCGGGCGCTGAATCCCGACTGCGGACCCGCGTATCCGCGCCCCAAGACAAAGCTGGGATGAACGCCGTCGAGGTAGGCGACAGTGAGTTGAAACCGATCGACGCGATTGCCGTAGTTGTCGCCCCACGACGAGACGGACCCGCGGGTGGGCTGCAAAGGAATTGAGTGGATGATGGCGCCGGTCAGGCCGTTGAAGATCGTCATCGTCTCCGGACCGCTCAGGATGTAGCCGGACGAGTTGCGGTAGTCGGCGTTCGGATTGCCAATCACCGTCCCGACGCCGTCGACGGTGGCTTCGGCGGTGCGGGCCACGACTTCCGCGCGCCCGTCGCCGTCGAAGTCGTAAACGAGAAACGGCGTGTAGTGGGCGCCCGCGCGGACGTTGCGGCCCAGGTCGATCCGCCACAGGCGCGTGCCGTCGAGCTTGTAGGCGTCGAGGTACACATTTCCCGTGTAGCCGGACTGCGAATTGTCCTTGGAATTACTCGGGTCCCACTTGAGGATGATCTCGTACTGCCCGTCGCCGTCGACGTCGCCGACGCTGGCGTCGTTGGCCGAGTAGGTATAGTTCTCGCCGGAGGGCGTCGTGCCGCCCGAGGGAACCTGCAGCGGCACTTCCAGGAAGTATCCAACAGCCGTATTGGCGAGAACGGTCCACGACTCGCTGGCGGCTAGCTCGACGCCGTTGAGGACGGGGCGAACGAAGTAGGTATTCGCCACACTGAAATTGGCCGACGAGTCGACAAAGTCCGTCGTCGTGATGATCGGCGTCGCGTTAAGCTTCACGGGCGCGCCTTGGCCGGCGATGCGGTAGACGTTGAAGGCGACGTCCGCCGGGTCCGTCGCCAGCAGCCGCCAACTGACGTACATTTGCGATGAGGACCGCCGAATGGCGACGACCCCGCGATCAAGATACTCCAACTGGCGAACCAGCGGCGATTTGGCCGCCGTCGAGGGACCGGCGGATGCGTCGAGGTTCACGTCCGCCGCGGATCGGGCCTCGTCGTAAATCCGCAGCTCGTTGATCGAGCCCGTCAAGCCGGGGTCGGCGTTGAAAAGCGAGCGACCAAGATATGCGAGTGCGTCGTTGATCGAGCCGGCATGAACCCCGTCGAGCGGCGTGGCGCTGACTTCGACGCCGTCGATGGCGAGCCGCAGCGTATTGGCGGCGGCGTCGACGACGATTGCCGCCATGTGCTGAACGCCGTCGTCGGTAGTCACGCCGCTGGCGATGCGCTCGTCTGCTCCGGCGGCGCGGACGACGCCGCGGGAATCGTCGAACCCGCTCTGCGGCGTAAAGAAGACGTAGCTGTTGCCGAGCCCTGCGGACTGGTCGCCGACGTCGAAGACGCGGGCCCAAGCGGCGGCGTCGGTCGCGGTGAACCAGACCTCGACGGTGAAGGACCCGACGGAGGGCAGCACGCCCGCGGGAAGTCGCATGTGCTGGATGACGCCGGTCTGGCCGCTAGTGACGCCGGCATTGGCGAGCACCAACTGGCCGGCGGTCACGGTGGCGCCGTTGAACAGCGTGCCGTGGGCATTGCCGATCCAGTCGTTGGCCAGACCATCGTTGAACGTGTAGAGGTGGGTCAGCGCGAGCAGTTGCCGCGGTTCAAGCCGCTCGAGGGTGAGCGTGCGTCCTGGGCGGCGCATCGCCCTTTCCGGGGAAGTCTTGGCCTGGACGCGCCGTGGCAGCGCGCGGAGACCGCGAGATAAGTGGTCCATCTTCTCTGCCGCCCTCGTGTGAACACGACCCCGAGGCTTTAAGCCGGGGCGGGTGAGGGCGTTACGGACTTTGTACGCGCTTCCACCCCCTCCCCAGCCCTCCCCGCGGAGGGGGAGGGAGCCGGAGGGATCATTTCCCGGCGGCCGTTCGGGTCGGTTCCTCAACCGCTTTCCCCGAGATGAGCTCGATCATTCGCTGGCCGACGTCGGTGGCGTGCATCAAGCCGGCGAACTTCTTGGTCGCCGTCGGCGGGCCGTAGGCGCCCAGCAGTACCGGCGTGCTAGTGTGGGTGCCGGCGCTCCATGTGACATGCTGCTGAAGCGCGAGCCGGCGGCCGAGTTGGTTCATCCGCAAATTCTCGCCATAGACATAAAAAGCCTCGAAGTCCCGAATCCGCGGCACGGTTTGCGTGCCCAGGTACGGATGGCCTTCAACGTAGTTGCGGTTGCGCGAACGGGTGAGCACGGCCACCGCGTCATCGAGCGTGATCTTAAGCGCCGAGGCGCCATTGACGATTTCGACAAGCTTTTCGGCCGTTTGCTCCTTCGGCGGCAGGGCGTCGAACTCCAGCATCATCGTGAAGAAGCTCTTCTGCTGCGCATGGATCAAGTCGAGCAGCTCCGGCTGGGCGTAGTTGAAGTTGGGGGCGAACTTCGCGTTGCCGAACGCATTGCCGTTGAGCGTCGTCGGCGCCGGCAGCGGCCGGCCAGCGTAGCTGAAGCCGAAGCCGCCCGTTTCGTGATCGGCGGTCACGATCAGCAGCGTGTCTTTGCGGTTACGGGCCCAGTCGAAGACGACGCGCACCGCGGCGTCGAATCGCAACAGCTCGTGGAGCAGAACTCCAGCGTCGTTGTTGTGACCGGCCCAGTCGATCTGCCCGCCTTCGATCATCAGGAAGAAGCCGTCGGGATCCTGGTCGAGCAGCTCCAGGGCCTTGGTCGTCATCTCGACGGGCGTCGGCTCGGTGCGGGCGGCGTCGTCGGCCAGCGCGGCGCGTTCCAGCAGGGCGTCCATCAACTCAGAGTCGGCGAACAGCCCGAGCGCTGGCATTTTCGTGAGTCCCGCTAGGCCCGTGCGATCGAACGCCAGGCCGTATGTGCGGCGCGCTTCGAGGAGCAGATTGCGGTTGTCCTCGCGGCGCGACGTGGCCGGGTAGACGTCGCCGGTCATCTGCATGAGCGCTGCGCTGGCAGGCGACGCGGGGTCGTTGATGGCCTGCGGAACCCAATTCCGCAAGCCGCCGCCGAAGAGCACCTCCACGTGGTTGTCGAGCAGGTCGATCGCGATCTCATTTTCCATGTGGCGATTGATCTGATGCGCGGCAAACCCGGCGGGCGTGGCGTGCGTGATCCGCGTGTTGGTCACGAGCCCCGCGCTCTTGCCCAGGCGGTGCGCTACTTCGACGACGTTCTCCGCGCGATCGCCGCGGTAGTTGAGGCCGATCATCTCGGAGCCGGCATATTGGCCGGTGGCAAGTTGGGTGGCGGCTGCGGCCGAGTCGACGACCATCGCGCCGTGGGGCTCAGTGCGGACCACCCCGACAACGCCTTCGTTGGAGAGCTGCTCGATGGCGGCGCGGCGATCGGGGACTTTCGAGCCGGGCGCATAGCGGGCGTAGAGCATCAGGAGGTTGACCTCCTGGGGGCCCATGCCGTCGCCAATCATGAGAATGACGTTGCGGACGCCGAGCGGCGGGGCGACCTCTTTGGCGGAAACTGGCGGCGCTTGCGGGGCCGAGATCGCAATGAGCGCGGCGCCCAGCGCCGACAGAGTGCGGGTCAATACCATGGACTGCCCCGAGATCGACCGAAAGAATCGCTGCGAAGCGGGCTCTAAGACTGGGAATGACGAAGCTGTAGTATAACAACGGGCCGCCCGGGGGGCGGCGGGGGCGAACCGGCATTTAACCCCCGGTCGCGTCTTCTGAAGTTGCGACCAGGGGCTAAGTGGGACGACGTTATGCGGTGGAGGGTTGGGCTATGCCCCGGCGCGTGTCGTACAGTCTGCTCGATCCGTGGATTTCGCTGCCGATCAAGGGGTTTTACCCGCGGCTGCCGATTCCGGCACGGCTGCCGCCGGAAGCGATTGTGGCCTGCGGGCACCTCTCAGCGATCGCGGGCGCCGTGGGATTTGCGCTGGCGCCGACCACGATGTGGGGCGGGGTCTTGGCGGCGCTGGGCGTTGCGCTCAACCACGCGTGCGACGTTCTCGACGGCACGCACGCGCGGGCCACTGGCCAGTGCCGCAACGGGGGCGAGCTGCTCGACCACTTCGTCGACCCGCTGTCGTTCTCGTATTGGGCGGCGGGGCTGGCGTACGGGGCGACGACCTATTCGGCCTTGGCGCCGTGGCTGGGGATGGCGGGGATCGTGGTGATCTACGCCACGGCGGTGCTCACCAGCATCCGCGCGAAGATGATCGGCGAGTTCACGCTGGCGCGATTCGGGCCCACGGAATTCAAGTCGCTGTTGGTGCTGTGGGGCCTCGGGCAAATGGGGCTCGTGGTCGGCGGGCACGGTGCGCTCGCGCCGCGGGCGGCGTTCTGGTTCACCGCGGCGATGACCGGTGCGGGATTTCTGCAACTCGTGTTCAGCCTGTGGCGGAGCGTCCGCGAAGTGAACGCTCTCGGCGCCGCGCCGGCAGACACGACGGAGTGGCAATTGAAGCCCTAGTTGGAAGGCTGCAAATCGTCCCGACAAGAGTGCTCGAACTCGCGCCACCGTTTCTCCAATGACTCCACGGTTGGTCGTGCTCCAGCGTCATCGGATTCCAGCGGGATGAGGGCAGAATCTCGGGTTAAGAAAGGTAGCGGACATGGCAAGCGTTGTTTTGACCTCGGTCGCCTGCGCGTGCTATGATGACGACAGAAGGAGCCCGTGCCATGCAGATCGATCTTCCCGCCGACATTGAAGCAATTGCCGAACAAAAGGCGGCCGCGATCGGTGCAAGCGTCACAGAATACGTGTACCACCTAATTCTAGGCGATGAGCCGGACATGCCGAGCGACGCCGAATTGGCTGCGAGCGGAGCAAGTCTCGATCAAGCCATGGAGGATGTGCGAGCCGGTCGGACGCTCTCGGTGAGCGATGCCAAGCTTCGCATCGAACGCAATTTCGGCCTGCGTCCCGATTCATGACAACCTATACGGTGCGACTCGCCGAAAGGGCGGTTGAGAACATCGAATCCTACCGCGAGTTCATTGCTACGAAGCGGCACGCGCCAGAGAGCGCCCAGCGGTGGGTGAACAAGGTCTTCCAGACGATCGAATCGCTGGAACGGTTTCCTCGCCGTTGTCCACTGGCGCCAGACGACCGATATACAACTTATGAAGTTCGCATGCGCGTCGTGGGACAATACCTAATTCTTTTCGGAACTATGCACTAAGCAAAGCAGCCGCGAACCGGCCCGCGGCCCTAACTGTCCTTCGCTAAACGATTTCCCCAATCTTAACGCCCACGGCCTTGGCGAAGCGGCGCAACATGCCTATCTGCGGATCGCCACTCTTGAGGAACTGCGAGACAGCTTGGCGGGCCGAGGCGGGCGAATAGCCCATCCGCTCGCCCAATTCCTGCTGCGTCATTCCTGAGGCCGCGTAGAGCTTGTGGACCCGCTTCATGGCGGGGTCTTCGGTGCGTTCTTTCCCCATGTCCGCCATTCTAGAAAATCCCCGATTTATTGTCAATGTCTTATTGACACCCCTGCCGTTTGTAAATATCATACAGACGACCAAGCAAGGGAGACATTGGCATGAATATCCTAGAAGTCGCACAACTGACCGAAGACGAGGCCCGGACCTACCTGGAAAACCTGCGCTGGCCGAACGGCCCAGTTTGCCCGCACTGCGAGTCCACCAACTGCACGCGGATGAGCGGCAAGCGTCACCGCGCGGGGTGCATCCAGTGCAACAATCCGCAGTGTCGGCAGCAATTCACCGTCCGCGTCAAAGGCATCCTCGAAAGCAGCAAGGTTTCCTATCGCCGGTGGGTGATGGCGTTCCACTTGCTTTGCTCTAGCAAAAAGGGATTCTCTGCTCTGCAATTGCAGCGAGAGTTGGGCCTTGGATCGTACAAGACTGCGTGGTTCATGCTGCACCGTATTCGGCACGCGATGGAATCAGGGGCCTTTGGTGAGCCGCTGACCGGCGTGGTTGAGGCTGACGAGTGTTACGTCGGCGCCCGGAGGGTACGCCACCCAGGGACCAGTCGACCGGGGCGCGGCACTGTCAAGCAACCCGTGGTGGCACTTGTGCAGCGCGACGGTGGAGTGCGGTCGGGTCCAGTTGCCCGCGTCGACGGCGCGACCATCATGGCCGCGTTGAAAGAGAACGTCGCCACGTCAGCAACCATCGTAAGCGACGAGGCATCGGTATATCGGAAAGTCGGCCTTGAGTACGCTGCGCACGAAATCGTCACGCATAGCAGGAAGCAGTACGCCTACAAACGCAAGGACGGGTTCCTGGTGACGACCAATCTTGTCGAGGCGTATTTCGCTCTCGTTAAGCGTGGCCATTACGGCGTCTATCACCTAATGAGCAAGGGACACCTGCACCGTTATCTCGCCGAATTTGGATTCCGCTGGAATCACCGCAAAGTGCCCGACTCGCAGCGTCGGGAAGCCGCAATTCGCGGGGCAGAAGGACGGCGACTGAGGTACAAAACACCTGCATAAGACCGGCCAAATTTGCAGTTGCGCCCTGCTCCCCAAAGGCGTATAATCATGGCACGCGCCGCTGAATCCCGAAACTCTTGGCTCAGCCGAGATTGCCCGCAAGGGATAGGGTTCAGGGCGCCCTTTTTATTGGTGCATGCTGCATCGCCGCCAACTTAATCAATGGCACGAAATGCCAAATCCGGAAATCCATCCTACCAAAGTTACTGCGAGTAAAATCGACGCCGGCCCGCGCTGCAATAAATGCGCTCAACTCCCGCTTTGCGGCCCCGCGCTTGCTATTGGCGTCTGCGGAGAAGTTATTGCCGGCCGCCACGGCGCCTGAGAGTAGATCGGCCATCTGGATGAAACGGCTCTTTTTAGATTCGTGCGGCTTAATAAACCGCACGACATTGCAATCAAAAGCACACCTCCTCATCCCGATTCCGCTATTCAGGAAGGTGCGCAGTTCTTCCGGAGGGCACGGCAGGAATTCGTGATCTGGGAAGATGAATAGCTGGTCGACTTCCGGAAGTCGCAGGCCGAAGCTGTGGAGCAAGTATTGATGCAGTCGTTTCGCGTAAGCCTCGTCCCTAGGAGTTCCCTTGAATAGCCCGTCGTCATCACGGTCAAAAACTGCGCAGCGAAATGAGATTCGACCCATGCGGGCGTTATCAATCGCAAGCGCTGCGAACTGCTTATATCGCTCCAAGCGATCGGCGGTCGTTTTCTTCCATGAAATCTCGCCAATCATTCCGCAGGACGTGCGCCATTCATCCAATTCGGCGGCCAATCCCGGTGCAATGTCCGCGCGCACCAAGATGCCGCCAAAAACCAAATAGGGATGATCCTTACTGCTCTCGTCGCAATACAGGTGCCAGTTCGCCATCGTGAACCCTTCCGTGGTGGGGCGAACGCATGGCGCGCGGGCTGACGGCACGCGGGGAGAACCCCGAGAAAAGGCGCTTGACGCGATTGGCGTCCTGCCTTAGAGTGCGGTCGTTACGGGCGAGCGTGTTCATGACGTTCGCTAAGCGGTGTGCGTCCTGCGGTTGGCGCCGTAGGACAAGAAACTAAGCCAACAGCCTTGAAGTCGCTTGCAGACTTCAGGGCTGTTCGGCATTCTCGGGAAACGGAATAGGAATTGCAACCCGCCGAATCTCGGTATTTGGGGCAAAATGGCGAGTGAGAAGAAAAAGGTGCGTGGCAGCGCCAAGCTCTCACTCCACGGGATGACGCCCGAGGATGCGCTGCGGAAGGCGCTCTCGGCGCCCGCGCCGAAAAAGCCTCCGGCGGCGCCAAAGAATCCCAAGCGTTCGCGGTAACTCCACGTTGCCGTCGGCCGCCGGTTCCGTATGATTGCATCGTGAGACCGAACCGCTGGCCCCCGAGCGCTGCGTGCGCCGGGGGCCTTCTTTTTTGCGCCTTGCCCAGTGCCGATGGAGCGCATACCGTTCCTTGTCGGAGGCTTGCTGACAAGGACGCAGAGCGGTTCGGCTCACAACGATCGCTCTCAGCCGCGAAGGCTCGCACTCCTTTACTGAATTGCTGCGCAGAAAATATGCGCGGCCGGCTTGTTCTCTAAGGAGAATTTCGATGAGCGAATTGAAGAAGATTAGTAGCGGAGCGGTTCAGAATACTGGCAACCCGGTGTTCGATGCCACCGTGAACATCCTCATGAACACCCACGTCTACTACAGCGTGGACGCCGTTGCCCTGCTGCACAAGGCATTGCTGGAAATTTACGAGCAAGAGCCGATAAAGCCTTCGCAGCCGCGCTTGAGCATGCAGGAGATGGCAGAGCGAGCTAAGCGCTAGCCATCGCCTGCCACTGCCTCATCGACAAGCAGAAAGTCTTTGCCGCTGATCGTGACCAGCAGGTCGATAAGCCTTTTGCTGGCCAGAATGATTTGCGATGCCTCGTCCAGTAAGCCAAGCCGAAGGCAGGCGTTCGCTGCTGCGCGGCAGTGATCCTGGGCGTCGTAGCCGAATTCCCGGAGCAATGCCTGGGCCTGCGTTATTTCGTCGCACGACATGGGGTATTGTAGGCAATCACGCGCCGAGGAGTGCTTTGCTTAGTGCATAGTTCCGATTCTTTTCCATATCGACGAGCAGTCCAAGACGGTCCACGTGCTTGGATTTCGTCATGGTCATCGCCGTCCGCGCCCTGACGATCTCCCCAACGATCCTCGACAGTAGGCGTCGCGGCAACCTGACTCACACGGCGGCGCGTTCGCGGATGGCCCAATCGCGGAGCGTGCGGCGGTGGATTTTTCCGGTGGGGCCTTTGGGCAAGTCCGGCTGAAAGCGGATCGCTTCGGGGATTTTATAGGCGGCGATTCTCGCGCCGAGAAACGCCTGCAGTTCCGCGGCGGTGGGTTGGGAATTGTCTCGCGCCGCGACAAAGGCCCAAACGACTTCGCCCAGGGTGAAGTCGGGGACGCCGACCACGCCGCACTCGCGCACGCCCGGGTGAAGGTACAGGGCCTCCTCGACTTCGAGCGGCGAAATGTTGCTGCCGCCGCGGATGATGATCTCCTTTTTTCGGCCCATAAACCAGTAGTAACCGTCATCGTCGATGCGCGCGAGGTCGCCGGTGTGGACGTAGCCGTCGGCCAGCGTAACGGCGGTGATTTCCGGCTCTAGCCAGTAGCCGATCATCGCCGCGTCGCTGCGAACAAGAATCTCGCCGACGGCGCCGGGCGTTACGTCGCGGCCGGCGTCGTCGACCAGGCGGATCGTCATGCCAGGGCACGCACGGCCGATCGAGCCAGGGCGATGGGCGCCGGGCATGTTGAGCGTGAAGGGAATCACCTCGGTCATGCCGCAGCCTTCCAGCAAGGCGACGCCGAACGTGTTGCGAAACCGCTGCTGAAGGGCGATAGGCACGGCGTCGCCGCCGCCGATGCACGTTCGCAGCGATCGCAGCGAGTATTGGGCGGCCGCGGGGTGGTCGACCAGGGCTTGATACATCGTCGGCAGGCCCACGATGCGCGTGGCGCGGTGCTCGGCAATTGTGCGGAGCACGGTCTCGGAGTCGAACCGCGGGATAAGCACGATCTGCGCCCGGGCCCACACCGACGCAATCATCTGCGTGGCGAAGCCGAAGATGTGGCACAAGGGCGGCACGACGCACACGACGTCGTCGTGGTTGAGGCCGATGTGAGCGCCGTGAAAATCGGCCGTGGCGCACAGACTGCGGTGCGTGTGAGTGACGCCCTTGGGCCGCGAAGTGGTGCCGGAGGTATAGAGGATGGCGGCGACGGCGTCGTCGGCGACGGCCGGGAAGGGGGCGCCGGGGCGGTCGAGCAATTCGGCGAAGGGCCGGGCGCTGGGCGCGGCGGGAGACCCGGACTTTCCATCAATCACGAAGAAATGCTCGACGGATGCGAGGGACGGACGAAGGGGGATGACGCCGGCGTACAGGTCGGGCTGGCTGATGCACACGCGGCAGGCGGCGTGGTTGAGCGTGTACTTGATTTCCGCCGCGGCGAAACGGTTGTTGATCGGGACGCAGATGGCGCCAAGCTTGAAGCAGGCGTAGTACGCCATCACCAGCTCGGGACAATTGCCCAATTGCAGGGCGACGCGGTCTCCGGGCTCGACGCCGAGCCGCGCGAGCGACGCGGCAAGGCGATCGGTCGCCTCGTCGAGTTGACCGTAGGTCCAGCGGACTGCGCCCGCGACCAGCGCGACGTGGTCAGCGGCGTCTTGACTGGCGCGGCGCAGGTGATCGACCAACGTCATGGGGCGATTTTCCGGCGGGATTTCTCGCAGGGTGGGGCTCCACGCGGTCGCTTCTGGCTGTGTGAATGTATCCGTCGCCCGGCGGCGGGCGGATGCAGTCGCCGGCGGATTTCCAGTAAAACAAAGCACCAATCTGGCCAATTCTCCTGGGTGAGGTCAAGCCGGGGAGGCGCCTGGCTCCGGGACGCGGAGTGCTAGCACGACGCCGATTGATTTGAGGATCCAACTCGCGGCAAACAGGACGAAGAACACGTCAAACGGGCGGCCGCCGAGGGAGAGCGGTGCGAGGCGTTTCGTCAGGGCGTCGAAGATTGCCCCACCCGCCAACACGCTCAGGGAAAACGCCAGTTGTGACCAGGCGAACCAGGCGGCGGCGTAGTTGGCCGTGGCTCCGGGCGGGCTGAGGCCGAGCATGAGATTCGGCAGGGACACGTTGTGCCCGCCGTAGGCCAGCCAGCAGGCGTAGGCGCCGAGAATCCACCACGGCTCCAGCGGCGTAGCGTAGAGGAAGAACAACGGCGCCGCGGCGATGAGCGATTGCGACAGGGCGAGGATCGGCACGTTGCCGCGGCGATCGACTGCCGCGCCGATGCGGGGGAGCATGGCGGCTTGCAGGCCGCGCGAGGCGCCGTCGAGCGTCTTCTTGGCGGCGTAGGACAGGTTGAGCGGGCCGACGAAGTAGATGGATTGGGCGGTTTGGACGATGCCGTTGGAGAAAGAGAACCAGAGGCCGAAGGCGAGGAAGCGGCGGAAGCGCGGATCGGCGATCGGGGCGATGAGGTCGGCGAGACGAAAGCTGCGCCTTGGCTCGTCGCGCGTGGAACGCGGCGGTTCGTTCATGCGGAGGAGCAGCAACGCGGCGACGGCGAGGAGTACGGCGCCCGCTAAGCCGCAAGCGGCATAGGATTGCCAGGCGCGGTGGGGAGCGCCGGTGCGTTTGCAGTAGAAGTCCCACGAGTATGTCGCGGCGGCGGCGACGATCGTGCCGACCACGACGCCGGCGTTGAGGCACGCTTCGCGGCGACCGATAAAGCGGCCGCGCACCCGCGGCGGCGCCAGGTCGCCCAGCCACGACCAGAGGCCGACCATCGCGATGGACTCCAACACTTGGTGCCCGGCCCAGGTGGCTCCAAGCGCCACGATCGACTGCGCGGGGGTCGACAACACGCCAGGTGCGGAGAGGGCTGGCAGAGTCGCGAGCACGGCGGCGCTTGCCAGGAACACGGCAATGCAGAAGCTGCGCCGGCTGCCGACGCGCTCGATCCATACGGGGGCGCCCAGTCGCATCAGCCCGGCGAGCGACGGCGCGGCAAGGAGCCAGGCGAAGGCTAGGCCGCTGGCCCGATACTCCCGGGCGAGATACGTGACGAGCGTCGTGTTGGCCAGGCCGCTGCCGAGGCCCCACACGGCGGCGTTGGCGTAAGCGGCGGCGAGGGATCGGCGACGTTGCGAGCGGTTGTGGACGATGCTGTCCGGTGGCGCCGAGAGGTTCATGTCGCCACGGTACGCGGCGCCTTATCGCGAAGCAAGCGCATCAAGCAAATGCGTTTTCGAGTTGCTCGCTCAAGTGCGATTGCCGCTCGGGCGTCCACCAGGCGAGGAACTCGTTGCGCAGGCGCGCCGCGGCGGCATGTTCGCCGACAATCAGGGCGGCGACGAACGCCGCCAGCCCGTCGGCCGGCAGTTCGGCAAGCCAGCGCTGCAGCCGCACCTGGCTGGCGGCGCGGTCGTTGATCGCGCCGAGCCGTTCCTGCAATTCTTCGACTTGCGGATAGGTTTCGAGTCGCAACGCGGGCGCCGCCGTGCTGTGGAAGATTTCGATTGAGTAGCGCAACCGCTTGGCGGCGATGCGAAGTTGATGAAGCTCGACGACCGACGCGGCGTGCACATCGACGGCGGAGAGGGCGGCGGCCGGCGCCGCGATCGACTCCTGGGCGAATTCGGCAAACGAAAGCTCGGCCAACGCGGCGTGCGGCTTGACGAGTCCCTTGAGGCATTTGTCGATGGCCTGTTGGAAGTCCCCCTTGGCGGCTTTGGCGTCGGCCTTCACTAGCAGATGCTGCGCTTCGATCCGAGCCTGGCTAACGACCTCGACAAGTTCCTGGGCGTAGCGATTGGCGGGATCGAGGTCGTGACGCAGCCGGGCGACGAACACGTCGGCGTCGCGGGCCGGCCCGGCGGCGCGGCGGAGCCGTTTGAGCCACGTCTTCAGCTTGCGGCCGCGGCGCTGGACGAGCGGCTGGAACGCCCGCAGCGCGGCGGCGGCCCGCCGGCAACTCACGCGCAGTTGGTGGACGTACTCGACGTCGTCGGCGTCGTGCCGGGCGGCGAGCGGCAGGTAGCGTTGGACCTCTTCGAGCCGCAGCGCGAGAATCCGCTCGGCCGCCGCGGCGACGGGCGCCTTGGGCGGCTCGACCCAGAACCATTTGCCGTCGCTGGTGACTTCCACAAGGAGGGTTCAGGGCTCGGGGTTCAGGGTTCCGAGAAGGACTTGAGGCGTACTGGCAAAGTTTAAGGTAACTGGCGCGGCGGCGCGTGGCAAATTGGGGGGCGCCCGCGACGGGGGGAGCGTTCAGGCGTACACTAGGAGCAAGTCGTTTTTGATTGCCATGGGAACCAGGGGGGCAGCGCTCCGCTACGGCAGACCTCCGTGAGCGCGGCTAACGGAAAAATGATTCATTGGGATCGAGGATTGTTCTTATCGCGGCCGCGGTTGGGGCTCGACGTGCGGCGGCGACTGCCGCATGGGTTTGTCTCGCACGCCCATACCGATCACATGGCGCCGCACGAGACGGCGTATTGCACGCCGGCCACGGGGCGGTTGTATCGGCTGCGGATGGGCGAGCGGCGCGCCGTGCTCGAATTGCCGTATCGCCAGCCCTTCCAGTTCGGCGAGGCGCGGCTCACCACCTATCCCGCAGGGCATTGCCTGGGGTCGGCCATGCTGCTGGTCGAGTGCGACGGCCGGCGGCTGCTCTACACAGGCGACTTCAAGCTCGGCGAGTCCGCCACCTCCGAGGCGGCCGAGTTGCCACGGGCCGACGTGCTGATCATGGAATCGACCTTCGGCCAGCCGCGCTACCGGATGCCGCCGCGAAGCGAGACGGTCGCGCGGCTGATGGAGATCGTCACGGGCGCCCTTGGCGAGGGCCGAACGCCGGTGATTCATGCCTACCCGCTGGGCAAGTCGCAGGAGGTGACGCGGCTGCTCACGTCGGCGGGAGTTCCGGTGCTGCAACACGCGGCGATCTTCGCGATCAGCGAGGCGTACCGGGAGTGCGGCGTCGACCTGGGCGATGTGCGGGCGTTTGGCGCCGAACTGGCGCCGGGCTGCGCCGTCGTGACGTTGCCGCAGTGGTCGGGCAAGTATCGCCTCCGCGGGTTGGTGCGGCCGGTGAGCATCGCCGTCACGGGTTGGGCAATCGATCCGGCGACCAAATATCGGTGGGGCGTGGACCACGCCCTGCCCCTGTCCGATCACGCGGACTACGACGAACTCCTGGCCGCGGCTGAGCGCGTGGGGGCCGAGGAAATTTTTTGCGTCCACGGTCCCAAGGAGTTCGTCGGCCACCTGCGAGCGGCAGGGTTCAACGCCCGACCGGTCGAGGGTAGCTTCCAGACGCGGATGTTCTGAGGGCGCTTCAGCGCGTACGCATTGGGGAAGGTGTGCCGGTTTTGCCGGCAGGCGTGCGGCGAAGCGCTCGGCCTGTGCGGGCTGTGACGGAGCGGACGGTTTAACCACGGTCGCCTGGTAGGGGTTTTGCTGTCTTTGGCGGCAGCGGGCGGACGAAGTCTGAGAGTACCAGCGCGGTGCGCGCCGCCGGAGGCGTCGTGGCCGTCGTCGGTTCGCGCAAGACTCCAAGGACGGACTCGATGGGGCCGGGGGAACGCTTTCCAACGCTGCCGCGCCGATGGCGCCGGTGGATGGCCGCGCTGGCAACCGTGGCCGCGACCACAGGTTGCGGCGATCGGCCGGCGAAAACGGCGATCGACGCGGCGCCGCTGCCGCGCTATTGGCACGGCAGCGCGGGCGGGGCGAATCGCGAGGCGTGGGCCGTCGGGCCGTGGGATTCGTCGCCGTCATCAGCCTCGCCGAGCGGTGCGCTGCTGCCGCCGGAGGAATTGCCGGCGGACGAGGTGGCGGCGGTTGAGCCGGCGATTGACGCCGTGTCAGCGCCGTTGACCATGCCGTTGGTCACGCCAATCGCCGCGCCGCCGCCGGTCGACGGTGCGCCGACCGGCGCGGTCGTCACCGAACGGGCCGCCGCGCGGATTCGCCGCGGCTATGAGTTGGCGGAGCGCGGGGCGTCGTTTGCCGCGCGCAGCGAGTTCGTCGCCGCGCTCCGCATGATCGCCGAGGCGAAGGATCAGCTCCACGGCTCGGCGCGGCGGACGATCGCCCTGGCCGATGGACTGCGGGCGCTTGAGGAAGCCGAAGACTTCAGCCCGCTGGGGCGCGCAGCCGCGGCGGAATTGAGCCTGTCGGTGATCGTGTCGTCGCACCGCACGCCGGCGGCGAAGGATTTTCCGGTCGACGCGCTGTTGCCGCAGCAATTGGCTGACGCGTATTTTCGCTACGCGCAAGTGCAACTCGGGGCGGCCGTGGCGGGCGAGCCCGCAGGGTCAATGGCGCTGCATGCCTTGGGGAAGTTGGCGACGTGGCGGGGACGCATGGAGCCCGCGGCGAATCCGCAGGCTGACCGGGCGGCGCTGGCGCTGCAGAATGCGGCGCTGTTGGCGCGGAACGACAATCACTTCGCGGCTCACGAGCTGGGCGTGCTGTTGGCAGAATCGGGTCACTTCGTCGAAAGCGCCGGCCTGCTGCGGCAGGTGGCGGCCAACGCGCCCGACGCCGTGGTGTTCCGCAATCTGGCGCGCATCGAGCGGCAACTTGGCCGGCCCGACCTGGCGTCGCTGAGCGAACGGCAGGCGACGATGCTGGCGTCCCGCGGCGCGGACGGCGGCAATGTGCAGTGGGTCAGAAGCGACGTGCTGGCGCGAACGCCCGACGCGATGGGCCCCCCGGGCTCACGGACTCCCGCGGCGATGATCGCGCGCGGTCCGGCGCCGATGATGCGATAGGAATGAGTGCGGCATGACCTTCGGCAGAAATCAACGATTGACGTGGTGCGCCGCATTGCTTGCGGTTGGGTGCGCGGCATGGGCCGCGACGGGGCAGCGGGACTCCAAGTCCGGCATCGAGCACGCGGAGTCGCTGGTCCCTGCCTGCGAGCCGGCGGCAGCCCCGGCGATTGTCGATTGGGAGTCAATCCGCCTTTGCCAGGCGCTCGGCCCTGCGGCCCCGCACCCCATTTGGGGCGTGGACGGCACGGCCGGCGCCGGCATGGGCGAGGTCACATGGCAAGCGCGCGGCGACGTGAATTGGCAGGCGTTTGCCCAGGGCGAGTACGCGGGCCACTCCCGCATGGCCCACGTGCCCGAGTACCGCGTGCGCGTGGACGACCAGATCGCGTTCGTCTTCCGGCTCACCCGCGAGGTCACGGGTTTTCCGTACGAGCTGCAGGTCGGCGACTCGATTCGCGTGGAGTCGCTCACCGGCGACACGGGCGCGGGCGAGGCAGCGCAGGACAACATCCGCCGCGAGCTGATCGTGCAGCCGGACGGTACGATTAGCCTGCCGCTGCTGGGTCAGGTGCGCGCCGCCGGAATGACCATCGACGGCCTGCGGCTGCACCTCGAGGAGCGGTATCTCAAGTACTACAAGGTGCCGGCGATTACGGTGACGCCGCTCATCGTCAACACGCGGCTGCAGGACCTCATTGCCGCCGTTGACGCTCGGCAGGGCTCGGGCGGCTTGAAGCTGGAGGTGCCTGTGACGCCCGACGGCAAGGTGAGCCTGCCGGCGCTGGGCTCGCTGTGCGTGCAGGGGCTGAACGTGGACGAGTTGAAAGCGGAGGTCGACGCCCGTTACGCGGCGACGATTCCCGGCGTCGACGTCACTCCGGTGATTACCAAACGGGCGCCGCGATTCGTGTTCGTGCTGGGCGAGGTGAAGCAGCCCGGGCGATACACGCTCGAAGGGCCGACGACGCTCATCGGCGCGCTGGCGCTGGCCGGCGGGACGAACCTCGGCGCCAACACGCGGCAGGTGGTCGTGTTCCGCCGCGGCGACGACTGGCGGCTGTTGGCGACGATGCTCGACGTCCAGGGCGCCCTCTACGCCCGGCGGCCGGCGCCAGCCGACGAAATCTGGCTGAACGACTCTGACATCGTCGTCGTCCCCAAGACGCCGATTCACGTGGCGAACGAATTCATCCATCAGTTCTTCAGCCAGGGGCTGTACAGCATGTTCCCGCAGTTCGCCTTCGGGAACTTCACGTTCAGCAACTTCCGCTCAATCAGCCAGTAGTTCCCTCTCCCCCGGGCGAGGGTGAGGGTCTCCCTCCGGGAGACGGCAGGTCGCGGGTATCGGGTGCCACTGCTGGCTTGCCCAGCAGTGCGAAGCGGCGGGCGGCATGGCCTCGGAGGTCTGCCGACGTGGCCATGTTCGTGCGTAGTGGAGCAAGCCCGCGCCGGGCTCCACGCGCCGTGTGCCATGCTCTCGTCCGCGTGAGCACGCTAAGGGGGCTCCCGACACGCCCACGTCGGCGGACCTCCAAGGGCATGCCACGTGACTAACGGTCCGTAGCAAGTCGTATTGTGTCAGCATCACCTCTTGAGGTGCTCGGCTTTTAGTGGACAGTCCAACTCGTTAGGTTCCGGGGGCGGAGGAGAACCGTCCCATGCCTCGGAAGAAG